>JAYEKX010000152.1:0-2063 GCA_034716875.1 Candidatus Altarchaeota archaeon | reverse complement strand
AAAAAAGGTAGTGAGGAGGCATTAAATAATATTACTCTCGCCAAAACGGATGCTGTGCCTAAATACGATCTCTTTCAAAACCTATGCAACCTGCAAAAACGTTGGCAGGAATTAATGAGATATACAGGTGAAAGAGGGGATATTCTAAAACTACTTCTCTAACCTGACGCCTTCATCACAAATCCTGGTTTTAATCACTCGTCCGCCCGCTTCCTCTATCTCACCACCAACATCCCCTAATGCGATCATTATCCCCCCTCGCCCTGCTCCGCAGAGTTTTGCCCCGAAGGAATTTTTTCTTGCAGCCCAAACCAGTTGATCAAGCTCTGGGGAGGAAACCCCTATGGCGGAGAGCAGGCCATGGTTTATATCCATTATCTGACCAAATCCCCTCATATCCCCCTGCTTTAGAAACACCTGCCCGTAGTCCACGATATCAACCATCATCTTAAGGTATTCATCAAAAAATTTCGGGAAATTCTCTTTTAAGGCCATAACATCCATAACCACATCACCAGTATCTGAGACCACCCCGGTATCCCCGATAGTTATCTTTGGGTACTCCACCACATCTATCTTCTTAAATTCCCCTGCCTGATATCTGATCACCCCACCAAATGTGACAGCGAAGGGGTCTACGCCACTGGATTTTTTATGCACGATATTTTCAATATCCCATGAAATCCTTGCTATCTCCTTCTTGTCCAGTTCCTGACCCATCTCCCCTGAAACCGCGAGAGCTAAGGCTGAGGCAGCCGAAGCAGAACTCCCCAGTCCAGAAGAAACAGGAGCCTGTGACGTCAACTCTATGTCAAGACCTGTTTTTTCATCTATACCTAAGGAGGAATAAACCCTCTCAATCGCCTCCATCGTAAGCAAAGCACCCCACTCCCCCTTCAGCCTCGGGATATCTGTGAAGGTGAACTCTAAACCCTTGACTCCCGTACTTTCATTAGTGAGCATGAATCTTTCATCGCCCCTCTTTTTAACAGTAACCTCGGTTCTCAGATCAACAGTTGCCACCAAAGCCGGGTTTTTATAGACCGCTGCATGCTCCCCCAACAAAATAACCTTCGCAGGTGCCGATGCCTTTGTTGACATTTTAATTTATATACAAAAAATAGGGAGTAGTTCCCTAAAAGATATATTTAATCCAAAAGCACTAATATGTTAATAAAATGAAAAAGAAAATTATGATATTACTGGCTATTCTGGCATCGCTTAATCTCATAGTCTTATGTAATGCTGAATCCACAGAGTATATGGATCTTAAATGGGAGTACTCCACAGATAGTGCGGTGGTTTTCGTTCATGTCGATGACCTAGACAACGATGGCTCTAAGGAAGTGATTACCATCTCATCTAAGGGGACCAGTATGGGGGGTGCTGGATGGATTTACGTACTTAACGAGGAGGGTAGTCTGAAATGGAAGTATCCTCTCCCAGGATCTATCTCAGCAATCTTAATCGATGACCTGAATAAAGACGGAAAAAAAGATATCATTGTGGGCGTTTTCTCTTACGTCCATGTTTTAGATAGCAACGGAAACCTAACATGGAGCTCTAAGACACGCTTTAAATACAGGATCATTAGTTTATTTGCAGAAGATTTGGATAATGACGGCAGTAAAGAACTTATTGCAGGTACACACGGTCCAAGGTACAGGGCTGGGGGGAAATTATTTGTTATTAACGAGAAAGGATATCATGAAGGGAAGATGCAGGTGGATGTGATTAGTTGGGCTAATACACTATATGTGACAGATTTAGATAAGAATGGACTTAAAGAGATTATTGTGGGAACCGATACGTATGGTGTCCATGAATATCCAAGTTATATACAAGTCTTTAATGCTACAAGTGATGAAATCTGGAAATATAAAACGAAGAAAGGAATTCAGAGTTTGTCTGTGTATGACCTCGACGGTGATGGATGGGATGAGATTCTGGTTGGCTGCCAGGAGTATTTCTATGTCTTAGACAAGCACGGTGAGTGTAAAGGAAACTTCACCACAGGGGGGCGTATCAGGGATATATTCGTAACGGATTTAGAGAACGACGGG
>JAYEKX010000151.1:0-2075 GCA_034716875.1 Candidatus Altarchaeota archaeon | reverse complement strand
GCTCAGGGTAAACCCTGCAGAAATGATTCAGTTTAAATTAAGAGGGGATGACATCAGGGGTTGTAGGGAATTACAAATAGAGGTGGTTGAGGGTGAATAAGAGATATGTATGCATTATCTGCCCCAACTGTTGTGAGATAGAAGTGGAGTACTCAGGGGATGAGATTAAGGAGATTACAGGGAATATTTGTGATAAAGGAGAGGAGTATGTACGTAAGGAACTTTTTTGTCCTGAGAGGGGTTTAACCACCACCGTTAAAGTTAAAAAGGGCTCCCTCCCCCTCGTCAGCGTTAAGACATCAAAGACCATACCGAAGGAATTAATGATGGAGGTTATGAAAGAGATTTTACGTCTGGAGGTTGATGCCCCCGTAAAGATCGGGGATATTCTAATTAAAAATGTTTTAGACACAAAAGCGGATATAATAGCGACAAAGAATATTAGTTTAATAGGGAGGGGATAACACTGGAGAATAAATTGAAATGCCCGAAATGTGGAAATGAAATGGAAAAGGGCAAATTGGTTATGTCGTCAGCAGGGTTAATACCTGGAGGGGGAGCAACGATGCTTCCACGGTTTTGTTGGTGCAAAGATTTTGGCAACCTAAGGTGGAAAGATAAGGTTAATGTTGGATGGGGTATAAGCAAGAAAGCATACATATACAAAAACTGCAGGAGGATATAATTTAAGTACTAAATACCATTCTCTAAACAACAGGTGATGAAATAAAAATGAATTGCGACAGAATCGTTGGATACCTATTATTGTTTCTTGGATTAAGTATCATCCTGGCTAGCGTGATAACAGCATTCTCCACATTTACCGGTTCAAAAAAACCGCCCGACATCTTCAAGCTAGAAAAATCAACACAACCGATCTCAATTCCGGGAGGTATGCAGATACCAAATATGGAGATAGTTCCAACAGGATATTTCAATCTAAGCGGAAATCTCATGGCCTGCTTCCTACTGACCTGGCTACTCATATCAGCAGGCGGAAAGATCGCGTCCATAGGGGTAAGCATGATAAAGAAACAAAAAACCTAGATGTATTCAACCCCGTCCACATGAATTCTTGCACTGGCTTTCCTGTTTGCCCAACACTGTAAGTTAACAGCTACGGGTAAACTGGCGGTATGACAGTAGGCATATTCAATATTAACCGCTAAAGACGTTGTCTTCCCCCCCAACCCCATAGGCCCAATCCCAAGCTTATTTATTTCCTTCAACAACTCACCCTCTAATCCGGCAATTCCCTCATCCTCATGGGGATTAATCCCCCTCAACAAGGCCTTCTTCGCCAATTTCATCGCCCCCTCCGCACTACCACCTATACCAACCCCAACAATAGTTGGGGGGCAGGGATTCCCGCCCGCGGAAGCAACCGTGTCTAAAACAAACCCCTTAACTCCCTCCACACCCTCGGAGGGATTCAGCATCCTGAAAGCAGACATATTCTCGGAGCCAGCCCCCTTAGGAAACACAGTCAACTCCAGATAATCTTTATCCCCTAAAAATTCAATGTCTATGACGGGAATCCCGGCCCCCGTATTATCCCCTGAATTCTCTCTCGTTAATGGATGCACGATATTAGGTCTCAAAGGAATCCTGGATGTGGCTTTTTTAACCCCTCTCCTAATGGACTCTTCAATCAGATTTAAATCAATCTCCAACCCACCTCCAAGCCTTAAATAAAAAACAGGGACTCCAGTATCCTGACACATAGGGATGTTATTCATTCTCGCGTATCTCACATTATCCAGTATTGTTTTCAACTGCATCCTTGCAATCTCTTCTTTTTCAGCCCTATATGCTCTTTTGAGGGCTTTTTCCACATCCCCCGGTAAAGAAACCTCCGCCTTCCTAAGCAATTCCACCACAGTCTCCGTAATTAAATCCCCTGTTACCATCTCTATTATATATTGGCATTAATTCGATATAATAATATGATGAATACTTTCGGAAGAATCTTTAGGGTAACGACGTGGGGTGAATCCCATGGAGAAGCTATCGGCTGCGTGGTTGACGGCTGCCCATCGGGTTTGGAATTAACTAGAGGGGATATTCAACGGGAT
>JAYEKX010000150.1:0-2076 GCA_034716875.1 Candidatus Altarchaeota archaeon | reverse complement strand
AAAAACATATCATCATCCGCACCTGTGGACTATATGGAACACACCCATGCCGGGGAAAATCATCAAATAATTTTGTGGAAATGTTTCTGGAGTTAATCAGAGATAAAGGAGTTGTTGAGTTCGGGGGGGAGGAAATATGCACCCCAACATCCACAAAAAACCTGGCAGAGCAGATCAAACGTATCATTGAAACAAAGGACTTAGGTATATTTCATGCCACAAACGAAGGTTTTTGCAGCTGGTTCGAGTTTGGAGAAGAAATAATTAAACAAACAAATCCAGGAACTAAATTAATTAAACGAGAGAGAAACAAAAAACAGTCAGGCATTATCCGCCCAGCATACTCTGTTTTAGAGAATAAACACTTAAATGATTTAGGGATAAACGTAATGAAAGACTGGAGGACATCATTAAGGAACTATCTTAACAAGATAAGGGCGTAACCTATAGAAGACATTAATGACATATTGTTGTATAATCCAAAGCATTATGAGGAGGGGGATAATAATGGATAAAAGGGATAATTATAAAAACATACCTTCATTGAGGGAACATGTTCTCACAAGAAGGGATAAGAATATCAGGGAACTGGAGGATGTTGGGCTGAAATGGACGAAGGTTGCGGCAGAGAATCGTTTATCTTATGAAATTGACTGGCTGGGTGTTCCAGTTATCCAAACCCCTGAAGACTTAATACTTATGCAGGAACTAATCTTTAAAATCCAGCCAGACGTTATTATTGAGACCGGAATTGCGCATGGCGGTTCATTAATATATTATGCCTCCCTGATGGAGTTGCTGGATAAAGGAAAGGTCATGGGTATCGATATTGAGATAAGGGAACATAACAAGAGAGTCATTGAGGCCCACCCATTATTCAAAAGGATTGAACTGATTGAAGGAAGTTCTGTTTCTGGGGGGATACTCCAGGAAGTCAGGGAGAAAGTACCCAAGAACTCTAAGGTTATTGTTTGTCTTGATTCAAACCACACCAAAACCCATGTTCTTAAAGAGCTGCAGCTTTATCAAGAGTTCGTACCCCTTGGGGGTTATATCGTTGTATTTGATACAAACACATCCAGATTAGCTGAACTTGGCGTCTGCGACAAAAAATATGTAAACAATAGTCCGAAGGAAGCGGTAGATGAATTCCTGAAAATAAATGATGGCTTCGAGATTGATGAAGGTTATAATAAACTATATGTTTCATACAGCCCAAACGGGTATTTAAGGAGGATTAAATGACCGTCTGCAGCATAGTTATTCCAACCCATAATCGCCCGGCGTATCTCCGCCGGATCCTTACTTACTTCAACCAGTATGGAAAAGAATTCAGGATAATTGTGGCAGACTCCAGTTTAGATGAGAACAAAAAAAGGAATAAAGAGATTATTTCCTCATTACCTGAGCTAAACATCCTATACATAAACAACTACCCCTCAGACATTTATCCTTACACTAAAATAGCTAACGCAATAGATTATGTTGACACCAAATACTGCGTAATCTGTGCAGACGATGACTTCCTCACACCAAACGGCATAAACCAGTCAGTGGATTTCCTTGAAAAAAACCCTGAGTTTACAATCGCCCAAGGCTACAATATCCCTTTCTGGCTGGAAACCAATAAAGAGAATAAACCAGTGTTTTGCTGGACCCCTATCCATTTATGTGAATCCATTACTTTTCCGGATGTAGTATCTAGATTCTTATTTTATTTTTCAGAAAGCCCCTTTGCAACATTTTATTGCGTTCATAGAACATTTTTTTTGAAAATGATCTTTAAAGAAACTGTTAAGTTTACGGATGAAGTTCGATTTGGTGAATCACTAGTGGACATGCTTACTGTCATATATGGAAAAATGAAGAGACTGGATGTGTTATATTCAGCCCGTGACGCAGGTTCTATCAGCGGAAAATGGCCAAACATACTTGATCTCAAAAAGGATAGGATATATGATGAAAGATACGCCCGATTTAAGGAATGCTCAGCAACGCATCTTAGTAAAAACTCTCAACTGAGTATAGAGGAATCAAAAGATTTGATTGATAAGGCCATGTCTAACTACATAAAAA
>JAYEKX010000149.1:0-2081 GCA_034716875.1 Candidatus Altarchaeota archaeon | reverse complement strand
TCAGAATTTCACTTACTGACGCATCTCTAATAGCTATGATGGAAAATCTTGAAATCAACATTATCTATTCATTTGATTCCGGGTTTGATAGAGTTAAGTGGATAGGGAGAGTGGAGAATGCCTAACGTAGACTACGACTTCGAAATCAAGCGGATTCTGGATGAGACAAAAAAAAAATCAGGGGCAAAAATTCGTTGGCCTTCAGTTCCCCCGAAGCTCTTAAAAACCAAAGTTTATAACCTTTGAAACCAAATAATCCCCTAAAATGACTGAAATCTCGATAGTAATCCCTGTATTGAATGAGGAAGAAAGTATCCCTCTTCTTTACCAGGGATTGATGGAGGTGCTGGATAAATTAGGTAGATCCTATGAAATAATTTTCATAGATGACGGAAGCACCGACAACAGCTTTAAGATACTTAAAGGAATCCATGAGGGAGATAGTAGAGTAAGGATTATTAAATTCAGGAGGAATTTCGGTCAAACACCCGCTATAAGCACTGGTTTTGATCACGCCACAGGGGATATTATAATCATGATGGATGCTGATCTACAGAATGATCCTAAGGATATCCCCCGGCTTTTGGATAAACTCGATGAAGGATTTGATGTTGTTTCAGGCTGGAGGAAAACCCGGAGGGATCCCCTATTCACAAAAAAGATTCCCTCCAGGCTCTCAAACCATCTTGCAAGGAAGTTGACTGGGGTTGATATCCATGATTTTGGATGCACCTTGAAGGCGTATCGCAGTGAGGCGGTTCAGAATTTAGAGCTTTATGGTGAAATGCACCGCTATATCCCTGCTTTACTGGCGTGGAAAGGCTTCAGGGTTTCTGAGGTAACGATAATGCATCACCCCCGGAGATACGGGGAAACAAAGTATGGGGCAACCAGGCTGTTAAAGGGTTTCCTTGATCTGATGGTTGTTACCTTCTGGAGAAAATACTCAACAAGACCCATCCATCTCTTCGGCGGCTTAGGTATATTAACTGGCTTTTTAGGTTTCCTGATTTCAGTTTATCTAACATTAATGAAGATACTGTATAATCAGGGTCTGACAGAGAGGCCCCTCCTCCTCCTAGGAATTTTATTAATGCTGATTGGCGCCCAATTCATAATATTCGGTCTCTTAGCCGATATTATGTTAAGGATTTACCATACGGGAGAGAATACATCATATAACATTGAAGAGATTTTGAAATGAGATAAAGATATGGATACTGCAAGAGATGGTGAGTATTCCAAGAAAGGGGATTACCATAAGAAATTAGATAAAAACTGGCGGTACTACCCAATTTATATGGCAAAGATGGGGTTTATAGAAGATTACCTCAATAAAACCCCAAAAAGTTTACGGATATTAGATGCCGGCTGTGGAGAAGGCGTTCTTGTAGAGAAATTCCATAAAAAAGGTTATGGCATAATTGGGTTAGACCTGAATTACTCCTCAGATATGGTGAAAAGAGGCGATATATCAAACATGCCTTTCAAGGATCAGGAGTTTGATCTCGTTCTCTGTCTGGATATCCTGGAGCATTTAACCTTTGATAAACAGGAAGAGGCTTTAGAGGATATAAAAAGGGTCCTGAAGGATGATGGAATCCTGCTTCTTTCTATACCCAACCTATCTCATTTCGCTTCAAGGATATCTTTTTTATTCACCGGAAACCTGTTAAGGACATCAGAGATAGAACGGCATCCGGGGGATAGGCCAATAAATGAGTATATGGAGTTATTAAGGAGAAAGGGATTTACGATAAGGGATAGAAGAGGAATATTCCCCACCTTCCCAGTCTCATCTCTACTAACCTACTTATTTCCAAACAGGGTATTAGGGTTACATAGACTACTTAATACATTCTTTGCATACCCCAACTGGTGTTTCCTGAATATCATGGTTTGTAGAAACGACGGTGTTTTACATTGAATGTTCTCTTTACAATATTATTAACCCACTTATCGGTGAATTTCTTTCCGCAGTGGGTACATACCCAAGGGTTACAGCCGAATGTATTACCTTCACCCCCATGCATTTAGGCAGAGGCATATGCAGCAACCCCCCCCCCACAGGTCAGCATCTT
>JAYEKX010000148.1:0-2088 GCA_034716875.1 Candidatus Altarchaeota archaeon | reverse complement strand
TTTACCATGGCTTGGATGTGTTGCAAGCTCTCTGATTATAAACCCCTCCACCTGGATCTTATCCGACTCATAATCCTCCTTATTTACCCCGTAATTCCCAACCAGGGGGTAGGTCATCATCAGAATCTGGTATTTATAGGATGGGTCAGTCAACGCCTCCTGATAACCTGACATGGATGTATTAAAGACCACCTCACCTTCAGCAGTATCCTCTGCACCGAATCCCATACCTTCCATCACAGTCCCATCCTGCAGGATTAACACAGCATTATTTTTATTCATTCTTTAAAAAAAAAAGAGATTAGAATATCCCCAGGTACCGATCTATCTCCCAATCAGTCACCTGAATCCGGTATTCATCCCACTCCGCCTTCTTCGCCTCAAGATAGCGTTCATAGGTATGTCTACCTAAGGTGTCCTTCATCAACTTATCCCTCCCGAACTCCTGGATGGCCTCATCAAGCGATGCAGGTAAAGTATCTATCCCCCAGGAAGCTAGTTTAGCATCATCAAAACCATAGACGTCTTCCTCAACCGGTTTTGGGGGTATCATTTTTTTCTTGATACCCTCTAAGCCGGCCCGGAGCATCACCGCAAACGCCAGATAGGGGTTGCAGCTTGGATCAGGACACCTCAGTTCAGCCCTAGTGGAGTTCTCCCTGCCAAGAGAGTAGCGGGGAACCCTGATCAATGCCGACCTGTTCCTCTGCCCCCAGCATACATAAACAGGAGCCTCATATCCAGGGACCAACCGCTTATATGAATTCACGGTGGGCGAAAGCACAGCAGACATAGCCCGTACATGCTCTAACTGGCCGGCAATGAAACCGTAAGCGGTTTCAGAAAGATTATACTTATCCCCTGAATCAAAGAACACATTCACTCCCTCCTTATTGAATAAACTCTGGTGCACATGCATTCCACTGCCGTTTTGCCCGAATATCGGCTTGGGCATGAAGGTTGCATACAGGTCATGGATATTTGCGATCGCCTTCACAGTATATTTAAAGGTGACTGCATTATCTGCCGTCCTTAAGGCTTCACCGTATCTGAAATCTATTTCATGCTGTCCTGGAGCAACCTCATGATGACTTATCTCCACATGCATCCCCAGATCCTCAAGGGCAAGGATTATATCCCGCCTAACATCAGAAGCCAGATCCCTCGGGGAGAAATCAAAGTAACCCGCAACATCATGGGGTACTGGCATAACCTTGGAGTTGTCCATCTTAAACAGGAAGAACTCCAACTCAGGACCAGTATTATAAATAAATCCCGCCTTCTCTGCTTTCTCTACAGCCCGTTTAAGTATGTATCTCGGATCACCCTCAAAGGGTTTACCATCAGGACCATAAACATCCGCAATAATCCTTGCAGTAGCCTTCTCCCTCGGCCTCCACGGCAGGATAGCGAATGTGGATGAATCCGGCTTAAGATACATATCACTCTCACAAATCCTTGCAAAACCCTCAATAGAAGAGCCATCAAACCACGTTCCCTTATCCAAAGACTCCTCAAGCTGCCCTACAGGTATAAGAACACTCTTAATCATCCCGGCAATATCCGTAAACTGCAGCTTAATGAACTTCACATCATTCTGCTTAGCTTCCTCCAAAACAACCCCCTTAACATCATCTACATCAGTCATTTTTCCATACCCCTTAAGGATTACATTATTTTTAAATAACTACCTAATTCTATCATTGCTTTAACAATAGATTATATTAAAAATAAGGATTAAAAACACATGAAACTTGCAGCACTAACCTCAGGAGGGAAAGACTCCCTATATGCAATTTATCTCGCAAAAAAAAAGGGGGGGGACATTAAGTATTTACTCTCGATGAAGCCTCAGAGTTCAGAAAGCTATATGTTTCATCACCCAAATATCGAGTTAACAGGACTGCAGGCCGAACTTATGGAGATCCCATTGATCACTGAAGAGACTGAAGGTGTGAAGGAAGAGGAACTGAAAGACCTGAAGAGATTGATCTCCCGAGTAAAGGATGACGTAGACGGGGTCTTAACCGGAGCAATCGCCTCAAATTACCAGAGGGAGCGGATTGATAAGATATGCAGGGGATTTGA
>JAYEKX010000147.1:1106-2104 GCA_034716875.1 Candidatus Altarchaeota archaeon | reverse complement strand
TTATTTTTCCTATGCCTTCTGAAAACACCCCATGGACACATCCGACACTAACGGTTCTTGCGCCCTGGGATCTCAGAAACCTCGAGGCCTCAATTACTGTGCCTCCTGTGGCGATCATATCATCCAGAATGATGGCATCTTTTGCCTCAACATCAAGTTTCTTAAGTGCGAACTCCACCTCGTGGTCGGATATCCTGGTTTTTTCCAGGTAGTCGAATTCGCATCCCATCACATTCGATGCCTTCTTTACCTGATTAACTGCTCCTTTATCCGGGGCTATTAGCACAGGATCCCTGGTTTTATCCCTGAAGTATTTTCCAAGCAGAGGGAACGCATCCAGGTTTCTTATTTTTATTCCATGGAACTTAAGCTCCCCGCTGTCGTTAAGGAAATGACAATTTAGTGTGATTATGGAGTCTGTGAATTGATCAATTATCTTCAGCATGGTCTTTGCAGAGAGGGCTTCTCCCTCCCTGAAGCGTTTATCCTGCCTGGCATATCCCATGTATGGTATTACTGCAGTGATACTTCCTGATCCGAGATCCCCAACGAGATCCAGGAGAAGGAAGAGCTCTGTTAATGCATCATTACTGTATGTGCTGTGGATTACCGTGCACGTCTCTCCTTTTAAGCTGGATTTTATCCTCAGGTATATCTCATTATCTGAGAACCTCCTGTTTTCGATTTCGGCGATGGGAGATCCACATATCCCGGATAACTTTTGGGTTAGAATCAGGGAGTTAGAACCAGGAACAAGAATCATTTTTAAATAATAAAAAAAATAAAAAAGAAGAAAGAATATTTTTTTTAGATTTTCTTGACTCTCTCCACTCCCTTCTTGCTGACAACCGGCTTCTTTACTTTTGCTGGGAGCCATGAAGGTCTGTTGGCTGGGGAATCCACTATCTTTGTACTCCCCTTGAACACGTGTATGGAGTATGTCTTGTCTTTATTTCTTCTTCCTCTCTCCCGGAGTTTTATGTCCTTAAAACCCCTGG
>JAYEKX010000147.1:0-1096 GCA_034716875.1 Candidatus Altarchaeota archaeon | reverse complement strand
CGGCCTTTAATGCTGCCTGCCTGGGTGTTTTGCCCGTAAACACATGTTTTTCACCTTTGTCCTTCATCTCATAGTACTTTTTTGTCATTTTAAATCACACCTTAAAATCAGCTTCGTATATTATTGAAATATATTCTTTAAAAAGCAAATATAACAACAAGAGTGGAAAAACTGGTCTTATGTGTGGATCGGGATAACGATCTGGGTGAAAAAGCAGGAGTAGTCGGCCCTATTGTCGGAGTGGAGGATAATCTTTTGGCAGCCCAGGCTCTGGCTCTTAAAGATCCAGAGGATACGGATGTGAACGCAGTTTTTGAGGCAGTGAAAACCGCCAAGGAATTAGGTGCGGAGGTAGTGACCCTCACAGGAGATAAGAGTGTTGGAGTAGTATCTGATATTAAGATCACGAAACAGCTTGAAGATATTATCCGGAAATTTAAGCCGGAGGGTGTTATCCTGATCACAGATGGGGCGGAAGATGAGCAGATACTTCCGATAATCGAGTCCAGGGTCAAGATCATCTCCATAAAGACGGTGATTGTCAGACAGAGCCGGGAGCTGGAGAAGGCCTACTTCACCGCACTGCACTTTATGAAGGAGATAGAGGAGGACCCTACTCTCGCCAGACTGGTCTTTGGAATACCTGGCTTAATCCTGTTGTTTCTGGCGATCGGCGGTATCCTGGATGTCATGTTTCAGGCGATGACCCTGATACTTGCGATAATCGGCGGCTATCTTATAATCAAGGGTTTTGGCTATGAGGAGGATGTTTTCTCGAGGATCTCGAGTTTCCTGTCCTCAATGTCTCTTGAGAGGGCAAGCACCCTCACCTATATGATTGCACTGATCCCTTTAATCCTAGGCCTTCTGGCTGGATTAGACACCTATGATGATACGAAACCTATAGGTTTCGAGTTCATCGCTTCAGCTTTCGTTATTGGATCTGCGGATATGGTTCTGATTGCAGTAATAGTCGTCATTATTGGCCACATCATTGATGACTACAGGTCAGGGAAGTATCTCAACATCAGAAGGGATTTGATGATATTTGCCTTCTTATTCCTGCTCGTAATCGCTGTTAAATCCGGGGCGAAAT
>JAYEKX010000146.1:0-27845 GCA_034716875.1 Candidatus Altarchaeota archaeon | reverse complement strand
TGAGGGATTCAGCGAATAACTGCATCACCATCTGCAGCATGGAGAATATTGATTCCATGGGGATTCATACCGGGGAGAGCATAGTTGTTGCTCCGGCGCAGACCCTGAGTGATGTTGATAATCAGATGCTGAAGAATGCATCATTAAAGATAATCAGGGCTTTGGGTGTGGAGGGGGGCTGTAATGTTCAGTTTGCGTTGCATCCGGTAACCAGGGAGTATCTGGTGATTGAGGTGAATCCCCGCGTCTCCAGATCCTCGGCGTTGGCATCGAAGGCTACTGGTTATCCGATAGCGAGGGTGGCGGCGAAGATTGCTATAGGTAAAACACTGGATGAGATACCTAATTCAGTAACCAAGAAAACACCCGCTTCTTTTGAGCCCAGCATAGATTACATTGTGGTGAAGATTCCCAGGTGGCCTTTTGATAAATTCAAGGATGCGGATAAGGTGATTGGAACGCGGATGAAGTCTACCGGGGAGGTGATGGCTATAGGCAGGACCCTGGAGGAGGCTTTGCAGAAGGCGATCCGGTCTTTGGATATCGGAAAGGAGGGTCTTACGGGGACTGGAGAGAAGGATTTGGAGGTAATCAGGATGAATCTGATCACCCCAACGGATCAAAGGCTTTTCTATATCGCAGATGCCTTGGAGAAGGGGATGAGTGTGGAGGAAATCTCGGAGCTGACAAAGATATGCCCGTTCTTTATAGAAAAGATGAAAAATATCACAGGAAGTTATATTTAGTAACCTAATACAGTATATCTATTGCTCCTTATAGCGGGGTTGAGCAGCCAGGAGTGCTCGTCGGACGTATACAGAGTGAGAAGCTCGTACGGGCGAAGCTCATAGGAGGTAAAACTCATGAGAAACGCACTTCTGAGTGACCCGAAGGTCCGAGGTTCAAAATTAGTTTAAGGGACATCCTTGACTTATGAAAATCCTCGCCCCGCTATTTTTTTTCTTTCAACTTTTCGATTTCTTTAATTACACCCTGATAGTCTGGATCTAATCTCAATACTTTCTCAACGCAATCTCAGGGGTATAAAATCAACCCGATCCCGAATCCAAGGATCAATCCCATGGCGATGGGGGGTAGTGCCGGGAGTGTAACGTCTTTTTTATTCAGGACGTAGAGGAAGAGGATTATTAAGCCAAGACATCCGCCAAGGCTTGCTGCTACAGCATTCATCATGCCGTAGTCTCTTAGAACAGAAACCGAGAAAACCAGGGGTATAGCCAGATCCCCGGTTCCAAGCCCCAGGTAGCGATCCTCAACCGGTATAGTAAACATCATAGGAATCTTTCCCTTAGCCCCCTCCGCCAGCTTCACCATATGCTTAGTTCCGAATACCGCGATAATGTCGTAGACTGCGAGACCGATTAATAGGATGAGAGAAGGTATGAAAGCCAGGGAGGCGCCCAGCCATGAGCCTATGCCTGGGATGGTGAATAACAAAATTATGTTCATCACTAACATATCCTCCCTCTTCAATATTCCGAAGAGAAAAAGAGGTAAGGCAATAAAAAAACCAACCCCCCAGCCAATCAAACCGCAGAATGTTATGGATAATCCACCTAACAAACCCAGTAAAACAAAGATTTTTATTATGATGCCCAGATTGTGTTTCAGTAATATCAGGATTACGCCCGTCATGACAACTACATACAAAAATATCTGCAGGGAGGATATGGGATCTTCCGGATCTTCCACCGCTGGTGGGAGTATCTCACCCTCTTTTACCACCTCCACAATACCTTTCTCTTCCTCCCCCGGCCCAGTCCAACTAATCCAGAGACCAATGCCCTGGACAAGAAGGTATATTGCAACAACAATGAAGAGTGATTTAACGTGATCCATTTCCAGTTTCATATATTCTCAGTGAACATAAATCTCCCATGCCGTGGTTCATAAATAATCCCCTTAGTCTTCAACTCCATTATGATTTTCTCTACATCGAATTTCTGGATATTCTTCACGGAAGCCTCAGTTGTTATATCGTCAAGTGAAGCCATGTTCCCCCCACTATCACTGATAAGCGCCCTTATGATATCCTCAATGAGCCTGATCTTATCCCTCGTGGATTTAGGGTGGGTGGTCATAATCCGGTCTATATCTATCTCCCCCGTACTCTCATCATAAGCTATCTCCCTTAAAACAAAGTTTGTAAGCTTAATCGCCCTCTCGGCGTCACTCACAGTTACCGTATCACTGAACCTAACTTTCGCGGACGCCTCCGCTAACCTAACCAACGCCTCCAGCTGACGGGGGGTTGCTCTCACGGTTTCCTTACTACCTGCCCTCAGTTCAACATAAAAATCCCTTATCTTCTCAGCAGCATCATCTGTAAGGAGGGGGTGAACATTCCTCCGGGCGTAGGCGATATATTTCTTGAACAAATCTGCCTGAATCGCAGGCTCCAAATCCTTCATATCCTCCCCCGTCTTATGCATTTTAAGCATATGTTCCGCTATTCTTTTATCCGTCTCCTTATCCAGGATATCCCGTATAGGAAAAATCAGGTCGAATCTACTTAATAAAGTCGGCGGTATGTCGAATTGTTCAGCCAGGGGTTTGTAGTTGTCGAATCTGCTGAATTTAGGGTTGGCTGCTGCAAGGATTGCTGTATTAGCCTTGAATCTAGCGACTATGCCGGCTTTCGCCAGGCTGATTGTCTGCTGCTCCATGGCTTCATGCATCGCTCCCCTGTCCTCCTTATCCATCTTGTCAAATTCATCGATACACGCAACGCCTCCACCAGCCAGAACCAGTGCCCCGGCCTTCAGGGTCCATGCCCCATCAGCGAGGTCATCCTTCTCTGCAGCAGCTGTTAAGCCGGCCCCGGTTGTTCCCTTCCCTGTGACGTAGATGCTTTTGGGGGCTATCTGATCTACATACTGCAGAACCCTTGATTTAGCAACACCAGGGTCTCCGATGAGGAGCAGGTGCATGTCTGCTCTCACAACCGTACCATCCGGCAGCTTCTTTCCAAAGCGGCCTCCAAAGAGCTGTAAAGCAATGGCTTCCTTAACCTCTCTATAGCCGTAAATTGAGGGGGCTATGGAGTCTATGATTTTTTCATTAACCTTAGGGTCCTTAGCCAGCTTCTTTATCTCACTCTCCTCCTTCTTTGAAATCTCAATATCCTCAAACTCCTGCTCAACCCCTTCGATATTGTTTACTTCAATGAATTTATGGTAGACAGAGCCTTTCTTCACCGGCGGCTTCAGTCTCACTACCCCGGTAACGATTACCTTATCTCCCGCAGTCACTTGATCCGTCATGTCATCTTCAACCCATATCTTTATCTTTCTTGCCTGCTCGCCGCCTTTAATTAACTCCAGCGGCTCCTGAATCTCCAGTATCTGAAAGTCTATCCAGTCAGATTCCTCCGGGATGAAACGGAAGGTTGGTTTACCGCAACTACAGTTCACGGGCTGGCGGATAAATCCCCTCAACCGGTCCGACCTCTCCTGCGGCACTTCATGGAGTTTATTACAGGTGATGCACCTGAAACGCGCGCTATAAAGCTTGGGCAGCACATCACTTATCCTGTTCACAAGACCTTCAGTGGAGATTAATCTCGTTATGTAATCTGAATTTATGTCCCGGACCATTAAATTATAACCCTTCTCTCTGGGCAGGTTATAGAAGCGGACGTGAAACTCAGGCTCCCCGGGTTTCTCCTTATCCATCTCCAAAACAGGGATGCCTTTCTCGTTAAGCACCTGCTCGCATAAATCAATGATGTCATCAGGATTCCTGATCAGTTCCTCGGCAATTTCAGAGTCATACTTCTCCAACTCCTGCCAGTCAATAAAGAAGCTCTTCTTCTCCGGATACTGCTCAGCCAGCATATTTAAGTCTCCTGTTTTCTTCTCAAGGAATTTATCTATTCTATCCTTCATTTTTTTTTGGGTTAATAATATAGAATCACTGTAAAAAATCAACCGACCGGCTTATAGAGATTGCCTTTCCGGGTAACTAATACCGGTTCTGCATGCACCAAACCAGAGACTATTGATTCCGCTTTTTCTTCACGTAGGCTGTATCTATCCATGAGGTAGAGCATCATCTGGTCGTTACTCATACCATCTTTCACAATCAACTCCTTAAATAAATCCTGCGCACGCCTGTCTCTCACACCATCCAGGATACTGTTGAAGGTGTTGTCGTCGATATACTGCTCTGCATAGGTTGCAAAGTCAAGTACTGCATCTCCGGCTCTTTTAAAGAACTCATGGATGTCCTTTCTTTTGATAACCACATCCCCACCCGTCAAATAGTCCATCAGGTGGCTGCCTTTCAGGAAAGCGTCACATAACGGCTCAAACCGGTACCTAAAGAGGAAGGGTGCGTAATCAACGCGTTTAGCTAAATTACGCACTAATTTATCGGTCTTCACCTCCATCAAAGCATTCATATCATTTGAATACATTACCTGCGGCGTAGACTTCGCAAATAACAGTGTTTGTTTCATGTTTTTTGCATCTTCTTTATTGATTTTCGGGGGGAATATGTTCGGGTCAAAAACCAGGTTGACATCTGATGCAATGAACTCCGACCTCCTTAATTGATTAATTTTCCCTATCTCTGATATCAGGTTCCAGTCGATCTCGTTACTTGATTTTATCTTCCTTGACAGCATCTCAGGGTTTTTAACAGATAAAAACCGGTTCCAATGGAATTGATTAGTTAATTTATTTAGTGAACCTACATTCACACGTTTTATAAAATTAGTTAATAGGGGTATATTTATTGCCCCAGAGCTTACTTTTCCCGGGACATCCTCAGCCGATGCCCCTATGTTGATTCCGCAACCCACGTTCTCGTCCGGGAAATAAAGAGATCTCTTTTCTGATCCTATAAGGCTTGCCAGGAGCAGTATGGGTCCATGTTCATATATCCTGGATTCCCTGGAGTAGATGCAGGTAAACATATCCTCGAAATCCTCAAATACGGGGGCTCCAACAGCCCTGTATCTCACCGGGATAAACTCGAGTTCGTCAACAACAACATGCTTTGTCGAGGTTTTATCCATGTCTATGGCTACCTGACCGGAAACCCGTATATTGGGTTTTAAGATCAGCTTCTCTTTGGAAGCGAGATCAGAGGGTATATAACACTTTATCTCTGTTTGCTTCTTTTCAGGGGGTCTTAACCCAAGCAGCCTGTACTCCTCCCTTAAATCCAGATAACCGGTATATACTGCAGGTTTTCTTGGGGGTGAGGAAGACTCGTAAATAAAAATCCCTTCCAGCTCAAGTCTCCTGCCCCGGGGGCTATACCTGAATTTCCTGAATGACTCGGTTCTGCACTTCAGCGCCGGGAACCTGTAATCCTCTCCACCTGAGTAACGGTTGGAACACGCAGTCATCTTTTAACTAACCCGTATCTTCTTCCCTGAATTCAGTGCTTCATACAGTATCCTGCCTAATTCAGTGTTTCTCTTAATCTTTATGTTTCCTGCCCTGTTAACCCTGGCGCTGGAGATTTCCTTCCCGTTCACAAGTATTTTAACGAATTCATCCCTATGAATCCTTGAACGAAGGATAATCAACTTCTTGGTTCTCAAAATCGATAACTCTTCTTCAGGACTTTCTCTCCTGGCTTTCGCTTTTATAGGGATTACCACCACTTCTTCACCGTAGGAGTAAAGCTCGTATTGTGGTGTTCCTGTCTCAAAGTCTTTTACCTCAATAACCGGTCTGGCTAGATCGGCCTCCCTCATCCCATGTGGGACCTTAACGGTCATATTGAGTTCATAAACCTCCCTGATTTCCCCATTCCTTATGTAGATTATCGTATCAACGATATGAGGGATCACCCCCAGTTCCACCCTGCCCACCAGTCTCTGGATGGCGTCAATGGTTTTGCTGGCGTGGGTGACTCCGATCATCCCCACCCCGGCTAGACGCATGTCAGCAAATATCTGGAAGTCTTTTGTTTTACGGACTTCGTCAAATATTGTGTAGTCAGGTCTCACAAGCAGGAGTATGTCCCCGGTTTGCTCCATGGAGCCTTCCAGCTCTATGTACTGGGTTACTACATCCGGGACCTGCAGGTCTCTTGGATGCTCCATAGTCTTTATCACCTTCCCCTTACCGAGATAGAATTCCGCCAGAGCCTGAGCGAACGTGCTTTTACCGTGCCCCGGTGCCCCTGCAACAAAAATTCCTTCAGCCCCGTCCGACAGCCGCTTCAGTAATTTCTTTGAGGGTTTATAGTCGGATAATTTAGTTCTGACTAGCGGCTTTACTGCGGTGATTTCAAGACCGTCACTGAAGGGGGGTCTTGTGATAACAATCCTGTACTCACCTAACTGGATTATAGCCACGCCTCTTCTCTCCATCTCCAGATAACCTTTGGGGTCTACTTGTGCAGACTCCACTATCTCCCGGGTGTATTCCTCCGCCTTCTCTCTGTCAATCTTTGATCCAACCTCTATTAATTCAAAATGACCTACTTTGCCCTTCTTTGCGAATATCGGTGTATTCTCTTTAATATGCAGGGACATGGTTTCGGAATCAAACAGCTTGAAGATTTGTGGTTGAATCTTTTTTACCTTAGGTCCTATGTAGCTGACATTCAATCCCTTCGCTTCTGAGACCAGTGCCTGAATCTTATCGCTCGTCACTAAGACTGCATCATTCTCTTCAGCGGCTCTTCTTATGAGTTCATCTATTCTCCCGAGCCGGGCATATTTTACATCCTCCCTTGTTGGTGGTTTACCCTGGAACTTTATTGTTATTCTCCCTTTGGATTCCTCAGAAATCTGTCTCAGCGACTTAAGTTCATTCAAACCATCAAAACCAGTCTCCCTCCCCCTATTCGCCTGGTTCTCCAGCTCCGAGATCACTGCTTCAGGGATTAATACCTCGGTCTTACCCTTCTTTTTCTTCAGTATTTCCGTGATCCTCCCGTCTATGATGACTGAGGTGTCTGGAACAATCCTACCTTTCATTTTCGACAATTGTCTATTTTTATATGTCTGTGTATTTATAAACATACACAAAGTGTTAAAATATTGAGATTAAGTGAAGAAATAGCAGCCAGAAAGATGGAGCAGGATACGGATTCAATGGATATGCTGGCTAAAAACATCGCCGGTGAAATCACATTAGCCAATAATCCTGCTAAAACCATGAGGAAGTGGCGCGAGATATTCGGGATTAAACAAAAGGAATTATCAGAAACCCTGAAGATCACTTCATCAGTCATTTCAGACTATGAATCCGGTAGACGGTCTCCCGGCGTAGGGTTTGTAAAGAGATTTACGAGGGCATTGATATCGAGAGATATTGAAAGGAAGGGAGGGGTAGTTAAAAAGTTTTCATCCGGAACCGATGCTATCCATGATATAAAAGAATTCCTTGCTCCGATATCCGGAACGGAGTTTATAAAACACCTCAACGGGAAGGTTATAGCAAACAAGGATCTACTCAAAAATAATCTCTGGGGCTACACAGTAATCAACAGCATAAAAGCCATAATGGAGCTTACCGAGAATGATTTCATCCGGATCTATGGTTTAAATACCGAGAGGGTGTTGGTCTTTACCAGAGTGCAACTGGGCAGGTCACCCATGATTGCAATAAAGGTTACAAAACCTAAGCCGGGTATGGTGGTTCTCCATGGATTAAAGCCTTATGAGGTTGATAAACTGGCTGTAAAGATTGCGGAGACGGAGAAAATACCGCTTGTGGTTTCCATGATTGAAAGCGAGGAGGAGCTGATAAAAAACCTGAAAAAGATTGAGGGATAAAATGCCTGTCGGAATAGTCGGCTACGGAGCGTATATACCGCGATACAGAATCAAGGTGGAGGAAATAGCCACCGTGTGGGGTGATGATGAAGAGAAGATCAGGGAGGGCTTACAGGTGAGGGAGAAGTCTGTTCCAGGTATTGATGAGGATACCGTCACCATCTCGGTGGAATCCGCGAGGAACGCCGTAAAGCATTCTGGAATCAATCCCATGGAGGTTGGCGCTATTTATGTAGGGTCTGAGTCGCATCCTTATACAGTGAAGCCCACAGCAACCATTGTTGCTGCCGCTATTGAAGCCACTCCTGAGCTTACTGCTGCAGACTATGAATTCGCCTGTAAGGCCGGGACAGCCGCTATCCAGGCAGTGATGGGTTTAGTTGAGTCGAAAAGGATTAAATATGGTCTAGCTATTGGGGCGGATACTTCACAGGGTAAGCCAGGCGATGCTTTAGAGTATACGGCAAGTGCTGGGGGTGCAGCCTTCATTATCGGGGATGAAAACCTTATTGCAGTGATCCATGATACTTACTCATACACAACAGATACACCTGATTTCTGGAGGAGGGAGGGTGAGGAGTTCCCGAGTCACGGCTCCAGGTTTACAGGTGCCCCAGCGTACTTCAAGCATATTATGGCCGCAGCCAGAGGTATTTTGGAGAGGAATGAATTAAAGCCTGAGGATTTCAGGTATGTTGTGTTTCATCAACCAAACGGGAAATTCCCCTTGAATGCCGCCAGAACCCTGGGCTTTAAGAAAGAGCAGTTAGAGACTGGTTTACTCACACCCGTTATCGGGAATACTTACTCCGGGTCAACACCGCTTGGCTTATGCGCTGTGTTGGATGAAGCTAAAGCAGGGGATAAAATACTGGCTGTCTCCTACGGCTCCGGGGCGGGGAGTGACGCCTTCCTCATTGAAGTCATGAAAGAGAATGAAAAAAGAAGAAGCAGTAAACCTGTTTCAGATTTCATTAAACGTAAGGAGTATATTAACTACTCAATCTACTCTAAATTCAAGGGTAAATTGAAGGGGGTTGTGTTGGAGAGATAAAATGAATGGAAAGAGGGTGGCTATTGTCGGAGTCGGTATGACTAAGTTCGGTGAACTCTGGGACTCTAGTTACAGGGATTTGATTACCGAGGCCGGGGTTAAGGCTATCTTGGATGCCGGGATTGAGGGCGATGATATCCAGGAGATTTATGTAGGCTCCATGTCCCCGGGATTATTTGCAGGGCAGGAGCATATTGGGGCGTTGGTTGCGGACTACGCCGGCTTGGCGGGTGTTCCAGCTACAAGGGTGGAGGCTGCATGTGCCTCTGGCGGTTTGGCTCTTAGGCAGGCTTTTCTTTCCATTAAATCCGGGAGGAATGATATTGTTGTTGCCGGCGGGGTTGAAAAGATGACTGATATTCCCACGAAGTCGGCGATGATGACTTTAATGGGCGCCGGAGACGAACAGTGGGAGGCTTTCCAGGGCGTCACGTT
The DNA here is from genome assembly GCA_034716875.1 of Candidatus Altarchaeota archaeon. GTDB lineage: Archaea > Altiarchaeota > Altiarchaeia > IMC4 > QMZM01 > QMZG01. Next base: position 18,591 of record JAYEKX010000146.1, on the reverse strand, counting down.
CCCTGCCTTATATGCCTTGATGGCGAGGAGGCATATGGTGGAGTATAAAACCACCCTTGAGCAGATTTCAATGGTTTCGGTTAAGAATCATTTCAATGCACTGTTTAATGAGCACGCGCAGTTCAGGTTTGAGGTTTCTCTGGAGAAGGTGATGAACTCAGCTGTTGTTGCAGACCCCCTGAGGCTTCTACACTGCTCCCCCATAACGGATGGCTCGGCTGTTGTTGTGTTGGCTAGTGAAGAGAAGGCTAAGGAGTTGAGTGATGACCCAATCTGGATTACGGCATCATCGCTTGCTACCGACACCCTGGCACTGCATGACAGAAAGAGCCTATCCCGGATGAATTCCGTAATCCTCGCCGGCAGAGAGGCTTACAGGCAGGCCAATGTGACTGTGAAGGATATAGATTTTCTGGAGGTTCATGACTGCTTCACTATCGCAGAGATTCTAGCTATCGAGGGTCTCGGCTTCTGTGAACTGGGTGAGGGAGGCAGGTTGACAGAGGAGGGTCGAACCAGGATTGATGGCGATATCCCGGTGAACCCCAGCGGCGGCTTAAAGGGTAAGGGCCATCCTGTAGGCACAACAGGGGTTTCCCAGACGGTTGAGGCTGTGTTGCAGTTGAGGGGTGAGGCAGGTAAACGACAGGTTAAGGATGCAAAAACAGGTCTTATCCAGAATGTCGGGGGTTCGGGGGCGACTTGTGTGGTTCATATATTAAGTAAAAATTAGAATGGCTAAGGGATTGGCATCACAATGGAGGTTGATTCCCCAGAGATATAATCTGGTTGGAACCAAATGCAAGGGTTGCGGGGAAAAATTCTTCCCGCCGAGGAGGCTTTGCCCTAACTGCAGGAGGTCCGGCAGTATAGAGGAGTTTAAGTTCAGTGGCCGGGGGGAAATCTACTCCTACACCATAATCCATGCCGCACCCGAGGGGTTCGAGTTTCAGAAGCCGTATGTTATGGCGATAATCAAGCTTGCGGAAGGTCCTTTAATTACGTCGCAGATGGTTGACTGCAAGCCTGAGGAGATAGAGATCGGCAGGAAAGTGGAGAAGGTTTTCAGAAAAATCATCGCCGGAGTGCAGGGGGGAACAATACGATACGGATATAAATTCAAGCTAATTGACTAAGACTAACTCACTCTGCCATCCCCCCCACAACGGGTTATACAGTAATTACACTAAGTATATAAGTGTATATTCAAATATCTGTACAATGGCTTGGAATAATTTACGGGCATGTGGGGGTTATACAATGTTCATACTGTTTATGTGGTGGGGTAACTGGAATGAGAGTAGATAAACGGGTGATGTTGGCGTTGATTTTGTTTATTGTTTTATTTATGACGACTTCATCTTTTGTCTGTGCGGAGTCTTTGGGGAATGATTCAGGGCCTTTGGGGAATGATTTCGTTGAAAACCCTTTCTATAAAGGGGATTTGTATTTCATCCCGCATAAAGAAACGTATTCAGCTGGGGAGGTCTTCAAGGCCGAGTTTGTTTTAAGCAATCTGGAGGAATTCCCGTTGACGGATGCTTATCTTGTGGTGGAGCTCGTGAAAGGGGGTGTGAAGCCGGCTTACCCCCCCCATTCCTCGGACACAGACAACATATTTTATGAGGAGAAAATAGAGGACATAAACATCCCTGCGTTAAACAAAACCACGGCGCGTTTCAGTTACCTGATACCGGAGGATTTAAGCCCCGGCGTTTATCTTTTGGAGGTTTACATGAAAACCAGGAGAACCCCCATAATCGGCATGCCCCATATAATGCTGTCCCCGAAATACATGAGTTTCAGGGTTGAAGGCGAAGGCTCTTTTCCCTATGCCATGATTTCAAGAACCGAGACAGTATTTGTCGACAAGAGCGCTCCGGTGGGTGTTGGAGTTGACGGAGGCTCTGTTGTTGGGGGTTTGGTTGTGATAAAAACCCTTCCACAGTCCCCAGAGGATAATATGACCCTCATGGTCTCGGTCTGTGAATGGGATGATACTTCATGCAGTGAAGGCGACATGCTCTGGAGCAAAGACTACTTTATTCCTTCCATCGCAGCCGGGGCAACAACAAACGTTGCCGTAGACTTCAAATCTCCAGTGGAACCCAGCGCATACGCAATCCGTCTGGAGCTGAAAGACTCCGGCGGAAGGACGTCATCCATATATCGAAGCAGAATAGTGGTTAAGGGGGAAACAGCGCGCATACGCAAGATGGCGGTGGACAAACACCACTACAAGCAAAACGAGCAGGGGGTGATAAGGGTGTTGGTGGCGCCTTCACCGGACCACTACACCAACCCGGTCACACAGAACGCAAGGCTTTCAGTATACCTGAAGGAGGATGGTAGAATCCTTTACACCGACTCCTCAGTAATCCCTGAGCTCTCGGCCAAGGAGGGTTTAATAACCGCTGAAGAAAAAACTTTTGTTTTCACCGCACCCCATGAACTAACACTTTTTGAGGTGTGTTCGCAGGTTGACTCCTCCTCAGGCAGCCTATATGATCGATACTGTTTTGTCGTCAATTCCTCCAAGTTCAAGGTAGATAAACACAGGGTTAATGAAACCCAGGAAAGCAGCAGGCAGGAGATAAACGCAACCTCGCGTGAAGATGTGAAAACCCAGGAAAGCAGCAGGCAGGAGATAAACGCAACCTCGCGTGAAGACATGAAGGAGGAGGGTGGGTTGCTGGATAGCATCCCGTTAATTATCATCTTCCTGATTTTAGCTTGTTTAGTGGTAGCATATGTGTTAATGAAAAACAGAAGAAAGTAAAATGGAAAAACAGTATATCCTAGTGGGGTTGGTGTTTTTATGTTGTTTCACACAGGTACAGGACGTGCGTTCAGAATTCCATTGCGTTGACGGTGATTGGCATCATAATTTCCGTATGGTGGGTATTCCTTCCTACAGTATGTCTTTCGACAAACCACACACCCTCGAAGGTGGATACTACGTGATTTGCCCGAATACTAATATGAAGCTCGAAGACATAGGCTCATATAATTACGTCTGCGCTGACGCGATGGGCGACCATTATCCTGCAAACCTCCTTGCATGGGTGTATGACTCAGATAACAATAAAATAAGCCAGACGCAAAACGGCTACCAACTCCCCAACATCGATAGGTCGACGGTATTTAGCACAACATGCGGGATTAAGTTTGTAGGTATGGGAACCCGCTCAGATTACCTGGATGTGTATACGTTCACGACCCCGGGTGATTACACTGTATACGTCGATTACATGAGGTTATACCAGGATCATGGTTGTCCATGGTGCTGGGGGTGTCCGAATAACCTTGATTGGGCAAGGATGCCATGCGGGTTTCAGAGACCTGGGTGGGTGGCAAGTACAACCTATAATGTTCGGGTGAAATCTCTACCTGTCCCCTCGCCGGTTCCTGATTCAGTGTGTCCCGGTATTTGGGTGGCTGAGGCGTCCCTGGGTGGGTTTTCGAAGTATAATCCGGTTATGGAGGCTCAAGACGGGAGGCTTGTTGTCTCCGTCGTCGAAGGCAGTGACAGCGTCCAAGTCAACGAATACACCCCCGGTGTAGGGAGTTCGGGATGGTATGATCTGGGTGGGTATATTACTTCACAGACTAAGCTTGCACGCGACGGCGGCAGTTTAGGTGTTTATGGTATGGGGGGAGATGGTCTTGTCTGGAGGAGGATGTATCAGGGTCCGGGTTCATGGAGTCCGTGGGAGCCCACCTGCGGGAGTAGTATGGGTGTTGTAGGTCCGACGGCAGTTTCCCTTGGAAGTGAGATGTACCAGGTCGTTAAGGGATCAGTTGAGATAAAGAGATGCGTACCCACTAAGGATGTTTCGCTTGTTTATAGTGTGACAGATGATCATTCTCCTACACTGTCTTGTTCCCTGTGGACTGATATATCCGGTATCTGGCAGGAGAGTCAAATACATGCGGATGTATCTAATGGCATGACCGATAGTTTCACTGTAAATGACGTACCTGCCGGCAGTTATTCGTGGACTGTTAATTGTGTTGACGGCGGAGGGAAGTCTGCTGATGCCGTTAATGGTTCGTGGACGTTTACTGTCTCATCCTCTTAGGTATCAGGTAGGCATTATATGATGGAGAAGGAAGGCTTCACTAAGGTGCTTGAAGATGCGTTCGGCGATAAGACAAACATGCTCTTCAACCTGGCTATAAACTCTGACGGCCCCGGAGAACTATAGAAACCATAATCTTTTTATAGGCGAAAGACTATAAGTTCATATAACCTTAGAAAAAAACTAGAATGAAAGTAAATAAACCGGTGATGTTGGTTTTGTTTATGTTGGCTGCTTCATCTTTTGTCTGCGCGGAGTCTTTGGAGAAGGATTTCGTTGAGAATCCTTTCTATAAAGGTGATTTGTATTTCATCCCGCATAAAGAAACGTATTCGGCCGGGGAGGTCTTCAAGGCCGAGTTTGTTTTAAGCAATCTGGAGGAATTCCCGTTGACGGATGCTTATGTTGTGGTGGAGCTTGTGAAGGGGGGTGTGAAGCCGGCTTACCCTCAGCATTCCTCGGATACAGATAACATATTTTATGAAGAAAAAATAGAGGACATAAACATTGCTGCGTTAAACAAAACCACAGCGCGTTTCAGTTACCTGATACCTGAGGATTTAAGCCCCGGCGTTTATCTACTGGAGGTTTACCTGAAGACCAAGAGAACCTCTGTAGTCGGCTTACCTCAGATAATGATGTCCCCTAAGTATCTGAGTTTCAGGGTTGAAGGCGAAGGATCTTTTCCTCCTGCATTGATTTCAAGAACCGAAACATTGTTTGTCAACGAAAGCGGTCCGGTGGGTGTTGGAGTTGACGGGGGCTCTGTTGTTGAGGGTTTGGTGGTGATAAAAAGCCTTACAGACTCTCCGGAGGATAATATGACTCTTACGGTTTCGGTCTGTGAGTGGGATGATACTTCATGCAGGGAAAGCGACATGTTCTTTAGTAAAGACTATTTTATTCCCTCTCTTACAACCGGGGCGACGACAAGTGTTGCCGTGGACTTCAAATCCCCGGTTAAACCCAGCGCCTATGCAATCCGCCTGGAGCTGAAAGACTCCGGCGGAAGGACGTCATCCCTGTACCGCAGCAGAATAGTGGTTAAGGGGGAGACAGCGCGCATACGCAAGATGACGATAGATAAACACTACTACAAGCAAAACGAGCAGGGGGTGATAAGGGTGTTGGTGGCGCCTTCACCGGATCACTACACCAACCCGATCACACAGAACGCAAAGCTTTCAGTATACCTGAAGGAGGACGGTAAAATACTTTACACCGACTCCTCAATACTCCCCAACCTCTCAGCTAAACAGGCCTTAATAACCGCTGAAGAGAAAACCTTTGTTTTCACCGCACCCCATGAGCTAACGCTTTTTGAGGTGTGTTCGCAGGTTGATTCCTCCTCAGGCAGCCTATATGACCGATACTGTTTTGTCGTCAATTCCTCCAAGTTCAAGGTAGATGAATACGAAGCTGAATACGAGGCTGATGAACCAGTAGATAAAAACAAGGTTAATGAAACCCAGGAAAGCAGCAGGCAGGAGATAAACACAACCTCGCGTGAAGATGTGAAAACCCAGGAAAGCAGCAGGCAGGAGATAAACACAACCTCGCGTGAAGACGTGAAGAAGGAGGATGAGTCGCCAGACAGCACCCCGTTAATCATCCTCTCCCTGATCCTAGCTTGTTTAGCGGCGGCATATGTGTTAATGAAAAAACAGAAGAAAGTAAAATGAAAAAACAATATATTCTAGCGGGGTTGATGTTTTCGATGTTTTTATGTTGTTTCACACAGGTACAGGACGTGCATTCAGTCTCGATATCCTGGTGTTATATGTTTAATACGTCACCATGGTGCTGCGCTGAAGGCGATATGGATCATGGGTATATTATGCCGGGTGTTCCTGTCTACAGCATGTCTTTTGACAAACCACACACTATGGAAGGTGGATACTACGTGATCTGCCCGAATACGAAGATGAAGCTCGAAGACATAGACTCACATAATTATGTCTGTACTGATGCGCTGCCCGCCAATTATCCCGCAAACCTCTATGCATGGGTGTATGACTCAGGTAACACTCAAATAAGCGATACACAAAACGGCTTCCAGCTTCCTCCAAACGTCGCGAGGTCGTCGGTATTTAGCACAACATGTGCGGTTATGTTTACAGACCAAGGACCCCGCACAAATTACCTGGACGTGTATACGTTCACGACCCTGGGCGATTACACTGTGTACGTCGACTATCTTAGGATGTACAATGGCTTACTGGGATGTCCGAATCAATATGATATCTGGAATGATATTTACCCCTGCGGGTGGAAAAAACCCGGGTGGGTGGCGCATAGAACCTATAATGTTCGGGTGAAATCCATGCCTGTTCCTCCGCCGGGTCCTGACTCTGTGTGTCCCGGTATTTGGGTGGCTGAGGCTTCCCTTGGGGGGTTTTCGAAGTATAATCCGGTTATGGAGGCTCAAGACGGGATGCTTGTTGTCTCCGTCGTCGGAGGCAGTGACAGCGTCCAAGTCAACGAATACACCCCCGGTGTAGGGAGTTCGGGATGGTATGATCTGGGTGGGTATATTACTTCACAGACTAAGCTTGCACGCGACGGCGGCAGTTTAGGTGTTTATGGTATGGGGGGAGATGGTCTTGTCTGGAGGAGGATGTATCAGGGTCCGGGTTCATGGAGTCCGTGGGAGCCCACCTGCGGGAGTAGTATGGGTGTTGTAGGTCCGACGGCAGTTTCCCTTGGAAGTGAGATGTACCAGGTCGTTAAGGGATCAGTTGAGATAAAGAGATGCGTACCCACTAAGGATGTTTCGCTTGTTTATAGTGTGACAGATGATCATTCTCCTATGCTGTCTTGTTCCCTGTGGACTGATATATCCGGTGCCTGGCAGGAGAGTCAAACACATGCGAATGTATCTAATGGCATGACCGATAGTTTCACTGTGAATGACGTACCTGCCGGTAGTTATTCCTGGACTGTTAAATGTGTTGACGGCGGCGGGAAGTCTTCTGATGCCGTTAATGGTCCGTGGACGTTTACTGTCTCATCTTAGACAATTACAGGTGATAAGGTATTATACTATACTGAAAGCTTTACATAGTCTTCCTTCCTATATTTTTGTCGACTAACATCTCCAATTCTGAATGATAAGAACACGAGGAGATGAAAAGAATGAAAAAATGTTTTTCGATTTTAGCCGGAGGGAACTTGGGGAGATGGCTGTTTCTGTTGTTGTTTTATCCCTCGTATTTTCGGATTACACGGTAGAGTCGGTCATCTACTCCTTTATTGCGGTTGGTTTCGGCTTCGTATTCCATGAGTTGGGGCATAGGTTCGTCGCCCGGAGGTATGGACTCCATGCAGAATACCGGATGTGGGTTAATGGATTAGTGTTTGCGTTATTTCTGAGTGTTGCCTCAGGCGGAGGTTTTGTTTTCGCCGCACCCGGCGCGGTTTACATCAGCGGGATCATATCAAGGGATAAACACGGTAAGATAGCGCTGGCCGGACCCATAGTAAACGTGTTTCTAGCCGTAACCTCCATCATCTTCCTAGTCTCCCTGGTTATCGTCGGTGTTTCCCTTATACCTGATTCAGTCTTTAACATATTATACATGATAAGCATCATCAACCTGTTTCTAGCAGCCTTTAACATGCTCCCATTCCCGCCGCTTGATGGCGCATCAGTCATTGCATGGAATAAGTGGGTGTGGGCGATCATTGAGGTTCCATTAGTTATAGTTATGTTTTTCCTGATGCTTCTGTAATACATAATAGAGATGGACACCAGCAAGATTCCTTGGAAGAAATTGAGGGAAAACATCTTCCATAAGCATTTAGCCCGGGATGAGGAAAGGAATTTCCAGATGGATCTTATCCAGCTGAAACCCAACATGAGATATGGGGAGCACCTGCATCCAGATGTTGAGTGGGTTTTTATTTTGAAGGGATCCTTCAGCGACGAGAACGGAAGCTATAAAGCGGGAGACTTCATAGTCAACAAAAAAAACTCGATACATATCGTCACCACCGGGCAGGAGGGGGCGGAATTACTGGTCTTTTGGTGCGGAACAGTCATCCCCAGCCCAGGCGTTGATTAAATCAACTACTTCTGCAAGAGAGGCTTGACCGTCTGCCCACTGATTTATGAAATCCACTACTTCATCTCCTATTATTTATTTACGGATTTCATCTATAGATAATTGATGCTTTGTAAGTATTTCAGAGGGAAAGGTCTTGTTTACGCTCTCTTACTGGTTGGCTTTATTTCCGTGACCGGACAGGTAGTGTTGATGAGGGAGTTCATGACCGTCTTTTATGGGAATGAGTTATCGCTTGGTTTGATTTTGGCTAACTGGCTCTTCCTGGTCGCCGTTGGAGGATACATATCCAGCAGGCTTATCGGGAGATTCAATTTGGGGCTGAAGGGTTTCATCACCCTGCAGATACTCGCAGCCTTAACCCTGCCGATACAGATACTCGCAGTCCGGATGATCAGACACATCCTGAGGATAAGCGGGGGTGAATTAATCAATTTAATCCAGATCATCCTCTCCTCCCTACTGATTCTATCACCCCTGTGCTTAATCCTTGGGTTCCAGTTCACCCTGGGATGCAGAATCTATGCAAGGGAAACAAAAAAGAAAGCCTCGGGGATAGGTGGGGTTTATGTATTTGAGGCCTTGGGTTCATTAATCGGGGGGGTGTTCTTCAGCTACCTGATGGTTCACTACCTCGGTTCATTCCAGATAGCGTTTCTCATAGCCCTGCTGAGCCTTACATCCGCACTTATCCTGCTCCGGCCGGAGGGATCTAAATCCCTCCACACAGTATTCACCTCCCTGCTCCTGGTTCTCGCGGTTTTATGTCTGTTTAATGCACACCATCTGGAGAATTTATCCAGCAGACTGCAGTGGGGTGATGATTTAATCATCTCCATACACTCGGTTTACGGGAACATCGTTGTTTTGGAGAGGGATGAACAATATAGTTTCTATGAAAACGGGGTGTTGATGTATACTACACGGGATACGGAGCTTAATGAGGAATTGATTCATTACCCAATGCTTGAGCACCCTAACCCGAAAAAAATTTTGTTGGTTGGTGGCGGCGCAGGCGGGGCTTTAAAGGAGATCCTTAAGCATCCAGTCGATAAAGTCACCTACGTGGAATTGGACCCAAAGATTATAGAGGTGTCAAGGAAATACCTGCCTGAGGAGGATCTGGAAGCACTGGATGATCCGAGGGTTGACGTGGTTATGGCGGACGGTAGATTCTTCATAAAAGAATGTGTAGAGAGATATGATGTGGTGATAGTTAACCTGCCTGAGCCAAGCACAGCCCAGTTAAACAGGTTTTATACCCAGGAATTCTTTAAGGAATCCCTGGGGGTATTGAATGAAAAAGGGATTATTTCGATAGGGATCCCTTCATCTGAAAGCTATGTGGGCGAGGGTAAAAGGGTTCTTGGAAGCAGCATCTATAAGACGATGAAGTCTGTTTATCCTGAGTTAATCCTGATCCCGGGAGAGAGAAGCCTTCTTCTGGCATCAGAAACCAGGGACTTGCTTACATACAACCCGGATATACTTAATAGGCGGTTTATGGACAGGGGTTTAGAGACAAAACACCTGGATAAATCCCTCATCCGATACAAGCTCTCAGGGGATAGAGTGGATTACATACTGAGTTCACTTAATGAGGATGCTTCAATAAACACAGACCTTAAGCCGGTAGGTTACTACTACGGCATAATGCTTTGGAGTTCCCTCATTAACCCCGGATTCAGGGAGTCACTTAATGTGTTTATTTCAATACCCTTAATCATAATCCTCTTTTTATTCTGGAAATCAACAAGGTATTCAGTAATCCCTCCGGCGGTCTTTATTATCGGGTTCACCGGGATGGTTTGTGAAGTAGTCTCTCTCATAGCCTTCCAGGCGCTGTATGGATTCCTCTACTACAAGATCGCGGTCATCATAGCGGCTTTCATGGCCGGCTTAGCATTGGGTGGAAGCTGTATGAACCGGATTATGAAGGATAAGCGAAAGAAATTATTCACAGGAGTAATGTTTCTCCTTGCAGCGTATTTACTGCTGCTGCCTATATTGTTTACGGAAATCTACAGCCACACCAGATTATTATCCGCCGAAATTTTTCCTGTGTTGATGGTTGCAGCTGGATTTTTGGTCGGCTTGGAGTTCCCATTAGCAAATAAACTATATATGAAAGACGGGGAGGTAGCTCAAACCGCGGGCACAATATATGCCTCAGACCTCCTGGGAGCATGCCTGGGCGCCATTCTATCCAGCATAATCCTGATACCGTTAATCGGCATAATAAACACCTGCATACTAGCCGGAATACTGAACATAGTAGCAGGATTGATGGTTTTTTTAAGGTAATCGTTTAGAGCGATAGTATCTCCGGCTTCTTTTTATAGGGGACGTTGTTGGGGGATGTGTTCAATCTCTTCACTCACATAACCGTTTTTCGTTTTTATGAACTCGATCAACTGCCTGAAATGCGTTTTATGAGCGAGTATGTCCGGGTACCCAAGCAGGATTAAGTGTTTTTTCGCCCGCGTCAGGGCAACATTAAGTTTCCTGTCAACCACACCGTCAGGTGTGAGAGCCTGCAACCTTTGAAGCTGCTGAGGGTAGTTAACAGCGAAGGATATGATGATTATCTCCCGTTCGCTTCCCTGAAAGCGTTCCACAGTGTCCACGGTTACCAGCTCACAGAGGTTTTGGGGTAACTTACTGCTTATTTCAGCGATCTGAGCACGGTAGGGGGTGATCACTCCAACTGTTTCATTACTGAAATCAGGCCCATATACCCGGGCGATTGAGTGTAATATCAGGTTAACCCGGTTCGCTTCCTGCGTGTGAACCTTCGTCTGTCGCTCCCGCTGTGAGGGAATAAAGAGGATTCTTGATTTCGCAAGCATCCGCTCTATGGGATCACCTGAATCAGATGAAAATTTTTGTTCAGTGTTTTCCTGCCAGCCATACAGGGGCTTTAATTTATTCAGGTAAAACATTTGGTTGGGGAATTTTGCAACATCCCGGTGCATCCTCCCTTGACAGGACAACATTTCATAGGCATCACTCCACCCCTTCTTTTGACAGCATTTAAGTAACCGCTCAAAAAACGATGTCCGCAGGTCTTCAATGCCTGCTGATCTTAAATCCTCATCCACAACCACCGTGTCCCTTCCCTTCTGGGTTACAACAGCGGGTAGCTGTTTCTCATCACCAATCAGGATAAACCGCTCAACCTTAGATAGTAAACCAGCCAGGTGAGGCTCTAACAACTGCGACGCTTCATCAACAATCGCTGTTGAAAACTTTTTTAGCTGCATTAACTCCCGATTACTTAAGAACGAGGAAACAGTCGAAACAAAAATACGGGTCTTTACAATCAGTTCCTTTACCTCAGGAATACTCTTATCCCGAATCAACACAGATAAAAGATTCTCTCTGTGCTTGGTATTCTCTTTACCCCCCAGCCGGATAAAGAAGATATCGTCATGAATGCTTTTGAGTGCATCACATATCTCATCAACAGACCTGTTCGTAAATGCTAAAAGCACAACATCCTCTCCGGTGTTATCCATAAGATACCGCACCATCTCCCGGAGCATAACCGAGGTTTTCCCGGTTCCGGGCGGACCCTGAAGTAAGAAATAATCCCTTGCACTTACCGCACTTGTTAAACACCTGCATTGTTCTTCACTTAATCCCTCCGCCTTAATCAGGGGGATGTGAGTGAATTCGGGTTTCCTTAAACCTAAAAGTATGTCTTTTTTCTCTGAACCAGCTTTCAAGAAATCAAACAGGGACTGATACAGCGTATTAAACGAACCCTCAAGGAAATCATGTTCAATCGCCCAATAACCTGTTTGGTTGAAGTAGGCTTGATTCAGTTGTTTATCACGGAGACTGAGTCGGACATGATCATTATCAATCTCCTTAATCACGCCCCTCAGGATCTGATGTTTCAGGGGTTTTGAACTCCCGTCAGACTCGATCGGGTATAAAACAGCGATATCCCCAACACGAAAATTTGTGACCTTCAGTGTTTTATCACTGCGTTTAAAGACGAGGCTGAGATTCTCAAAATCGCTGTTGTCACCACTCAACAGTAGATAAGACAGAATACTGAATGACGCCTCTTTCTCACTTAAGGCTTTTCGCCATAGGGAAGCGAAACCTTCGTTAGCATCATCAATGCCGCTCCCGATTTTTGCAATTCGTTGTTCACGGGCAATGAAAGACACAAAGACACGGAAATATTTTTTTTCCAGATCAGAGGCAGCGGATAGGGTGGAATGAAAAACAGCGATATCCTCTTTAATGAATGGGGGGGCAGTGCCGAAGGCGTCAGGGTTTATTCGTTGAATTGATTCACCCGTATTATTTGTTAATTCATACTCAAGAGCAACTATCCGGTTTCGCAGCATCAAGGCATCTTGTTTCAGCTGGATGATATTCGGCGCATTCCGCAGGGGCTCATCACCAGCCTTTGAGTAAAGAATATTACAGCCTCCCGTGCGATTGGGGAAGGAGGAATCCAAAAGCAGGTTGTAGCAACTGACTTGCATCAAATTATTGGGCCATATCCCTATATGCAATCCGGGCGCAGAACCGCTTTTTAACTCAATGATGTTTTTGCGGTTACCGTCGTTATCATACTCCAGCAGTACATCAAGCCTCCCCTGTAACCCGTATTTATCCGACAGGAAGGTTGGCTCAATGACGGCTGAATTTATTTCCAAACACCGGACGATAGTTTGAAGCGTATCATACTGCTTATGCGCTCTCTGCCGGAGGCTATTAACTACCTCCTCAGTAGGCAAGGGGAGTGTTGTGAGGGGTAGTGTGTTTTGCCGGATTTCATCTTTGAAAATTTCCTTGAATGAAATGTTGCTGTTTCTCAGTAATTCATCGAAGCAGGTGTTCACAATCTTGCCAAGAATAATCGGTTCACTGACCCTGAATCCAACAAATTTTTTAAGCAGATACAGGAGGGGGTTGGCGTCATCCCGATGAAAGCATTCAGCAACTTGTGTTGCGTTAACTAAGAAATCCGGTTCAAGAACAACGAGAGAATCCTTTGTTGTTGAGTAGAGGTCTTCGGTATCAGGCACTTTTTGCAGGTTAAACAGGCGGAGTGTCGCAAACTTCCATATGATCCCGCCTATGTCGCTGAACTTATTCCAAAAGGAGATGCTGACTGCACCAAGCTCATCAGTATCACAGAATAGGTTGCAGCGTCTTGAATTATCGCCAACCTCGCGTATATCGCCGACACCTAAAACAGTTGCCTTCACAGAGGGAATAATTTCGTCGTCTGTTGCAGGCTTTCTCGTTAGGGTGAGATCTGGTTTACCCGCATATATCTTCGTTAACTCATCCGGGGCCGGCGCTTTTGAGAAGTAGGAGATAATCAGGCAAACCACTTTCACAGCAGCCAGATAATCCTCCTCGCTTGGAGTGAACGCGTTTTCATGAACAACCTTATTTGCAAGAACCCTGAACCCATGAACCTCTCCAGCTAACAGGGGGGAGACATTATTTTTGTCGAAAATAAACACTGAACGGGAATAGAGACTCGAGAAGAACTGAGGCTCTTCTTTAGTCAACTCCTTAAATAAACTATCCAGGACTAAACGCAATTCCAAAATCTTTTCTTTAGTTGAGAGCCGGGTTTGCGCTACAACCTCAGACACCCTGTTAAACAGGAACCGGGTCACTTCAGATGTAATCATACCTCCATCCCCTCTTCAATCTTCAGCCAACCGCTTTTAGGGGATGCTTCACCTGCTATTGCCCGTCCACTCTTTTGCTCAAACACCATCCGCCTCTAAAATAATCTTACTTTAGAGTTCATATATTAAAAACAACTTACGATAACTGAGGCGTATATCTGATGTTTTGCAGAGCGTGGCGGAGCAGAATATGGGTTGAGGCTCTGCAAGAGCCGGGCCAGATACACGCTGTTGTCCGACCTGATCGGAGCTTTGCGGAGAGAGCGTGCAACGGGACAAGACCGTAGCGATAGCGAAGGGCGAAGCGTACATTTTTTATCTCTCATTTATATTTCCTGCGTAGCTTTATTACAAAGTGAAAACAAAATTTTTCCGTTTTGGGCGAAGGGCAGAGGGGTCAGGCGGTGAATGCCCGAAGCCCAAAACACCTTATTCTTTAATGTGTTGTCATTGTATAATAAGGCGATGGGACTGTTGGGTATGCGCGATACACATGACAAAAAACAGCTTCTGTTTTTTTATCTATTTCAGTTTGAGAGTAATCTTCCGGCAGACCAGTTGTATCACCCCACAGGAAATCTCGTATTAATACTTTTACATCATCTCTTGTGGGCTCTTTGTCTTGCCAGTGATACAGATCTTTTAGTTTATCCTTCAATGTCTTAAGTAATTCTTTCGACACCTTCTTGATTCTTTTTATATCTTTTGCGTCTAAATCAGGTTTTTTCAGAAGGTCAAAAATTGCTAATGTCTCTTCGTCCAGTTCTTCACGCACAGCCCTACTTTCTTCCTCATCAAGTCCCTCATAAAATTTCAAAAGTGCTTCAAAAGTTGCTTCTATATTCTGCCTGTCCTTTTCCCGATTGTACTCTGCAATCATCTCCTCATAATGCCTTTGAAAGTCTGTCCTTAATGGGTTCCTTTGCATTAAACGCTCCAATTTTTTCTCAATTACGCTTTTCAGACTCTGAACCGTTGTATTTTTGGCTTTCGTATTTTCAAATTCCGCACGCAAACGATTGAAATCAATTTTGCTAATATCATAAGGGATTCTTGGTTCTTTGCCTTCTGGTTGAACCTTAATTGAATCATCAATAACCTCATGGAGCTGTTTGATAATGTCGCTAATATCCGCCTGCTCAAGATCTTTTTGCAGGCTTTTGTAGATAATATTTATCGCGCTGTAATGTGTTCGATGATCATTGATTCCGGGAACTGTGAGACTGGCTTTAAACTTAATAAAGACCTCACGGCACATCACTTCAAATTTCTTTCTTGTTTCGTCATTTTCATTAACTGCTTCTTTCGCCACAATAATAGCCTTGTTTCTTTCAAACCCTGTTGAATTGACAATCTCATCAAGCGAAGCTTTGCGGTCAGTTAGAAACGCACTCACCAAATCAATCGCTTCTTTCAAATCCTCAAGCAATCTTTCTTTTGGTTTAGTTGGGTCTAATTCATTAAGACCCAAACCTCCGGTTCTTCCTTTATCGCCTGCACCGGTAAATGTCGCCAAAGCTTTTCGTAGGTTTTTGAGGATACCGCAGTAATCAATAATCAGTCCGTTATTTTTATCACCATTTACCCGGTTTGCCCGAGCAATAGCCTGCATCAAAGTATGCGCCTTAAGCGGTTTGTCTAAATACATGTTCGCTAAACTCGGCACATCAAAACCCGTCAGCCACATCGCGCAAACAATCGCAATTCTAAATGGATGCTCTTCTTTTTTAAATGCCGAATCAACATCAATGCGAGTCCCATCAGCCAGTTCAAAGCCGTTTTTTATCAATCTCCTATGAGGCGTAATATCAAGCCCCCATTTTCTAAACCTCTCCCTGCTCTTCACTTACGATAACTGCGGTTTTGGTCTCATGCATCCAATCTATCTGCCGTTTTAGTTGCTCTCTTTCTTCGCCACCCGCCATTTTCCGGGATTCTTCTAATTCGTCTATTTTTTGATCCCAATATTGCCTGATCAATTCATACATCCGAACACAGGTTAATTTGTCAATGCAAACAAACATAGCCTTGCCAGTTTCCCAAGAGGTGGTGTAGTGATCGACAAAATCCTTAGCAATTTGATTGAGTCTTTTTTCGGCAGTGATAATGTGATAATCTCGCTTGAGCTCTTTTTCCAGTCGCTGGCTAACATCAATATCATCAATTTCAATTTCTTCCAGCTTTTTGGCAATACGTTCATTAATGTCGTTAGTTGCCACACCCAGAGTATCACCCCGCGAATCATAATAGAGTGGCACGGTGGATTTATCCTCTACCGCTCGCTGGAAATCATATGTGGAAACATAATCACCAAAGACCTGCTGGGTTATTTCATCATCCTTAAACAATGGCGTACCGGTAAATCCGATAAAGTTAGCGTTGGGTAATGCGTTTCGCATATTCAGAGCCAGAGTACCGTATTGGGTGCGGTGCGCTTCGTCGGTAATCACGATAATGTCCTCGCGTTTAGTGTAGCCTTCGTTTGGGTCAACTTCCTGGTTGAACTTTTGAATGGTCGTGAAAACATATGATTTATGATATTCCATTAGCACCGCCAAGTTTTTTCCGCTTGTCGGTCGGCAGGGGGCTTTATCATTATCCGCCACCCCGCAGCCGGCAAATGTTTTATAAATCTGTGTGTCCAAATCTTCGCGGTCGGTACAAATTAAGAACGTATAGTTTCCACCGATCTTGCGGTGAACTTTACTTGTGAAAAACACCATGGAATAACTTTTGCCTGAACCTTGCGTATGCCAGAAAACGCCGAGTTTTCCTTTGACTCTTTTTGTATCATTCAGGGCTTTGATGACCTGATTGACGCCAAGATACTGGTGATTTTTTGCCAATATTTTTATCTGTTTACCAGTTGAGTCGTCAAAAACAATGAAATTTTCAAAAATATCCATGAAATTTTTCTTGTTGCAAACCCCTTTCAAAAGCGTTTCCATATCCACCACCCCGGGATCGGATTCTGACAAACGTTTCCATTCATGAAAATGCTCATAACCGGCAGTGATGGTGCCGACTTTGGCTTTTTCGCCATTGGCGAGCATGACGATCACGTTGTGATGGAAGAAGTGCGGGATAGTGTCCTTGTAATCAGAAAGGTTTTTCTCGTAGGCGTTTTTCAAATCTTTATGAATGTTTTTACACTCAACAAACAAAAGCGGAATACCGTTCACAAAGCCGACAATATCAATCCGCCGGCGGTATAGATCGCCCTGCACCCACAGTTCGCGCACCGCCAAAAAATGATTATTGTCTGGCGTATTAAAATCAAAAATCTTTAGTCGTTCTTTTTTGATCTTGCCATATTCATCCTGAAAAGATACGAGCACTCCCTCTTTAAACAATTTGTGTTTATCAAAGTTAGAGGCAAGCATTGGCTGGCTCTGAGAATAACCCACTACTTGGCGCACGGCTTCGTCATAGGTGATTTCAGGAAGTCCCGGGTTGAGATTTTTAAGCGCTTGTTTGAGGTATCGGCTCAGCACAACTTCACGATCAGAATTTCTGCCCAGTAGTCCATCCTCACCAAATGTTTCCTGATTATATGCATACACTGAATCCCAGCCGAGATGATCTTTTAGATAATCGGCTGTTGTTTGTTGCACTAATGTGTCTTCGTTTAAATAGGTCATGTTTTTTTGTTTTTTGAATTAAGCAATTTTTTGACTTCAAGGTCAAAGTCGGATTCAAATATCCTGTCCTGGACAATTCTGTATTTCTCCCATTCGCTTTCAGCAAAAGATTTCGCAATCTCAGCGGATACTTTACCTGGTTTATCAAGAACTTTTCTCTCATTGAATTTGAGAAAGGCGTCCAGTTTTTTTGACCAATCCTCCATTGTCACCGGAATTTTACGTTTCGCCTGGTCTTCGGCATAATCCAAATACATATTTACAATGCGATCCAAGGCTTCAATCTCAGCTTTACTTAAGTAATTTTTAGCTATGTACACATCGGATTTTTGAATTTTTCCTTTTGGGGCTTTTTTCCATGTGGTTAAGCCCATATATGGTTTTTGGCTGTCAGATCGCTCAATAATGATTTCTGAGGCGGTTTGCCCGTGTGTGGCAAAATGCATTTTATTTTGTACTGCGGCAAAAAATGTTTTGGTGATGGAAGAATCAGGATCGTAATCCAGGGCGGTGGCGTAAATATCCGTAATCTTCTGATAAAACCTCCGCTCGCTGGCGCGGATTTCACGGATGATCTCTAAAAGTTCTTCAAAATAATCGCGCCCCAGAAATCCCTCGTTTTTGAGCCGTTCTTTATCCAGCACAAACCCCTTGATGGCAAATTCTCTGAGCACCCTGGTTGCCCACTTTCGGAATTGTGTGGCGCGAATGGAGTTGACGCGGTAGCCGACCGCGATGATGGCATCAAGGTTATAGTGTTTGGTGCGGTACTGTTTGCCGTCGCTGGCAGTTACCGAGAATTCCTCGGCAACTGATTTTTCCCCAAGTTCCCCGTCTTTGAAAATGTTTTTAAGATGGAGGGAGATATTATCGGTGGAGCATTGAAACAGTTTCGCCATCAATTTTTGTGTCAGCCAGACGGTCTCGTCTTGAAAACGGACTTCCAGCCCGTCCCGGCGGGACTCTGAGGTAAACATCAAAAACTCCGCCGTGCTGTTGCGGATCATTAGATCATTTGATTTTTTGTTGGCTGGTGGTTTCTTTTTCATAATTTATACCTCAATTGCGCCGCTCATTAGCCGCGGCAAAAGTAAATCGCGGGCTTGGGCGAGTTTTTGTTTTTGCAATGTTA
>JAYEKX010000145.1:0-2137 GCA_034716875.1 Candidatus Altarchaeota archaeon | reverse complement strand
GAAACACCTAAGAAAGATACAGTCTATGCCTCCGCGCAGGCACATGAAATACGGAATCCCCCACCATATTGAGGAGGTTACAAAACAGGCCAGAGTAGTTTACCGAACACAAAGCCAGGACATCTACATAATCCGCTGCTTCAAAAACCATAAAGAATACGAACGCTGGTATAAATCATATAAATAACAGACTTGACAGCTTTTATTTTCGAGAATTTTAATATGTTATGACGATGGTTGAATCTAAAATGAATAAATTGTTTGATCTAACGGGAAAGGTAGCGGTAGTTACCGGAGCAAGCAGGGGTTTGGGAAAGGCTATGGCAATAGGTCTGGCGAAGGCAGGGGCAAATGTTGTTGCCACAGATATTCTGGATATAAGCGAAACCGTTGACGAGATAAAGAAATTGCAGGGAGAAGCAGTAGAGATAAAAGCGGATATAAGCAAAAAGGGGGATGTTGAGGCAATGGTTCATCAAACAATAGAGAGATTTGGTGGAGTCGATATTCTGGTGAATAACGCAGGCATCCTCAGAATGGCGCCGGCAGAAACGATGAAGGAAGAGGATTGGGATAAGGTTATTGCCGTTAATCTAAAGGGGCAGTTTCTATGTGCCCGGGAGGTTGGCAGGCAGATGATAAAGCAGAAATCAGGGAAAATAATTAACATAGCGAGTGTTGCAGGCAAGTTCGCTTTCAATCAATCCGCTGCCTATAATGCAAGCAAGGCGGGAGTGATTTTGATGACAAAAACCCTGGCTGTGGAGTGGGGTAAATACAACATACAGGTTAATGCCATCTGCCCGGGAGCCTTCGCTACAGCGATGATAGAGGATTCTCTAAAGGATGAGGGTTTTCTTGAAATGATAAAGACGAGAGTGCCATTAGCGAGATACGGGGAGCCGGAGGAGTTAACCGGGACGGTAATCTATCTTGCCTCCAAGGCCTCGGACTACATGACAGGCCATGCCTTGGTGATTGACGGAGGATGGACTGCAGGACTATAAGAAATTAATTGTGCTAAAATCCAAAGTGGCAAATTATTCTATGACACTCAGGAAAGGGGGGGTAGGTCAAGTGGCGAAGTCAGCTTTTATTTTTGAGAACACTAATAGCGTATAGGGCTTCAGTGTCCTGTTCACGGTATTTTTATGGCTTTAATCCCATAATAGTTAAGCTACCCGGAAACGGGCTAAATTGCCTTTTTAGGCTTTAGCTGAGGCGTACCCGATGGTTGTCAGGGCACGGGACAACATCAAGACTTTATTTTCTTCTATGTTTCAATCTATCTGATTTCAGGGGAGAACCAAACAGGATGTTTTTAATCCACCTTATATGACTACATTTTTCAGTGTCTGTAGTCATATAGTCTTCAATTCCTTCTGAAGCCGTTTATATTCCTTCAGGATTAGTTCTATTGTAGGCCTTATGTTTCCTTCGTTTTCGTAGGTTTGTAGGCAGAGGTAATATTGGATCCTGTTCACAAGTTCGATGTTTACTGGAGACATGCAATGCCTTAGAAGTATGTTGTTGAGTAGTAGTCTCCCCACCCTTCCGTTTCCGTCCTGGAATGGATGGATGTTTTCGAATTGGTTGTGGACTACAGCCGCCAAAACTATCGGGTGATATTTGTCCTTATTTTTGTTATACCATCGTTCAAGCTCTTTTAGAAGGGTTTTAATTTTGGGTTGGGGTGCCCCCCGGTGCACGATGTTTCCGGCGGCGTCTTTGATGACAACCTCGACCCCCTTCCCCCTCACCTGGCCTGCGAATATTTTGGAGTTCTTGAATACGATCCTATGCAGGTCCTGAATCAATTTCAAGGAAACGTGTTCCTTGGTTTTCCTTATATGTTTTATCGCTCGCGCTACCCCATATGTTTCCGCGATTTCCTGTCTTGACTTTCTCCCCGGCCACTTGTCTTGTTCAAGAATATTTTTTACTTCAATTTCAGTTACTGTTGATCCTTCTATGGCGTTGGTGTCGTAGGTGAAGTGTTCGGTGAAGTAACCCCATTCCTTCTCTGAAAGGTGGCTGATTTTGATGTCTGCCGTATGGATGAGGTTTTCTATGATTTCAAGGTCTTTTTCAGACAAGACTGTATGGAATGGATCGGATAATTTCCTGTACTCCTCGA
>JAYEKX010000144.1:0-2149 GCA_034716875.1 Candidatus Altarchaeota archaeon | reverse complement strand
AAACCTAAAACACCCCTCCGGAGTTTATAATTACATCAAGATTACATCAAGAAACCGAACATCGGTTTACGCTGGGTGTGGCATGCATTCGTTTCACTCACTTCATCAAGCAGCGTCATTCCCCCACATTTCCTCCTGCTTTCTTCCCTCCACGATACTTACAAAGGCATCGAAGAGAGGTGTTTTGGTGTTAACTGAAAAAAACCCGGTTTTGGTTTCATCACAGATTTCTTTGACATCAAAGATATGCTCCCTTAATCTGTTCACATACTTCCTTCTGAAGTTAGGGCTTAGATATGCCCTCTCATGTTTAGATGACTCCATATCCTCAAAGTTTATATCATCCCTCCACCCTAGATTGATTTCACCCGGATCCAGGACCTGAATAAGAATCGCCTCCTTAGACCTTTTTGCCACCCTGTAAATCCCTTTCCGCAGGGAATCGATGGGCTCCAGAAAGTCGGAGATCACGATTATAAAAGACTTGGTTTTAATAAACCCTGTGTATTGATTCATGCATTCCCCTAAATTAGTTTCCCCGTTTTGTTTCAAACTATCCAGTAAACTGATCATCCTAAAGAAGTGCATCCTCCCTTTCCTGGCGGGCATAACCTCCAGCAGTCTATCTGAATAAGGAACGGCTGCAAACTTCTCATATTTATTCAAAGCAATAAATGCGAAACCGGCAGCGATACTTCCTGCATAATCAAACTTTCTCATCCCTGTGGTTGAGTAATCCATACTGGTGCTGGAGTCCACCAGTATGTGTAAGGTGAGGTTCTTCTCCTCCTCGAATCTTCTGATATATAATTTCTCGGTTTTACCATACAGTTTCCAGTCAATTGATCTGAAATCATCGCCGGGATAATACCTTCTGTGGTCATAAAGCTCCATACCCCTGCCCTGTTTTATAGACCTCCTGGTGCCCATATATACGCTGGAAACCTTTCTTCTGGCGAGAAAATTCAGTTTCTTTAACTGATCCAGAAATGTGGGGTCGATAGCCACTACTTAGCCTCCTTCAATATTTTTTTAATCACGTTATCAGCAGTTATCCCCCTTCTTTCGGAGTCAAAGTTCAGGATTAATCTATGCCTCAGGACTGGATACGCCATCTCCTCTATATCCCCTCTACTTACGTAATCTCTTCCATCGATTAATGCCCTGGCCTTGCCTGCAAGTATAAGGCCGATAGATGCCCTGGGTGAAGCGCCATAGTCCAGAAATTCCCTGGCGATTCCATCATTCTCCGGCCTGGTTTTAACTACAATCTTTAATACATACTTCTTAATTCCATTGGAAATAGGCATCATTCTGGTTAATTCCTGAATCCCTAAAAGCTGTTCCTTATCCATAATCTTCCTCAAGGCGGGTGGTTTCCCCCCGGTGTAGAGATCAATTATCTTGTTTTCACTCTTTAACTGAGGGTATTTAACCGAAATCTTCATAAGGAACCTATCTATCTGGGCTTCAGGCAGCGGATAGGTGCCTTCCATCTCTATTGGATTCTGCGTGGCCAGGACAAAAAAGGGTTTATCAATCGGGAATGTGCATGTTCCCACAGTCACCTGCCTCTCCTGCATAGCCTCCAATAAAGCACTCTGGGTCTTGGGGGTTGCCCTGTTAATCTCGTCTGCAAGGAGGATGTTGGTGAATACCGGACCATTCTCGAATCTAAATGCCTTCTTACCGTCCTCCTCCTCAACTACATACGTTCCGGTAATATCTGAGGGCATTAAATCCGGCGTGCACTGAATCCTCTTGAATTTAATATCCATTATTCTAGCTAATGTACTCACAATCAGGGTCTTGCCCAGGCCGGGATATCCCTCCAGGAGGGCATGGTTTCTGGTGAAGATTGAAATCAGGATATGCTCTATCACCTCACGCTGACCAGCTATCACGCCACCCATCTCCGAGAGTATCTCTTTATAGACCCCCTCCATGTTAGAGCAGAGGTCTTCTAAATCACCTTTTTTTTCAGACTGCCTGATAGCTATATCCCCCCTCTTTTCTTTCACCTCCTTTTTTCTCCCCTTAATGCCTTCCCACAGGCTTCCTCCGGCTTTCATTATAACTCCTCAGTCATAAGCATGTTTTCCGTCTTATAAATATCGTCCCACGGTTTCACATCCCTCTTTATAGCATT
>JAYEKX010000143.1:0-9060 GCA_034716875.1 Candidatus Altarchaeota archaeon | reverse complement strand
TCACCCACAACTTTTGAAATAATATCAATCATTCTACTCACCCCCTCATTATTTAGAAATAATCTTTCCAATCAATAATCCTGCGATAAAGGCTCCAGCCACCCACTTCAATGGATGCTCCTTAATCTTCTCGGCTATTTCCTCCTCATCAGACTCCAGAGTCATCCTGGCTTCTTCGGCTTTTACTCTTGCCTCCTTCATACCCCCGTCTATTCTACTTCTCGCGTCTTTCACTCCTTTATCGAGTTTATCCTTGATTTCCTTCTCTAATTCTTTATCCAAGATTCTTCTTTTAGTCATTTTTTTGGTTCACCTTTTTTTTAAAAGATTTAGCTTTCTTTTGTTTAGATAAATGGGATGGAGTGCATAAAAATGCTTTTTTGTGTGTATGGTTGTGGGTTGTTTTTTGTTGTTGTTGTTTCAGGCCTCTTTTTTTTCTTTTGTTTAGTTTTTTTGATTGTTTCAGGTATTTTTTTCAATATACTGTCCTCCAGATTAATGATTGAATTACTCCGGAAAAAAAAGATGAATATTTCTACAGAAACAAGGAGTGGAAAAACATTATGATAATTACATTAAAGGTGATTAATGCATTAACCTCTTATTCAGAACACTCTGATGCAGAAGTTGCCAACCCTGCTTCCGATAGAAAACATAAGAGCAACCAAGATTGATTTCACATACACCCTACAGAAACTATCCCCTATGGATTAAATTCAGATTGAAACAGCTTTTTCTATCGCTGCCCTGTGTATCTCTGCAGCCTTGTGAATTGAGCCTTCAGGTCCGCCGTTTCCCTTACAGGTGAACTGAGTCAGTAAACCGGATTTACTGACTGCCTCCTCCACAGACATGCCAACCAGCTTCTCTGCCAGATAATATGATGCACCGCAGGGCGAGCTCTTAATCACCTCTATCTCATTAATTCTCCCGTTCTCAACAGATATCTTAAATACAGGAATGCCGAACTCCTCCGTAATATCCACACTACATAAGCAATCAACAGACACGGTATTAGGTAAACTACACTTCGAGAAGGTAATAACCCTCCTTGCAGACTCCAACGCATACGGGATATCCGGGTGACCGCTGTAGTCAAGGACAACATCCGCCTTAAAAACCGAATCAGGGATTAACCCACTTAAATCATCCAGTATATCCGGCAAATCCCTCAGGAATATACGGCTAAGTACCCTCGTCTTTCTTCCATGGGCTGCCACACTACGGATAAACTCCTCGGCACATCCTTTAGCCCCGATTACTGCAACGGTTGTTTTCTTCATTTATCCCCTAATGTTGTTTATTAATGTCTTTATCATATCCACGTAATTAACGGCCATTATATGGCAGCCGGCTGCGGAAGTCTTTTTGATCTCCTTAAGGAATGCCGTGAAATACTCCTCATTTATTTCATCATACCTCTTTCTCTGTTCACTCTTATCCTCTACCTCAGTCTTCACTTTCCTGAACTCCTCCAAGAGCTCCTTTGGGACAGAAACACCCGGCACGTATTTATCAAAGAAATCAGCAACCCCGAAGGATTTCAGCGGGAAAACCCCGATCAGGATGGGTATGGAGACATTACTTGATGCATCCAGGAACTTCTCAACAGTTTCTATGTCAAAGACCACCTGAGTCTGCACGAAATCCGCTCCCGCACGCTCTTTCTTCCCTAGCTTCAGTATCTCAGGCTCCAGCGGATCCGAGTTCGGGTTAGCTGCAACCCCCACATAATATTTGGGTGGTGGAGTGATTTTCTTACCATTCAGATCAACGCCTTCATCCATCATCTTCTTCATCATATACACCAGTTGCGATGAGTCCAGGTCAAAAACAGGCTTGGATTCTGGCATATCCCCAAGGCTTGTGTGATCCCCGGTTAAAGCCAGGACATTTTTGATATTGAGGGCGGCGGCACCCAGTAAATCAGAGAATAATGCCATGCGATTCCTATCCCTGCAGGTCAGCTGATAAACAGTCTCCATCCCTGCTTTCTCCTGAACAACATGGGAGCATGCGAGGCTGCTCATGTAGGTGAAGGACTGGGGATTATCCGTAACGTTACATGCTGTTACATAACCCTTCAAGGCCTCGGCCTCCTTGATCACCTCGGTTAAGTCAGTCACCTTCTCAGGCTCAAGCTCCCCTGTGAGTGTAAACCTCTTAGACTCTAATTCCTTCATTAACTCAGTAAACGGCTCCATTTTTTACACCACACCCCCTATTTTTCTTGGGGACGAGGATTTCCTCCTGTCCCTCGGCATCCAGACTTCATTGAATAGATCCATCTCACCCCTCTCCTTCAATCTCTTCCAGATCAGAATCCATGCGCAGTCATTGTTTTTATCCACCTCGCATTTACCCTGAAGCTGTCCGCCGCACGGCCCATTCAAGAGACCTTTTGCGCATCTCGTTATCGGGCAGATTCCGGCTGTTTTATCCAGGATGCATTCCCCGCATGCGGAACATAGTTCGCTGAATTTATCAAGCTCCCGATCCTGGGAGCCGATAAACTTCGTATCATTCGCCGGGTAAACCCGTTTATCCTCAAACACCTCCGCAATAACCTGAACGCCTTCACCGCACCCAAGGGAAAGTATCGCATCCGCATCCTCTACAAGCGGGCTTAATGTGGATTCAACCATCTGTTTATCGCATTGCCGTACAGGGGTTACCGTATCTAATTCAATACTCTTTTTATCCAGCTTAGCAGCCATCTTAAGGAGGGTGGCAACCTCCTCAGCCTGTTTGGATCCCCCAACCTGATAAACCTCAGCGCAACCGCCGCAACCCACTATAAGGATCTTCTTAAACGGCTTCAGATTCCTGTATATATCCTGTATATCCTTTCTTTCAACGACAATCATATTAATCACCCATGACCCTTCAGAGGGCTTAAACCCAGTTCTGTGAGCTCCTCAGTGAATTCTTTTATCAGGTCAGCGAACCTCTGTCCCTCGGAGGCGGACACCCACTCCAACCGCAGTCTTTTAGGTTCATAACCCGCCTCCTCAATCAATTTTTTTGCATTCATCATCCTTTTTTCAGCGTTCAGGTTACCTGTCATGTAGTGGCAGTCCCCTTTATGGCAGCCGGCTACAAGAACGCCGTCCACCCCCTCGGAGAGGGCGTAATAGACGTAATTAGGTTCAACCCTGCCCGAGCACATAACCCGGATCACCCGCACGTTAGGGGGATACTGGAACCTGCTCACCCCCGCATTGTCTGCCCCGGCGTAGGAGCACCAGTTACAGAGGAATGCGAGAATCCTTGGTTCATCATCCGGCATGTTGGCTATAAGCTCCTTGATCATAGCCATTAACTGCTCATCCGTGAAGTGTTGCATCGTAATTGCCTTCGCCGGACATTCAACGGCACAGGTGCCGCAGCCTTTACATAACAACGGGTTTGTTTTAGCAACCCGCTCATTAACATCAATACTTATTGCCCCATACGGGCATACAGCCTCGCAGTTTCCACATCCGATGCATCGGTCTTCATTCACGACAGAAACAATCGCCTCACCAGCCACCTTATCCTTTGAGAGTATCGTATATGCCCGCGAAGCAGCCCCATATGCCTGATTCAACGATTCAGAAACATTCTTTGGCCCCTGCGCAGTACCGCACACAAAAATCCCGTCTGTCGCGAAATCAAGCGGCCTTAACTTAGGGTGGGCCTCGAAAAAGAACCCATCCTGTCCCAACGGAACCTTCAGTATCTCTGACAATTCCTTATTCATTCCAGGCACCGGAGGCGTTGAATAAACAACCACGTCGGCTTCCAGCTCAAGATCCTCTCCCACATCCTTCGCCCTTAAATTAACAAGGATTTTATCTCCTTTATTGGATAAGCCAGGCAATTCATCATATTTAATGAACATAACCCCGGCTTCCCTCGCTAATCGATAAGAATCCTCGTCAGCAACAATATCCCTGTAGAGTATATAAACCCTTGCATCCCTGTTTTTCTCACGGATCAGGAGGGCGTTTTTTATCGCCGTATCACAGCATACAACCCCGCAATATGTCCTCCCCTCTTTGTTTTCACGCGCCCCCATACACTGGATCATCACAATAACCTCACCATCCAGGTTTTTTTCAACCAAGACCTTACTAAACTCCAGTTGGGTATAAACCCTTACGCCCTTATCCACAGGCTTAAACTCCATAGCGCCGGTGGCAACTATAACCGCCCCCGCACGCACCTTTTTATCACCCTCGAGGGATACGTCATAATCCCCGACAGAGCCGTCAACCCTCTTCACCACAGTATTAAGCATGAGTTCAATAGATTCATTCCCTGCTACCTTATCAGTCAACCTCGTCACTAAACCCTCCCCAGTCTCGCCTTTATACTCTATATAATTCATATCCTTTACCAGACCCCCTGTCTCCCCCTCCTTCTCAATCAGGTACACCTTTATGTCTTTATCTGCCAGAGCCAATGCAGCAGTCATGCCGGATACCCCTGCCCCGATAACGAGAGCAGCTTTAGTAACATCTGCTTCAGTCCTCTTCTGGGGCTCAAGAAGCCGTGTCTTTGAAACCGCCATAGCCACTAAGTCCTTCACCTTCGCGGTAGCCTTCACGGGTTCATGCATATGGGGCCATGAACACTGGTCCCTGATGTTCACCATCTCAAAAAGGTAGGGGTTTAATCCAGCCCCTATCAAGGTATTCTGAAACAGAACCTCATGGGTTCTTGGTGTGCAGGCGGCAACAATCACCCTGTTCAGATCGAATTCACTGATCTTATCCTTGATTACTTCCGCAGCATCCTCCGAGCAGGTATACATATTGTCCCCGGCATATACAACACCCGGAAGGTCTTTAGTGTATTCCACCACGCTCTTCACATCCACGACACCGCCTATGTTTATCCCGCAGTGACATATGAACACACCTATGCGCGGGGCATCGGTGGGGCTTACATACTTTTCCTCCACCGGTTTTTTATCCTCCTTCTTCACCCCCTCTTTAGTATCGATTGCTGCCTTTATGGCTGCACCGCTCGCCTCAGCCACACTAACCGCTATATCCTCGGGGCCGTGAGAGCATCCACATAAATAAATCCCTTTTTTGGATGAATCCAGGTTACTCGACCCATGCTTCCTGAAGAACCCATGCTCATCAAGCCCTACATCAAGCACCCCCGCTAATTTACCTGTATCCCCGCTTGGTATTATTGCAGGACAGAGCACAACCATATCCAGCCTTGACTCCTTAATCGTGTTACCCTCAACATCTTCATAAACAACACTTAATCCGTCTGATTCAGTTACCTCCGAAGGCAGGGAATTAATGTATCTGACCCCGAATTCCTTCTCAGCCCTTTTAAAGAATTCTTCATGACCCTTCGCCATTGGCCTCCGGTCATTAAAGTAAACCTCCACGTCAACATCAGGGTAATGCTCCTTGATCAACACCGCCTCCTTAGTTGCATACATACAGCATACCCTTGAGCAATAGCTCTTGTGCCTGATATCCCTGCTGCCTACACACTGAATGAAAGAAATCTTCTCCGGTCTTTCTCCGTCAGACAGTTTTTTTAACTCCCCCTTAGTTGGCCCGGAGGCATTTATCAGCCGCTCAAACTCCAGGGAAGTGATCACGTCAGGATATTTCCCGTAACCAAGCCTCATTATCCCTGAGGGATCCAGCAGATCAAATCCTGTTGCAACCACGATAGAACCCACATAAACCTCAAGGATCTCTTCCTTCTGATCGAAGTCTATTGCATTAGCAGTACACGCGTCCATGCATTTCTGGGTGCATTTACCAAGCTTTAGGTGCAGGCAATTTAGGGCGTCTATTACGGCTTTATGCGGTACAGCCTGGGGGAATGTTATATACGCAGCTCCTCTATTGGATAATCCGCAGTTGAATTCATCAGGGATTTTGTTGTTTAGTACGCAGGCTTTTGTGCATGCCCCGCATCCGGTGCAACTGTCATTCACATACCTTGGCTTCTTTCTTATCTTCACCCTGAAATTGCCCACATCACCTGTCACCTCCTCAACCTCTGAATACGTTAGAAGCTCGATATTGGGGTGCCTGCCCACCTCAACCATCTTCGGGGCCAGTATACATATTGAGCAGTCGAGTGTGGGAAAGGTCTTATCTAACTGGGCCATCCTACCCCCTATAGACGGTTCCTTCTCAACCAGATACACCTTATATCCCATATCAGCTAGATCCAGGGATGCGGACATGCCTGCTATACCCCCACCAATGACTAATACGCTGCTTTCTTTCAATCTTCTATAACCCCTCCAGTAATTTGTTTGTCCTGACCCGGTTCATATCAAAACCAAGATCCTTTGAATCAAGTCCTAAGGCTAAACCAAGCAGCTGTGGATAATACAGGACAGGGATCTTGTATTCCTTCCCTCGTTTTTTCTCAATCCTCCCCTGGTTTATGTCATACATGATGTCACAGAACGGGCATATGAGAACCATAGCATCCGCGTTACCTTTTATGTGATCCAGCTTCACCCCGGACATCTCTAAAGCAGTGTCCTCATCAATACCAAGGATTCCGCCTCCACAACATAATTGCTTATTCATGTAATCAACCGATGTTGCGCCAGTCAACTCAATAAGCTCATCCAGTGTGTAAGGAGTCTCAGGGTCCTCGAAATTATATATCTCGGAGGGTTTTAAGTAATGGCATCCGTAGTGGGCGGCAATCTTTAATCCATCCAGAGGTTTCACTATTTTCTCCTTAATCCCTTCTTTATTATCATACAGTATCCTGGCGAAGTGCTTCACCTCGATGGATCCCTTAAACTCCCTCCCTATCGACTCAAGGTCTTTATTCACCTCCCCCCTAAGGTCTTTGTTTTTTTTAAGCTTTTTATTAACCTCGGTCAGAAAGGAAGTGCATGCACTACATAATGTGCATATGTCCAGGTTTTTTTCTTCAGCGATAGCAAGGCTTCTTGCCGCCATAACCAAAGCCGATTTATGGTTTATTGATTTGATAGTGAATCCACAGCACGAGAATTTATCCAGATCCACAAGACCTATCCCTAACTCCTCCGCAACCCTCCGGGTAGATAATTCATAGTTAAGCGCCCTCACAGGCACAGTGCATCCAAGGAAAAGAGCGTATTCATTCATCTTCCAAGTATCTTTCTTGTTTCCTCTGGGGTTTCTTTTATCGGGGGTAAATTCAATCTACTCCTCTTCTTGTTCTCGAATTCACCTATCGGGTAGGCTCTACCATGTTCCTCAATAATCTCCAGTAGTTTTTCCATGGACTCGTTGATGTGACCTTCCTTAACGGCGATGTTTTTTATGGCATTCATTAATTCAGTGATCTTCACATCCTGAGGGCATCGTTCATAACAAGTGTAGCAGGAGGAGCAAAGCCATATGAATTCGCTTTTAAGGACTTCATCCCTCATCCCCAGAAGAGACATATAGATTATCCGTCTAGGGTTGTATTTAGGGTTGATTCTCATAACAGGGCATGATGCTGAGCAGGTAGCGCACTGGAAGCAGTATTTTATCTGTTCCCCCCCGGGCTCTCTGGTTATCTCGTGCTTGAAATTAGGGTCCAGATCCTTAGACTGTATAACTCTCCCGGATACCATTTTATGTATTTATAATGATTAATAATTATACTTGATTCAATAGATAAAAAATCACATCTCGTCCATCTTCGGCCTCTCCAGTTTCGGATGGAGTATCGTCTCCACAAACTTAAACTGCCTCTCATACAGATGGATGTTTTTCGCGAATGCAAGGGTCTTACCCGGCTCAACACCAATCTTATCTGCCATATACTCCTTCAACAGCTGCAGTCCGGCCACATTAGCAGGG
Source organism: Candidatus Altarchaeota archaeon (assembly GCA_034716875.1). Classification (GTDB taxonomy): domain Archaea; phylum Altiarchaeota; class Altiarchaeia; order IMC4; family QMZM01; genus QMZG01. The sequence goes on along the minus strand of JAYEKX010000143.1, from coordinate 1,231 downwards.
AATCCGCCGTAGGCATCCCATGACCGGAAGTAGACCATAAAATGCAGTTTCTCATCCAGTATCTCCGTGTCCAGGACGGTTAAGCAGGGGGGGTATTCACTGCTTAAATCCTCCGGGTGCCTTATTATCATAGTATTCTGGCGGTCACCCTTGTATTTTCTGTATCTATCTATAACCCCCTCAATCTGATCCACAGGTTTTCTTAAACGCTCGCCGTAGGTGTACTCCTCTCCCTCATGCTTCTCCCCGATGAAGAGGTACTCAAGCGCGTACTGCTCGATATACTTCATAGCGAAGGGAGAGTTCTTATGCACCATGGGCCTGTTCTCCGGATTCTCTATCTCTAAAGCAAGGGCTATCTTTTTGGTTAAGGTTATTTCTGAACCGTATTCAACCCGGAATAGATCACCCTCATTATAGATTCGTTCAATAACCTGAATCCAGGCATCCGGTATGTCAAAGGCATTGATAGAGAAATATTTCATTTTAGTGTATTAATTTATGGCTTAATTCCTTAATGGCTTTATTGAATTCATTAACCTGGAAGAATTCCTGGGTCATGGCGGATTTAAGAATGTCTTCACTGTAGGGTATCTCATGAAATACACTAAACCGGTCTGAGAGGTATTGCAGCTCATCCTGGTTTCTGATTTTGTTGGCTATGATGTGGCTGTTTTTAATCCCGAGTTCATCGGAGAACTTCAGCAGTTTATTAGCCACCTGCACTGAGCCGTAGCTCGGCTCCGTTATGATGAGTATGGAGTCAACATTCTTTATAGTGCCCCTGCTCATGGGCTCAAGACCCGCTTCCAGGTCAATGACGACGTATTCACCCCTATCCAGCACAAGCTCCTGAAGCATAGCCCTCAGGAGGGAATACTCCGGACACAAACATCCTGAGCCCGCCTGCTCCACAGTACCCATAACAAGCAGCCTTAAGTTGGGATTGATTTTAGTAGAATACTTCTCAACCAGATCCTTAACGTACGGGTTTAACTTAATCAGGCCGCCATCAATCCGGGCCCGCTCATCCACCAGACTCTTCATCTCATTCAGGGGCGTTAAATCCTCATGATCAAAGACTGCCGCCAGATTCAGGCTGGAGTCCGCATCCACCGCCAAAACACTGAACCGCTCCGCCAGAAGCTTTGCCAGATTCGCTGCAATAATCGTCTTCCCTGAACCACCTTTACCCGTTACCGCAATTTTCATTTATTTAATTTAATTTCCT
>JAYEKX010000142.1:0-2183 GCA_034716875.1 Candidatus Altarchaeota archaeon | reverse complement strand
ATGAATTAAAGGGACATATGGATGACCTTGACGACATACTCACAATCCTGAAGAATAATTTAAGTGAAGCTAATGTAAGCGCGCTTAAGGAGGATATAAATGTGATCAGCGAGGACATCAGGGGGGTGGGAGATAATCTAGGGGATTTAGGCATATCTTATGTGAATTGCACGAATGTGGTGGATCAAATAAAGGGGTATATCAACCTCTTCGGCGTAATTAATATGACTGTTGAGGATCCGTGTGATTTCATTAATGATGAAGTGAATGAATTCATTTACACCGGGATTAATGAGGCTATCAGAGGTAATCTCTCTGAACTGAATGCCAGCCTCCAGGATTTAAGTGATTCTTTGGACGAGGAGGATGTTGATGAGCTGGTGGATACTCTAGAGGGGATTCAATGCACCCTTAGGGGGGTTAATGTGAAACTGGATCGTTTCATAAGTTACATGCAGTTGAGTGTTAGGGAGGATTCAACCTTCATGGATTTATTACCTCCTGACGTATCTATGGAGACTAAGACGGTGACTGAGACGATTGGTGAAGCGTTGTATGTTGAGGACAGGCTTGCTCAATCAGATTATGGGAGGGTGGCTGCGGCAATCGGCGTTAGGGTTGGATTTCAGGTAGCGGGTATGGGGCTTAATAACTCGAAGAACCAGCTGGGGCAGGCTATTGCGTTAACCCTGACCCGGAAGGATTATAAGGCTGCAGCAAGGGATTCTGTGAAAGAGAGCCTTAATATTCTTTTGAGTGAACAGGGGTATGATTACTGTTTCACTGCAGAAACGTGTTGTGACCGACTTGAGGCTGGTTCTTGCCTCAGTATACCCGATAACTTCGGTCTGGCTAGGCAGGGTTTCAGAACAACAGACGGGGAGACGGGTGAAATGAGTTTACATATATGGCGAAAATGATAGCTATAAACAGGAGGGGGCATATGATGTATACCATGATTGGTACAATGGTGGTATTCATAGTTCTTTTTGTGGCAGTACATATAATGCGTTCGGCTTATGACCCGGGTTTGCATGAAACCTTGGAGGTGCAGAAATTCAGTAACGCATTGTATACTGCAAGGGCTCAGACGCTTCCTGTCATAAAATATGCGGCGTATCCCGCAATCTGGCGGGTCACCCACTCCATGAACGATGAGGGAGTCAACATCTATTTAACAGGGAGTAAAGAGGAGGGCAGGGAGGCTTTGAAGCAGGATTTGTTTATGGATTTCGCCCAAAATTTCAATGAGTATCTCTGCATCCAACCGGGGGATTGCGTGGATGGGACTTACACCTGGGTTATGGACGGTATCCCGGTTACCATGACTTTGTTAACTAAAGATGATATCTCTGTCACTGAATCAGATCAGGGTTTAACCTTTAATGTGGAGACATACATGAACTCCTCATATAAGGAATATAGGTATGGTCAAACCGTCACCATCACTTCGGAGGTCCCGGTGAGGTTGCTTGACATGTATGAACGGGGTTATGAATTCCATAAAGGCTATGAAGATAATGTCGCGTTTTTTACGACAGGCCTGTTATACACTAGGGCATACGCCAACGCCTATCGCTTTGAGACGGAGGGTTTATGCGGCCCTTATCTCGAAGAGGGACATATCTCTTATGACCCAGTGCATACCTTCCTCTCCGGCGATCTGGAGGCCTTGGATGGCGTTAATTTCCCGGAGGACTTGACTGATGTGGGTTGCATTCCAACGGCGACCTGGATGAGTGAATGGTATTACCTCGGTGAACCCTCCTTCGTGCCTCCGGGACTTGATTTAGATGGCGAGATTATTGGGGAGATAATGAATGCCATACTTAATTCCGCATCAAGCGATGGTTTTGATGAAACAGTAGGGAATTTAGCTGAAATGAAGACTCGATTGGAAGAAATTAACGGGGAGATAGATGGGTACTCCGAGGAAATAAATGAATGGACCGGTAAAGACAACTCATATTATGAAGAGATGGATTGCTGCGAATTCAGAGACAAAACCAAACCACTCCTCGAAAATGTTGTCGAATGGATAGGAAGCGGCTCAGATGATAGTGAACATATAATTGATAAAGGGAAGGAGAATGATGTTGATGTAGATGATGTGGAAAAGGAAATATATGACTGGGATGATCTGGAGGTTAAGCTAAGCGGTTACATAACTAATCTGGGGGATA
>JAYEKX010000141.1:0-9206 GCA_034716875.1 Candidatus Altarchaeota archaeon | reverse complement strand
GGGGTGTTCAAACAAGGAGGCTACTTTAATAGGTGTTGGAATGATCCCCAGGCTGGAGATAGGTCTGGTCGTTGCAGCCATAGGTATTCGTGCAGGCATGGCCGGCGAAGCTACAAGCCAACTTGCTATGGAGGTATCAGCTCTTGCGGTGGTTATATCCATAGCAACAGGAGTTATACCCCTGTTTTTCCTGAGATCCCTCATCAAGGAGTATATGGAGGAGAGTAAATCCTGAATTCTCACCATGACGAGGTTGACACTACCCTACGGCGGAAAGGAACTCCCTATTGACGTGCCGGACAGGAATCTCTCTGGTGTGCTTAAGCCTAAGGAGTTTAAGGGGGAGGCAGATGCGGAGGAGTTAATCAGAGAGGCTTTAAAGCATCCGGTAGGTACTGAAGGAATCAGAGAGATTATAGAGAAAAAAAATAGGGTAAATAAAGTTGCTGTGGTGGTGGATGATCATACACGGCCTTGTTTAACTGCCGAGATTCTGCCGCCTTTATTTGATGAACTCTATTCCTCCGGCGTAGATGATAAAGACATACAGATAATCTTTGCAACCGGAAGCCATAGAGCGGTGACTGAGGATGAAGCTGAACGATTACTGGGGAAGGAATTTGCTTCACGAATTAATTACTTAAGTAATGACTGTGGAGGGGATGACTTTATCCATATCGGGACTACCTCGAAGGGGACGAGGATAAATGTTAAGAAGGCTTTTCATGAAGCGGATGTAAAGATTCTTACAGGGGATGTTGAAATTCATTACTTCGCCGGCTACGGAGGCGGTAGGAAGAGCATTCTCCCAGGTGTATCAAGCTATGAAACAATCCAGGAGAACTATAAACAGAATTTCTTTCACCCGGATTCCAGGCCAGGGGTTCTGGATGGAAACCCCATGTATGAGAATATGACAGAGGCGGCAAGACTGGCTGGGGTTGATTATACAATTAATGTGGTTCAAACCGAGGAGGGTGTGGTTGGGGCATTCGCAGGAGACTTCGATTACGTGTTGAGGAAGGGTGCAAAACTCGTTGATGAAATCTATAAGGTAGATGCCAGGGATAAAGCAGATATAGTGGTTACGGCTGCGAACGGTACGCCACACGACATAGACCTGTATCAGGCATATAAGGCCCTGCATCTGGCATTGAATGTTGTTAAGGAGGGAGGAACGGTTATCCTGGTTGCTGAATGCAGGGAGGGTGTGGGTAACGGCGTAGGTCATCGAAACTACGATAAATGGATGAGGATATATGAAACCAAGGAGGAGATGCAGAAGGAACTGAAAAAAGAGTTTGTAATCGGTGGACATAAAGCTTATTATAACCTGAAGGCTTTGGAGAAAGCCAGTATATTCCTTGTCTCAGAGATGCCGAAAGAAGAGGTCGAGGGGGTATTCCGGTTCAGGTATGCTGAAACACCAGATAAAGCATTAAGTGAAGCATTCAAGGTTAGGGGGGAGGATGCGAAGGTGTTGGTTATCCCGGACGGCAGCACCACCCTCAGCGGTGTTTAAAAAAAAAATGGGGGACGTGAATAAACTCATGGTTTTGTTTGTTTTAATGGTCGGAATATTAATCAGCGGGTGTGTCCAGAAGGAGACTGAATCAACCACCACATCATCAACCAGCTCAACCACATTACAGGCAACATCAACCACTACCTCATCAACCAGCTCAACCACATTACAGGCAACAACAACCTCCACTACATCAACAACTACTGTGATATCTAACCTGGAGATGGGGATAATCCTGTCCACAGATAAGGAAACCTATCACTCCAATGAACTCATGAATATTACAGCCACAATCAACAGTTCAGATGAAGTCAGGGGCGTGGATATCAGGGTTTATGGAATCAATGCAGGGTTTCATCGGTTAAATAAAACAGGGGGAATGAATCTTGATCAGGGTGTGAATACGAGAACGGTTACATATAGGACGCCGAGATGCTATGGATGTGCAGGCATCACTCCTGGGACCTACATGATTAATGCAGACTTGGTGTATAACGATAAGGTTGTTGCCAGCTCAACAATAGATGTTGAGATAGTGAGGTTATTACCTATTTAATAAAAAAAAGAAAGGGAGTGGAGGTTTTTTATTCCACCACTTCAATAGCCCCTGCGGGGCAGGAGCTTTCACACGCCCTGCAGACGACGCAGTCTTCCACATTCCCTGATATGGTTGCTTTGTCGTTTTTCATTTCATAGATACTTACGGGACAGCTGTCTACACAGGTTCCGCATCCAGTGCATTTATCCGCATCAATTTTTATTTCCACCATTTTTTTTGTTCCTCATATATTATAATGATTTATCATTATAGATTGCGTATTTAAATAAATACTAGTAGTACCAAAGTTATTAATCCAAAATTCTAGCGGTGAAGGTCTTGAAGATTGCAGTAACAGGTAAAGACGGCTCAGGGAAAACAACTATAGCAGCTCATTTAGCAAGGATTTATGCTGACAGGGGATTTGAGGTGTTGGTAGTGGACACCGACCCAAACCTGAATATGTCCGAATTCTTTGGGTATGAAGGACTCCCCCCCATAAGTAAGATGAAGGGTTTGGTGAATGAACGCTCCAGGTTGTCTAATGGCTTCATCAAGGTGAAGCCTTATGTCAGGGATATTGTTGATAAACACAGCAGGAGGATTTCAAGAAACCTCAGGTTATTGGTTTCGGGTGTGGTGGAGAAGGTGGGGTCAAGTTGCCTCTGCCCAGAGAATGCCTTTTTAAGGTCTTTATTCCAGGAGATTATTTTGAAGAGGAGTGAGACAGTAATCATGGATGTGAGCGCCTGCCTGGAGATAATGAATGAGGGCACATTAAAGGGAATGGATAATATCCTTGCTGTAACTGAACCCAACTACGGCTCGGTTTCTGTAACAAGAAGACTGCTAAGTTACTCAAATCAATTAGGCATTAAAACCCATGTGGTCGCTAACAAAATCCGGGGTCATGAAGAATTCAATTACATATCACAGAAATTCAACGTATTCCATACAATCCAGCATTCAGAAGAGGTGCAGAAGTCATCCATGAACACGAAGCCTTTCGTAGATAACGGGAAATTCCATAAATCAATAAGCAAACTAGGCGAGAAACTGCAAATAGATTAGGCTGGGGGTTTTACTTCCCCGGCAGAATATTCTTTCCCATCCATTAAATCAGTCACCTCCAGCCGGGCGGGAGCGAAAATATCCGCATCAACCTTATAGAAGTCCCCCCCAGCCGCTGAAAAAATCTCTTTAAAGGATTTACCATAAACACTAGATGATTTGGAGACCGCTTTAGGGGTTAACCCCGAATCCCAGCCATCTACTTTCAAAGAAACCCTGCCCTGATAAATGATGGCGTCATTCGACGTAAACATAATATCCCGTGTGATAGGGGGAATCGCCACCTCACCCCTGGCTGAAGAAATCCTGTTTACATCAAACCCGATATTATGAAGCCTGAACAAACCCACCTCAACAACCCTCGCCAACACATTAATCAACCCAACAACTGAATCATCCCTGAAGGCAGCAATAATTAATTCACTCGACCCCGTAGCCTCCAAGATCCCTTCACACACCCCCTCACCAGGAAGTATGTCAGTCTCAAGCACCAGCGAAGACTTCTCAGGGGATTCATGATAACCAACCTCATCAATCAACCCCCCAGGCTTTCTCGCCGGAATCCTCGCCGGCCCCGAACCCAGTTTCTTCCCTCCCCCAAGCCTTATAGACCAGCCAGCCAACTGACAGCTTAGAGTAGCTATAGCTGGATGCGCGGGAATATCCACACATAATTTACCCTCCTCTATCTCAACCTGCCCCAGAGAACCCATGCTAGCTTCAGCCACACACCTCGCGACAGACTCATCAACAACCTCAGCCTCAACGCCAAGATCAAGCACAGTAGCCTTCCCACCACCTATACTAAATTCAGTAGACTCCCCTACACTAATCCCCTCCAGGAGTTCATACGTCCTATGGTTGAGACCCAGATCCATCATAAAAGCAACCCCCCAACATCTTTCCTTTCAGATCCCCGCGCTCTTTCGACGGGATAACCTACGGCGATAACCGCCATCAGTTCATAATCATTAGGGACTTTGAGTATATTACTAACCCTATCCTTATTCCCCAGTATCTCCCCCAGCCAACACCCACCAAGACCCATGGAATGAATATAGAGAAGCATGTTTTGTATAGAGGCCCCTATCGCCTGTAAATCCTTGACACGATCATAGCTGGCTTTCTGATCCAAAAAAACCACGATACATAGGGGGGCTGATTTTATCACATCACCATAGTGAGTCTCTTCAGCTAAACTATTCTTGACTTCACTATTATCAACAATCTTAAACCTCCAAGGCTGATTATTAAGCCCGGAAGGCGCCCACCTGCCAGCCTCCAGGATTCCATTTATCGTCTCTATCTCAACCCCCTTATCCAGAAAATCCCGCACACTCCTCCGGGTTCTTAACGCCTCAAAGGTCTCCATTCTCCACCCTATAGATATAAACACCCCCCTTGTTATAAATCTCCCTCATAAAGTCACACCGTATTTTATCATCCTCCTCCACAAGAACGTAATCAACATCATATTTCTCAAGAATCTTTTTTTTGGCGTCACATCCGGGAGACATGAAAAATTCCTTATTGTCTTCTAAACCACGGGCGCTGTGACCAAGCTGCGCGGGATTTATGGAAACCACATAATTTTTGGTTACCGGATAAACAGCAGAGGAAATCGTGGGTCTGGAGAGTACAACATTATAGTATCTTCTATCCCCCTCCAACCACTTTAATGCGGAGTAGGTTGGGTCATCGATTAACCTATACAGTTTATCACTTTCATAATAACCAGAGAATAAGGAATAAACAACAAGCAGGATACAAAAGGTTAATAAGGTAATGGAAACATACCTGGTTTTTATCTTGGAGTTAATAAGATTCAAAACCCCAAAAAGCCCGATTGCAGATAACGGAACCAGGGAGAGCAGGGTATAATAAAAAACCCGTTCATACGGGGCAAGTAAGGTCAACCCCCTTAATTGAAAAATGAGGATGAGGAAGGACATGAGGGATATCCACACCAAAAAAACTTTTTTCTGCCCCCCGTTCCTGACGATAACATAAATAGCGATAAACGCCAGCAGGAGAGGGATAAAGCCATAGAAATCCAGGGGGTAAAGGTAATGCCCCACCCCAGTATTAGCAGGGATTCCCAGATCCCGAATCAAGAAATTCTTTATGAAATAATCCAGTGTCTCGATGAAGGAACCCTGCCACAGGATCCTGAATACATATATAAAGGAGGATAAAGGTATGAGAAAGAAAACCAGCAACCCCCAGAGATTCTTTGATATAAGCCCGGGCCTCAACAGGAGATAAACCACAACCACAGGCATGATGAAACTGGCTGACCAGGGATGAATCAACGCTAGGGATAGGAGGATGAAGGCTGACAAAGCCAGGGATACGAAGCTGTTTCTCTCTAGGCCGGTTATTGTCAGGTAAAATAAGAGGTAGATGTAGGCAAACCCCAGGGTGAGGGGTATGAAGAACCATGGACCAAGAACGCTTATGTTACTCTTTAATCCTGCGAAAAACAACATAGACAGCAACCCTATATAAAAATTCTTTGACACCTTATAAACGAAGGTAAATAGTATAAAGGAGCTTATGCAGGCGAAGACCGCCGGCAGATACACATAGGAGAGAACCAGATCCTGACTCGTTAACAAGAAAAATTCAGCCAAAAAGACGTGGAAACCAATCTCAAAAAACCCCGTCTCCAAGAATTCCACATCCTCCTTGTAATAGGGATTCTGTAAATGGATTCCTTCTTTATCCACTATCTGAACCCCTTGGGCGATGTGATGCCACTCATCTGAAATAAACGGGTAGGAATAATCTTTGTGTATGCCATAAACCAATAGAAAGGTTATTAACAATAGAGATAGTATGCAGGATACTTCCAGAAATTTTTTTCTACTGTAGGATAAAGTATGTACTTTATCAGAAAAAATCCTTTGGATTTCAGAAAAAATTTTTGAAAAAAATTTTTTTCTGAGACAGAATCCTTCAGAGGGATTCTGCTCATTTTTCTGAGACAAAATCCTGAAGGGATTTTGCTCATCCTGCAGCACAAAACCCGAATTTGCCTTTGGCAAATTGGGCACAAAAATTCTGGTGGAATTTTTCTTGTTTTGTTTTTCAGACAAAATTTTCTTGTCGGATAATTTCCTCAAGCCAGCCCAAGGTAATTCCCTGGCTCTGAAGAGGTATATTGCAGTAAAAAAGAGGGTTACCGACAGTATGTCTATAATTAATGAGGGAAGGGTTATGGGTTGTTTCAAAAAATAATTTAAGAAAAAAATAGAGAGGACATTAAGGGAAATGCTGGAGACGATGGATAACGAGATTCTTTCAAAAATGCCTATCTCTCTTTTAGGATATAACGCCAGGGTTAGTGAAAACCCAGGCAGGAATAACAGCAGTAAAAAACCGATAAGTAGGTTCAATATATCTAAGTACATTTTTAATATTCTATTGAGATGATAAATGTTATAACTCAAATTATTAGGATTTTACTTGGCGGTATGCTGGTTTTATTTATACCCGGTTATCTATTGAGCCTGATCCTCTTTAAAAAAGGGATTGATCGGCTGGAGAGATTTGTACTCTCAGTAGTCCTGAGTGTTTGCATCGACGTGTTTGTCGGACTCTCGCTTGGTTTAAATGAAGGTGTTGCTTCCATTACGGGAGGAATGACGGAGTTTAATGTCTGGATCTCCCTCACCTCAATTTCCGTCGTCTTCTTTCTGGTATATGAATGTCAAAAATCTGTTGACATATGAATCGTATCTAGGGATATTCTGAACAGGGTAGTTGTTATATATTATTTATGTTTTACAGAGTAAAATATAAGAAATTCTGATATTTATACAATATTGTCCTATATTTATATATATTGTTCGAAATTAGATATAAAATGGCGTTTATCTCATTCATCATACCGGCTTTTAACGAGGAAGGAGGTATCGGAGAGGTTATCGACAGCATCCCGTATAAGGCGTTAAATGAGAAAGGATTTAAAACAGATGTCCTGGTGATAGACGACGGCTCCACTGACAGAACACACCTCATCGCTGAATCCAGGAACGCCAAGGTAATCAAGCATAGAACAAACAAGGGTAAAGGAGGTGCGATAAACACTGCATTTAAGAATATCCATCCAGATGCCAGATACGTGGTTATGCTGGATGCAGATAATACATATAATGCCGGGGAGTCAACAAGGCTTCTTGAACTCCTGACGTCAGGATTCTGCGATGTTGTCATCGGGTCCAGACTGGAGGGGAAAATGAATGCGAATTCCATGAGTTACTTCAACAGAATCGGGAACTGGATATTCACCTTCCTTGTCAGGATTTTTTATACAGGCAATATAACCGACTGCTGCTCTGGTTTTGTGGCATGGAAGAGGGAAGTTATTGATGACCTCCTCAGGTACAGCAGGGTTAATGGCTTCTCTATAGAGATGGAGATGATCACTAAAGCAAGGAGGCTTGGTTATGACATCTACTCCATCCCCATTACCTACGACAACAGGTATGGCAGTAAATCCTCACTCCACCCGGTAAGGGATGGAGTTAGAATACTTTGGATATTTCTTAGAAACCTAAACTGGAAGCCTCCAAAAACAGATGAAACCCCCTGGGAACAGCTGAAAATCCTGGGGGAATATTAAGTTAATTACTCTCTTTCCTCAATATTGGATCACCCACAAGCGGGTGTTTTATCCCGATAATCTCTTCATCCTCCAGAATCCGGCTGTATCGATCCAGAGCCTGTTTATCTATATTTAATTCCTGCGCTGCATCCCCCAACCTTATTTCATTCCTTTCATTCACCAGGCGGAGTAGGGAATTCACCAGATTTTTCACCTTAATTTCCTGGCTTTCATTCTTCTTTAAATGCTCCCCCTTCAGTCTCGTGAGATCATCTTCCGTCTTTGTTAACTCCATTCTAACCTTTTTCTCGCCCCCCGCCTGTGGCTCAATCTTACCCCACTCACGCTCTATCCTCTTTAACGCCTGATGCAATCTCTTCCCTTCCTTCGTCTTACCCTCCCCAGTAATTGACTTATCAGCCCTAACGATGTCTACCCATTCATCCTCTATCTTCTTGATCTCCTTCTCCAACCTATCTCTTTCCTCTCGAATCCTTGCCTTTTCTTCAGCACTCTTTTTCCCCATCTCTTCTATCTCCCTTAGCTTATCTTGTATCTCCCTCCTCTCTTTCTCCATCTTTTTCTTTTCTTTATCAATCTTTTCCTTATCTAATTTCTGCCTCTTCCCTATCTCCCGAATATCATCCCTTTTCTTCTCTATCAGTCTGAGGTCTTCCTCTACCATCCATCTATCCCGTTCAATCCCCCTGATCCTTTCTCTTATCTCCCTCTTCTGGACATCCAGCTCCTTCCTCTCCCGCTCCCTACTAATCACCTGATCCTTCCACCTCTTCTTCTGCTCCAACTCCCATTTCTTCCAACCCTCCTCTTTCTTGGCTTTATACTCCGCAAGCTTCTTCTTCTGCTCCTCCTCAAAACGAATCTCCGCCTGACTTAACTCACTCCCCCTCTTTTCTATTTCACTCAACTCCTCCTTTAGCCTCTTCCTCTGCCCCTCAATCTCCTTCCTCTCTTCAGCAATGATTTTCTCCTGATCCTTCTGCTTTTCCTCAGTCTCTTCAACGCTAGCCCGTTTTTGATCTACACTCCTTAAACCCTCCTCTATCTTCAGCCGGTCTCTCTCAACATCCTTAATCCTATCCTTCAGCTCAGCCCTCTGGGCATCCAACTCCTTCCTCTCCCGCCCCCTACTAACCACCTGATCCTTCCACCCCTTCTTCTGCTCCAACTCCCATTTCTTCAAAACATCCCCCCTCTTGGCTTTATACGCCGCAAGCTTCTTCTGCTCCTCCTCAAAACGAATCTCCGCCTGACTTAACTCACGCCCCCTCTGTTCTACCTCACCTAACTTCCCCTCCAGTTTCCTCCTCTCGCTAGCAAGGATTTTCTCCTGATCCTTCTGCTCCCTTTTAATTTCACTCAACTCCTCCTCCAGTTTCTTCCTCTCTTCAGCAAGGATTTTCTCCTGATCCTTCTGCTTCGCCTCTATCCCCTCCACGTTG
>JAYEKX010000140.1:0-9299 GCA_034716875.1 Candidatus Altarchaeota archaeon | reverse complement strand
TTAATAAAGCCTGTATGGGCTATATCGTGATGAACCATAGGCCAGTCACTATCCGAGATGCTGGCAGAAACCGTTGAGGATAAAATAATTAATGCAATAAAAATTGTTTTTTTCATTTCTTTAATAAATTTATAACAATAAGCAATATTATATATTCACCTAAAGAAAATATGGTTCTGGAATCCATAATCAGGCCATCGAAGATGGAGAAAACACCCGCAGAGATGTTTCTAGTTGGCTTCGTCTACTCTGCAGTCGGTTTACTTCTGGCGCATTTAACCTTCGGTGAAGATGCAAGTCTGGTGGGTATTTTTTTCACCACCATACCCCTGATTCTGATAATGACTAAAACAATCAAGTTAGAGGAAGAGAAAGATTTTATGGTGCATAAAGAAACCTTTCTGATAAAAGAGCACGGGAAAGCATTATCCCTGTTCCTCTTTCTTTTTATTGGGATGGTGGTTTCATACTCATTTTGGTTCACTATTCTGCCTGGAGATCAAGAGTACCTGTTTAGCATAAATGCGGTAGGGGTGGAGGGGAACTTGAATCAAGGTATTATCCCGGAGGAATTGAGGGGCAGGTTTGAAACCAAAAAACTTATTCTTTCTAAAAATGCCCTCATTGAGAAAGACGGTGGGGGTAACTGGGAGATAACTGGGGGAGGGGACGTCTACATTATCTCGAAGGAGGATGGAAAGCTGAACGTTTATCATCAAGTGATGCATAATCTCTTCAGGTTTCAAATTGATATTATAGAATCTATACAGGGGGCCGGTGCGGTCGGCAAAGTCACAGGGATTAATGAGTTAAGTGTTATACTATCCAACAATTTCAGTGTTTTAATGTTCTGCATTATATTCTCATTCCTTTATGGCGCCGGAGCCATTTTTATATTAACCCTGAATGCATCCATCATAGGGGTGGCGGTGGGTAGTGCAGTCAGGAAATATATCGCTAGGTATGCCTCCCTGAATCATTTAGATTATATCTATAACTACTTTAACTCATCCGTCTCCATTACCTTCTGTTATATGCTCCATGGAGTATTTGAGATATCCGCCTACTTTATAGGTGCACTGGCTGGAGGCATTATCTCAGTGGCTGTAGTGAATCACGACTTCAGGGCAAAGGAATTCTGGCATATAGTAACAGACTCCCTGGATTTAATAATTCTATCCATCCTGATCCTGTTTCTGGGAGGGATTATAGAGGTATTCATCACACCCATAATATGCTGAGCTTATCCTGTCTATTTTCTACACCAAATCCCATTAAGTAACATGTATGCACTGATTAAGGAAGAAATCAGGGGGTTGCTAAAGAAAGCCTCCGGTGAATCCTTAACGCCGGCAGAGATTAAGGAGTCAACGAAAGGGGATTACACCTCAACAATAGCATTTAAATTAGCTTCCAAGAGAAAGAGTAATCCGGTTGAGCTAGCAAAAGAAATTACTGGAGAGATAACCCCCGGGGGTGTTGTGAAGAACGTGGAGGCGGTTAATGGTTATATAAATTTCTCTCTGGATTATTCAGTCATCATCATCCCTCTGTTGAAGGATTTGAGAGAGAGAAAGTCCGGGTACGGGGGATCTGGGAGGAAAAACAGGAAAGTGATTCTAGAGCATACCTCCATAAACCCGTCCGGGCCGCTGCATATAGGGCGGGTGAGGAATTCCTTGATTGGGGACTCCCTCGCCAGAGTCCTTAAATTCTCCGGCTATGAAGTTGAGACACACTACTTCGTGAATGATGTCGGTAAACAGATAGCCATAATTGCCCTGGGCTTTAAGGAGGGGTTGAAGCCGGATAGGGATGCGATTGAAAGATATGGGCGGTATAAGGAGAAAGAGGATTTCAAGGTCTTTTTCGAGTATATATCCGCCAATAAGAAATTTATGGAGGATCCAGGGTTTGCGAGGCGGGTTCAGGAGTACATAAAGAAGGCGGAGTCGGGGGATGAGGGGGCACTAAATGAGATAAGTGATGTGGCGAGAAGATGTTTGAAGGGGCAGAAAGAGATATTTCAGATACTAAAAATTCATTTCGATAGATTCGATTTTGAAAGCGATTACATAAAACGTGGTGACGTCTCGGCTGTTCTGGAATTCCTCAGAGGGAGTGAATATGCCAAGACCTCTGAGAAAGGATTCGGCCTCGACCTTGCAGGGTTTGGGATTGAGAGGCGGGGAGGGGTTTCAATACTTGCCAGAGCAGATGGAACCTCCGTATATCTATCCAGGGATGTAGCATACCACCTGCAGAAGAGTAAACTAGGTGATCTGTTGATTAATGTATTCGGCGAGGATCATAAATTCGAGTTTCTGGAGTTAAAGACGATTTTAGGAAAGATTTATAATGTGAAGACTCCCTTGGAGGTGGTTCATTACTCCTTCGTGAATTTCGAGGGGGAGGAGCTGTCGACAAGGAAGGGGCAGACTGCTCCCGTGGATAAACTACTTGAGGAGGCTGTAAGTAAGGCTGAGTTAGAGATAGAGAAAAGAGGGATTGCCTCTAAGGAAGTCGCTCCCGTCATCGGGATCGGGGCGATTAAATACCACATCCTTAAGACATCCCCTCAAAAGCCGATTACGTTCAGGTGGAGTGAGGCATTAAATTTTGAGGGGGATGCCGCCCCCTATATACAGTATGCCCACGCCAGATGCTCTAGCATCATCAAAAAATCCGGGATAGGTGTGGATGAGATTGATGTCGACGGCATTGATTTGGGTTTAGAGAAAAGTGAGGTGGATTTGATAAGACATATATTGAAGTTTCCGGAGGTTGTTAAGGAAACCGCGAGTGAGAAGAAGCCGAACATCATAGCTAACTACCTTTATAAGCTCTCCACCGGATTCAGCAGGTTTTATAAGAATTGTCCCGTGCTTCCTTCTGAAGGAAAAATAAGGGAGAGAAGACTTCTTTTGGTTGACGCCACCCGGCAGGTTCTGAAAAACGGACTGAATTTATTGGGGATTGAAGCACCGGAGAAGATGTAGACACAACCTGCAGACAGGTTGATCATCAGAACGAGTAATGTAGGATTTCACTTCGTTCAATCCCACAAAACGCATTATAACAAAGGAGGGGTTGGTTTTACCTGTTATCTTAATTTATAAAAAAAGAGTGAATGATGGAGTGAATGGGATGGAAACTATTAAATCAAAAGACAGTAGATTCGAATTAATTTCAAAAGGTGAAGAGTCTATTAAAAGTAAAATTTTCAAACCAAATACAATAGGATATGTTGGTGAGTTTTTTGCTGCGGCTATATTGAAAAAATTAGGATATTTTGGATGGCATAGAAATACGTTTCCCATTCAAAAAAATGGAGTTGTTGAAAATAAATCAGAAGAGAGGATTAGTCAGGTCAACCACATTGACTATACATTCATTAAAAAAAATGGGATATCTAATCAAAGCATTGCTAATTTTCTAGGTGAGGAATTTTCCATATCTGATGATTTATCAAAAACATGGGATTTTCTCATACTAGATAAGAAGGAATTTCTCAGGTATAATGATAAGTTCATCGACTTACACCGCAATATACGGCGCTGTCAAATTCGTATCAAGAGACTTGAAAATTTTTTAATGTCAGAAAGTACACTACAACAAGAATTTTTCTCTGAGCATATAGGTGGCAAAACTACCACCAATATGCTTGAAAATTTTTTAATGTCAGAAAGTGATATGAGGGGCAAAAAAAATTTTCGTATTTATTGGAAAGACCGAGAGAAGTTTAAAAAAGAATGTCTTTTGTGGGGCATACAACGATTAGCTAATGAATTGGGAAATCCCCCTGAACTTGAGAGTAAACCAACAAAATTAACTAAAGGAGAACTTGATAAAAAAGTTAAAAAAGTTTTGAAGAAAAATAAAAAAGAACTTGAAGAGATGCAAAGGGAATATTCAAAGATTTTTAAAAAACTTAAACCCATTTTACTTGATGTCAAAACGAGTACAAAATCAAGTAATCTACGTGTTTATAGTAACAAGCGTAAGAAGAACATCAACGCAGCATTAAAGTTAGGTTTCGAATTGTATATCCTCCGGCTAAATATTGTAGGGGGTACAATTAGATGGAAGTTACATAAAGAGGAAAAAGGGTATAGTAAACGAGAAATAAAAGAAATAAAAAAACGAGATGGTTTAGCGAGCTGGTTATAATCTGACTTCAAGAAGCATAAATCCAAGTTCAACGAGGATGCAATCTGACCCTACACCAATCCACCAAAAACACTAACCTGGATATATTAACCCCTAAAATAATATTGAAAGTAAAAACAAAGATGATTGTTTGCGGCATAGACGAGGCGGGCAGGGGTCCTGTGATAGGGCCTATGGTGATGGGTTGCGCAGTTTTTGATGAGGTGGGGGGGGATAAATTAAGGGAACTGAAGGTCAGGGATTCAAAGAAGGTGGCGCCCTCCAGACGGCTTTCCCTGGAGCCGTTGATTAAGGAATACGCGGTGGAATGGAGTCTAATCAAGGTTTATCCGCAGGAGATTGATCTCAGACGTAAGAAAATCTCGTTGAACGTGATTGAGGCATTGAAGATTGCTGAACTAATATCCTCTCTTAAGTGTAATCCAGACAAGATTATTGTCGACTCAGCAGACAGCATAGCAGAGAACTTCAAGAGTAAGATAACAGTATTCCTGAATAAAAAGGGGGTATCCATACCCAAAATAATTTCAGAGCATAAGGCTGATGACCGCTACATCGAGGTTTCCGCCGCATCAATCCTGGCTAAGGTGGAACGGGACCGGGAGATAGAGATACTTAAGAGCAAGTACGGGGAACTCGGTTCAGGCTATCCCTCTGATGAAGTCACCCAAGGATTTATAAAAAACTTGGTTCGAAACGGTGAACTACCGGACTACGTGAGGAAATCCTGGAACACCGTGAACAGGAAAAAACAGACCAGCTTAAGTGAATTCTGATTAACTTACTTGGTTAGCTCCAATGCTATCGCTACGGCTCCGTCTTCAGCCTTCACCTGCGTCTTTCCGAATGAGATAACGACAACATCCCCTTCCCCTAATTTCATCCTTCCTAGTTCCTGCCCTGTCTCAGGAAACTCGGAGAGCCGGACACCAGGGGCCGGAAACTCCAGATTGTTATCCCTGAAAACCAGGATTAATGCACCGTCCGCGCCACTAGCAAGAGCAATATCCCTTTGTTTCATCCCGGTTTTTATCTTATCCGAGGCGTTATGAACAATCAATAAGGACTTAAAGCCTTCACTTAAATCCCCTGGATGAAATTCCTGAGGGGAAGTGAATCCCTCCAGATAATCCCCTACCCTCAATTTCCCTTCCGGGGTTAATTCATGCCCCTGCCTGCTGGATCTTATGAGGGACTGATCCCCCAGTTTCTTAAGGATTGTTCTGACACTACCCTCCCCAAGCCCCAGTAATCTGACCAGCCTTTTCCTGCCCACCTTACCCCTCTCTAAAGCCAGTAATGTCCTCACTACATGCTCATCCGAAAAACTTGGGGAAGCGCCGACCATTCTTCCAGTAATTTATAAATCCCTAATCTAAGATTATTAGATTCAATACATTTAATCATATACATAAAATGGGTTTAAGACCGGCGAGATGCTACAAGTGGGACAGTCCCGCATATACCAGGGTGTCGAATAATCCGGCGGATTCCTTCATCACAGGAATTCCCGGATCAAAGATAAACAGGTATAATATGGGTAATCTTTCAGCGGAATTCGACACAGAGATTTCAGTGGTTGCGAAAGCGGATATACAGGTCAGACATAACGCATTAGAGGCTTCAAGGATTGCTGTCAACAAGATTCTGGAGCGTGATCTAGGTGCAGGCAACTATAGATTCAAGATCAGGGTGTACCCCCATCATGTCCTCCGGGAGAATGTCATGGCTACGGGTGCCGGAGCCGACAGGGTGCAGGAGGGGATGAGGAGGTCTTTTGGTAAACCCATGGGTAAAGCTGCGAGGGTTAAAAAGAATCAGGCAGTCATGAGCGTATACATGAACAAGAGCGAGGAAGGCTTAATAAGTGTGAAAAAAGCCCTGAGGGCCGCGTCGATGAAATTACCCGGCTCCATGAAGACCACCATAAAGACGGCAGCATCTAAAGGTTAATTATGGAACTGAATGTAGCAGCTACTTTAAGGATAATGCCCACCGATGCAGGGGTTGATTTAGATCCTATTAAAGACGCTTTGGAGGAGATCGTTAAGGATCTTGGCAGGATCCATACAATCGAGGTGAAGCCAATAGCATTCGGCCTCAATTCCCTGGAGGTGGTGATTCTTCTGAATGACAGTGCGGGGGGTATGGAGGAGGTAGAATCGGGTGTGAAGAAACTGGATGGCGTAGGCAGTGTGGAAGTCATAGATGTGAATAGACTCTGAATAATACAAGCTTTTTTATTTTTGAATTATAAAGTATAATCATACTTTATACTAGCCAATAAAATTCATTTCATGAATTTTCTTGTTGTTGGATTTATTGTATCCTTTCCCCTACTAAAATGCTTGAAGAAGATATTCTTGATTCACTTACCGTGAAAAAAACCCTGGATGAAATACAAACAGAGTTGAAGGTAAGTAAAAAAAAGCTGAAGAGGAAACTTAAATCAATGACCCAGGACGGGGTTATTGAGGGCGACGGCATTTACTACTCAAAGACCAAGGAAACTAGGAAGGTTATAAACTACGCCCCGCTGGTAGTACTCGCTATCATAGTCCTCCTTGGATTCTACCTCAGGATATATCACATCGACTACCCGGTTGTTGGCTACCACAACTGGAAGGAAGAGCATTACCTGGGTGAGGCAAGAAATTTCGCAAGAGACGGGTTCTTCAAACACGGCTTCTTTGTGCCGGCATGGGATTACCCCCCTCTGGATAAAGACCCCTCTGGAGTACACCCTGATTCATTCCCCACAACATCTATATTAGTGGGTATATTATTCAAGATCTTTGGACCTGAACTATGGATTGCAAGGCTTGTCAGCATCCTATTCAGCACAGGAACAATAGTATTGATGTACCTGATAGTAAAGAACTTATCTAAACGCGAAGATGCTGCATTACTCACCGCCCTACTGACAGCGATAAACCCGCTGTTTATTTTCTTCGGAAGACAAGTGCAACTGATAAACCCCACAATGTTCTTTATACTCCTCTCCACCTACTTCTTCTTGAAATGGAGGGAAAAACCCGACTTGAAATACCTGATACCTTGTGCAGCATCTTTCTCGCTTGGTTTCCTGACTAAATACGACCACTTCATCATAGTATTCCCGCTACTATTCATCTTCCCCTATAAGAGACTGAAGGAGAAAAAATACTGGGGAAGTTATTTAATAGCCGTACTACTTCTCTCCCCCATCCCTGCATGGCTTATCTACAATAACATGTTAAGTGAAGAGCTTGATATATCCATGGTTCCAGTAGGTATACAACCTGATATCATGTTAACATCTCAGTGGCAGATACCCGTACAGCATTATATAACCGATAATTTCACCATCATTGGCAGCTGGTTTGCAGTTTTTGGCATATTCATTCTGATATATAATTTCTATAGAGACCATGGTGGATACAACCGGTTCATTATGGGTTACACCTTGGGAGTCATACCTTGGTTGATTATATCTGCAGGATATCTTAAGGGTCATTCATACCATCAATACCCCATAACCCCCCTGGTTATAATGTTGATGGCGTATTTCATCATCAGTATCAGCGATCTCGCTAAGAGATTAAGGGTTGAGGGCAGGGAAGTCAAATATGTTAACTGGATCTTGATGATACCGTTTCTGTTACTGTTAATCCAGCCGATAAATGAGAGTATTTCAAGGCAGTTCAACACCCAGTTTATTGGTTTAGACATTGCAGGGGAGTACATAAATACTCACTCTAATGTAAATGAAAGGATTTTTCATTCAAGACACCAGAGTTACGGCGTATTATGGCATGCAGACAGGAAGGGGACGGGTTTACCTGGTGACTTAGATAGACTGAAAGAGGCTGAAGGCAGGAATTATACATGGATCTTTCTTTATGATTGGGGTTATTGGAATATGATTCCCTTCACCTGCCCGAATCCGGAGGATGAGGGGTGTCAGGAGGAGTATGCTAAAAAGAGGGAGAAACTGGATTACCTCAAGAATAATTATGCACTTAAACAGAGGGCACTCTGGAGGGTGCCAAAACAACCGGGATACACTAGTTTTATCCTGCTTAAAAGAGGCGGTAGCTTTAATGAAACTGACTTAGATGATTTATTCACCTTGATGAGGGCAGGGATTACTGAAGGGGATTTAATAAACAGCTTAAGGGTGCATAATAAAGAAATTAAACACAGGGATTATGAATACACTAAAGGCAACATTAGGGTATACTACGTCGATCTGGTTGAATGATAATGGCTGCATGGGGATACGTTCCAACAGGGAATACGTTAAAGGACTTTTTGTATAGGTTTGTTGGTTTACCTCACCCTGCAGGTAGGGTAAGGGCTAAGGTTCTCCTTAGATACCTTGAGAGACACAAAAAATGGAGGGTTTTGGATTTAGGATGCGGGGAGGGTACGTACTCTCGGGAGCTTTCACTCCGCAAAGTTTCGGTTACTGGTATTGACGTAAGTCTTGATTCACTGAAATTTGCGGTTAATGCAGCAGAAAGAATTAACCAGAGATTGGATTTAATCCAAGGTGATGCACAGAAGCTCCCCTTTAAAACAGAGTCATTCGATGAAGTAATGTGCCTTGATGTTATAGAACATGTCTTTGAACCAAACAAAGTCATTGCGGAGGTTAACCGGGTTCTGAAACCTAAAGGCGTATTCATTCTCAGTGTACCCACCCCCCTATACCTCACAAGGCCCATACTGCCCTTCGATTTCAGTGAACACATAAAGGCAATGGGGCATATCCATGAGGGATTCTTTTACGAGGAAGTGAAAGAAATACTTGAGGGAGAAGGTTTCAGGTTAATTAAACATGAATATTACGGTAAATGGTTCCTAAGGATTTTTTTAGAGCTTTTTTATCTTTTCTTAGGGCCTGATGGAATCAAAAAAGCGAGGAAAAGCGTGTATAAACAAAATATTTCCGCTCTTTTGGCTTTTTCTGTAATCTATCTATTCGTTAATCTAGACTCGATTATATCGACAGATGGGATGCTAATTATGCTGAAAGCAGTTAAAGAGTAATGTCGAAAGGAGCTATACTTATATTGAAGGATGAAAAAGAAAATAATTATCCCGATAATGATAACTATTGCATTATTAGAAAAACATTTATCTCA
>JAYEKX010000139.1:0-9301 GCA_034716875.1 Candidatus Altarchaeota archaeon | reverse complement strand
TAACAACATCCGCCTTATAATTCTCCGAAAGCCATTTAACACAGACTGAAGTATCCAAGCCGCCTGAATAAGCAAGAACCGTTTTCATTCTATTATATTTATTAAATCTAACTTATTAATATCTCCGGAGTTAAAAAAAAATGAAATGGACTAAAAAACACATTATTTCCATCAGAGACTTCTCACGTGAGGAGATTGATTACGTGTTGAAGAAATCCCAGGATATGGAGGAGAGGCTGAGTCAGAAGAAAACCGCTTCCTTAATGAGGAATAAAATCCTCGCTAACCTGTTCTTTGAGCCGTCAACAAGAACGAGAATGTCTTTCGAAGCAGCTATGAAGAAGCTGGGCGGCGTAACCATTGGATTCGATCATCCCGGAGTAACCTCTGAAGTTAAGGGAGAGACGATTGTGGACACGGTAAAGATTACGGCCGGCTACGCAGACATCATAGTGATTAGACACCCAATCGAGGGTTCAGCGAAATTAGCTTCAGAGAATGTGGAGGTCCCCGTAATAAACGGTGGAGACGGCTCTAATCAGCACCCCACCCAAACCCTCCTGGACCTCTACACAATAAAAAAGGAGTTCAGAACGATTGATGGGCTGAATATCTGCATAATCGGTGACTTAAAGTACGGGAGAACCGTGCATTCACTAACAAATGCCTTAGAGAATTATAACGTACGTTTAAGCTTCATCTCCCCACAGGAACTCAAGATGCCCCGAAGGATGATTAAGGGATTGGAGGCAAAGGGGGTTAAGGTTAAAGAATCAAGAAGGCTTAATATCAGGAATTTTGATGTCGTATATACCACCAGAATACAGAAGGAGAGGTTTCCGGACCCGCAGGAATACGAGCGGGTTAAGGATGCATACATCCTGGATAGGGACATCCTTGAAGGCATTAAAGACAACGCCATAATCATGCACCCCCTACCGAGGGTTACGGAAATCAGCACAGACCTCGACAACACAAAATACGCCAGATACTTTGAGCAGGCGATGAATGGAATACCGGTGAGAATGGCCTTACTCTGCCTGGTCTCAGGAGTGAAATTTTAAATAAAATGTTGTTAAAGGAAGATAGGCCCCTGAAGATAAAGCCGATAAGAAACGGCGTGGTTATAGACCACATAAGCCAGGGTAAGGCCTTAGAGGTTCTCCGCATCCTAGGGATTGGGGA
This sequence comes from Candidatus Altarchaeota archaeon, assembly GCA_034716875.1. GTDB lineage: Archaea > Altiarchaeota > Altiarchaeia > IMC4 > QMZM01 > QMZG01. The sequence goes on along the minus strand of JAYEKX010000139.1, from coordinate 8,116 downwards.
AGGCTATAAAGACGAAGTAAGCCTGGCGATGAATATCCACAGCAAACGATTTGGGAAGAAAGACATAGTTAAGGTAGAAAACAGGGATATTAAAACAGATGAAATAAATAAAATAACCATAATAGCGCCTAACGCCTCAATAAACAGGATACGAGATTATAAAGTGGTAAAAAAGGAGAAGGTAGTTCTGCCAAATGAGATCACCGGTATCGTAACCTGCCCCAACCCTAAATGCATAAGCAATAAGGAGAGAGAACCAGTAAAGCCGGTATTCAGTGTAGTGCAAAGAAACCCCCTCATCCTCTGCTGTAAATACTGTGAACGGGAGGTTAAAGTTCCTTAATCAACTCCTCAGTCAAGTCTTTCGCTGCCTTAATCCTGTTTCTCCTATCCCCCAGATCCCTGTTTCCCTCTTTAACCCTGTTCCTGAAACCCTTCACCATCCTACGCACCTCCTCGGGGGAAGTCCCACCCAGGCTTCTGTATCCATCAACAACCTTCTCTGGATCCAGGATACTGAGTTTTTGGATGGAAACCTCCACCCCGGATTTCTTCAGAATCCCTGAAACAACCTCAACATCCCTGAAATCCCTTCCTTCATCAATCAACTCCTTCACCACGGTACCGACAACCTCATAAGCCTTCCTGAATGCTAAACCCTCATTTTTCACCAGGTAATTAGCGAGTTCAGTGGCGGTGGAGAAGTTGGAGTTCGCAAGCTCCCTCATCCGCTCCCTGTTAACCTTCATATCCCCCAGGCCTTCATCAAGAACCTGTAGTGAAGACTCAGCAATTTGAAGTGAATCCCAGAGTAACACCCTATCCTCCTGCAAATCCCGGTTATATCCCGACGGCAAGCCCTTAAGTACTGTAAGAATCTGAAAAAGGGATCCATAGACCATACCACTCTTGCCTCTAACCAGCTCGGCTATATCCGGATTCTTCTTCTGAGGCATTATGGAGCTTCCCGTAGTAAATGAATCTGTGAACTCAATGAACCCAAACTCATAACTACTCCAGAGGATGAGGTCTTCTGCCAACTTAGAGAGATTAGACATCAATATCGCAGCAGCAGCCAGGGTCTCGGCAACAAAATCCCTGGAGCTTACCACATCCAGTGAATGCTCATGGATGCTGTCAAACCCAAGCAGCCTCGAAGTAAATTCCCTGTCAATGGGAAAAGAGGTTCCTGCAAGAGCACACGCCCCCAGGGGACATGAATTCACATTCAGGTATGCATTTTTCAGTCTCTCTAGATCCCTAGCCAGCATGCTGACGTAGGAAGTAAGCCAGAACCCCAGGGTTATGGGTTGAGCATGCTGCATGTGGGTATATCCCGGCATTATCGCATCCACGTATTTATCCGCCAGATTCAACAAGGTTTTCTGCAGCCTAAACACCCCCTCCTCCACCTCAAGAATCCTGCCCCTGAGATGTAGTTTCGTGTCGGTCAATACCTGATCATTCCTTGATCTGGCCGTATGCATCTTTCCCCCGTAATCCAGGCCGGAATCTTTTATCACATAATTCTCTATATTCAGGTGGATGTCCTCCAGCTCCTCACTAAACTTGAACCTACCAGTGATAAAATCCTTCTCAGCCTTCATTAGGGATTTAATAATCTTTTTTGCATCATCCTTAGAGATTATCCCCTGCTTTCTTAGCATCAATACATGGGCTTTAGAGCCCCAGACGTCCTCCAGAACCATCTCTTTATCACTCCCCAATGAATCAGTAAAATCCAGCAGCACTGGAGAAATCCCTCCCTTAAACCTACCTCTCAACATTTTTTTTGACCCCGTCTCCGACATTAGTTTAATTATAGGGTTGAATACAAATATTACTAAAATGGAAATAAAAAGTGTTGATATAGAGAAACCCCCGGAAGTGAACCTGATTCTGGGGCAGAGCCACTTCATCAAGACTGTTGAGGACCTCTATGAAGTCCTTATTACAGCGGTGCCGAGGATTGAATTCGGGCTGGCGTTCTGTGAAGCCTCCGGAGACCTGCTTGTGAGGATTGACGGGACAGATAAGGGGATGATGGATTTAGCAGCTAAAAACGCAGAAAGGATTGCTGCAGGACACTCGTTCATCATCTTCCTGAAGAACGCATTTCCGATAAACGTCCTTAATGCCGTGAAGAATGTCCCGGAGGTGTGCAGGATTTATGCCGCCACCGCAAACCCCCTGCAGGTTATTATCGCTGAAACCGAGAGGGGTAGGGGGATCCTGGGGGTGATTGACGGTAAAATCCCGGTCGGGGTTGAAAGCCTTGACCAGATGAAGGAGAGGAAAGACTTCCTCAGGAGAATCGGGTATAAGAAGTGAGGAGTTAGGGTGATAAAATGATTATTGCGGAATTCAGCGTAATCCCCTTGGGAACAGGGTCTACGGGGGTTAGCTGTTATGTGAAGGAGGCGTTGGATGTATTGAGAAAGGATGAGAGAGTCAGGGTTAAGCCCGGGGCTATGGGATCAGTGATAGAGGCAGATAATCTAGGGGACTTATTTAACGCTGTCGGGAAGGCTCATGAAGCCGTATTTAAATCAGGAGCTAAGCGGGTTGTATCTGAATTAAAGATTGATGACCGAAGGGATAATGAGGCATCAATAGAGAAAAAGCTTGGGGCTTTGAAATGAAGATACTGGTCTTTGTTTCATCAAATTGCCCTCACTGCCCGAAGGCAGAACACATTGTGAAGGAGATTGTGCCGGAATACAGGGATTACGGGGTGACCTTCGAGAAGATCAGAGTGAAGACAAACCGAGGCAAGAACCTATCCACTAAATTTGGTGTAATGGCGCTGCCAACGATTTTGATACTTGATGAAAACGGGGATGAAACAAAAAGGATTGTTGGGGCTCCGACTGAGAATCCATTTAGAAACGCGATCGAGAAGGGGCTTGGATTAAGGAAATCATTTTTCGACAGAATTTTAGGTAGGTGAATGATCAAGGTTTGTAGGTGGTATGTTGTTTGCCCGATAAAGAGGTTTTGCGAGGAAGGTAAGCTGGATTGGATGTGGGTGGAAACGTACTGTAAAGGCGACTACAGGAGTTGCGTGAGGTATGAGATGGAGGAAGCAGGAAAGCCTCATCCAAATAACATGCTTCCCGATGGCAGTATAAGGGAATCCCTGAAGTGATCTGCTGATCCTATGTCACGGTAGCTTATCTCTCAGGAATTTATTATATTAATAACTAGATTTTGGTACGATGGAGAAGGAGGTTTTGAATGTAAAAAATTTGTATGTGGAACTTGAGGGGGAAGAGATAATTAAAAACTTAACCTTTAACGTAATGGAGAGGGAGGTTTTGATAATTCTTGGCCCCAACGGAGCAGGGAAAACAACATTACTGCGGGCTCTTTTAGGTCTTCTGCCTTACAGGGGGGAAATCTCCTGGAGCACGAAAGACATCAGCTACCTGCCCCCTAAAGAATTATTTTACAGGAAGGACCCCTCCCCATTAAGTATAAAAGACTTCTTTAAATTCAAGAATGTGTCTTCCGAAAAAATTACGGAAATCATGGAGTCCGTTGGGTTGGACTCATCCCTCCTTAAAAAAAGATTTGATGCCTTATCTACCGGCCAATTCCAGAGGATGATTATTGCCTGGGCATTAGTCGATGAACCCTCTGTACTGCTTTTTGATGAACCAACCTCCGGAATAGATATAGGGGGGCAGGAAACCATCTACTCGCTCTTACATAAATTCTGGAAGGAAAGGAATCTGACTATTTTACTGGTTACCCATGACCTGAATGTTGTCTGGGAGCATGGAAACAATGTATTATGTCTGAATAAAAAGATGTTGTGTTACGGCAGACCAAACGAAGTCCTCACTCCAGAGGGTTTGGAGGAACTCTATGGTACAGGAGTCAAGTTTTATGAACATAAACATGATTGAGATGGAATCCATTATTCTAACTTTAGTGATGGGGGCTTTTATTGGGGGGGCAGCAGGCTATATAGGATCCCTGATGGTTACTAAAAGAATGGCTTTGATGGGTGGGGCATTAGGTCATTTAACCCTCCCCGGAATAGCATTGGCTCTGATGTATGATTTTGATGTTTCCCTGGGGGCTCTGCTTTTTCTGGCAGCGGGGATTATCTTAATCTGGTTGTTTGAATTAAGGACTAGATTACCTATGGAGGCCCTGACCGCAGTAGTCTTTGCTTCATCGGTGGCGGTGGCTTTCTTATTTCTCCCTGAAGAAAAAACTGCTCAAGCCTTAATTGGCGATATCTCTCAGATATCCCCTACTACGACATTAATTACTGTGGTTTTGGCTTTAATTGTTTTTTTTGTAACCAGGCATATTTTTTCGGAGATGATTCTTGCAAGTATCTCTGAGGATGTGGCTAATGCGGAGGGGGTGAATGTAAAGAAATATAATCTAATCTATCTGGCTTGCATCGCTCTTACAGTGGCTTTAGGGGTGAGGATAGTCGGGGGTCTTTTGACTGCTGCTTTAGTGGCTATCCCAGCTTGCACAAGCAGGAATCTAAGCAGAAACCTCTTTCAATACTCCTACGGGGCAATGATTCTGGGGAGTTTAGCCTGTATCCTAGGGATCCTGGGTTTTAAATTCTTCACTGACATACCCGCAGGCCCATTAATCATTATAGCAAGCGCAGTATTCTTCCTGATCTCCCTGATATTTAAGAGGTATTAAAGGGTCTGGATCATTTATTCAGTTCCGCAACAATGAATGCCCCAAAAGGTTTGAATATTTTCGACAGGATTCTGTCGGCTTTGCTGAACCAATCCAGCATAAACCCCGGCGTCTTCTTGAATGCAAATAAAGTCGAATCCCACCGCTTAACCCCCAAGGTATTTAACTCATAGGGGGAGTAGAATCTCGCATCAGTGTATGTTTCATTCCCAGTTAATCTCTCATAAAGAGCAAATAAACTGTTTTTATTCAGGACTCCGAGGATAATCCTTCCTCCGGGCTTTAACACCCTCCTCATCTCCCGGACAGCCTCCTCTGGCTTCCTGAGGAATTCAAAGAGGGTTACTCCAACAACAAAATCAAAGGAATCATCCCTGAAAGGCATACCCTCTGCACACCCTAAAGCCATATCCATATCCCCTGACTTGGTTCTCGCAATCTTTAGCATCCTCCGGGAGGAATCAAGGCAGACCACATCCAAACCTAGTTTAACAAACTCCAGAGCGTAAGTTCCGGTTCCACAGCCGACATCCAACACCCTCTCACCCCCCCGGGGGTCTATGAAAGCCATTAACAATTTCTTCTCAAGCCTGTTTGCATACCGGCCAAAATCAGTATTATACCATGAATCATATCTATCAGCTATTTCGTCGAAATCCATTTTAAAGGCGTATAGATATAATATGTATATAGGATGAAATTAACAGACCTGGGGGAGAGGGAGTTAATTAAAAAACTGGCTTCATTCATTGAAATAGGGGATGACGCCGCCTGCATCAAGCACGGGGATGAATACCTGGTTTTAACAACAGATTTGGTGTATGGAAAAACACACATCCTCCCGGGAATGAGCTGGAAACAGATTGGTAAACTCGTCGTCAGCGTAAACCTAAGCGACATAGCGGCAATGGGTGCAAGACCTGTGGCATTCCTCCTGTCCTATGGAAGCCCGGACATGGAGCTGGATGAATTTGACGAACTAATTCATTCCGTTAATGAACAATGCAAGAAATATGGACTAAGGTTTGCCGGGGGCGACACCAACCAGACAGAAGAATTAATTCTCTCCGGGTTCTGTGTGGGAACAACAGATAAACCAGTCTTACGCTCCACCGCAAAGGTTGGAGACATACTGGCTGTAACAGGCTCTCTCGGAGATGCCGCCTTAGGCACTGAAATATTGCTGAAGAATCTAAAACACCAAGGAAGAGACGTAATAAATAAAGCATTAGAGCCAGAGCCAAGGATTAATGAAGGAATCCTCCTAAACAATCACGCCACCGCAATGACCGACATCTCAGATAGTCTGGCGGTTAGTATATATGACTTAGCTGAAATGAGTAATGTAGGAATCAATGTATTCCCTGATAAAATCCCGGTCACCAATTCCGCAATGAATTCAGCTGAAAAATTAGATCTGAACTTAATAGATTACGTACTCTACGGCGGGGGAGACTATGAACTGTTATTCACAATCCCAAAGGAGGGCTTCGAAGAGATTAAGGATAGGGTTAACGCCACGAAAATAGGCGATGTCACTGCAGGAGGCATAACCGCAATCAGGGATAGGGAAGAATACAAAATTGATAAAAAAGGTTATGAGCATTTTATTAAAAGAATATAAAAAGTAGTAAGGTATATATTTTTATATTATATAATAATTAATACAAGAAAATTTTGATAAGATTATAAAATGAGTGTATGTGAAACCAGTATTCCAAAATTGGATGAATTTCTCGACGGAGGTTTAAAACAGTATAGTATAGCGCTATTTTGGGCTTACCCGGGAATTGATAACTCACCGTTTGCATATCAAATCATGATGGAGAGGTTAGAGAAAGGGGATTCCTGTATCTATGTAACCGAATCAAAGAGCAGTAAGACCGTGGAGAATGAAGTAAGACACTATGGGTGGGATATAAGCGATTATAAAGAAAAGGGTAAATTTCTTTTTGTAGACGCATACTCTGGATTAATAGACGCTAAATCCCCTGAAAGATTTGTTGTGGAGGATGCGAGAAATACTAAATCCCTTACTAAGGTACTAAAGAAGGCATTAAAGGATACTAAAACCACCCACACCCTGGTGGTGTATGACTCCCTATCAACGCTTATTGATCACTGTGGTGAGGATTCCATAGATGAATTGGCACTATGGAAAAAATCATTTAAAGAAAATAATGCCACAGGGGTTTTTTTATTTACTGAATGGCCATATGAGGATAAAGTCCTGAATAAACTGAAACTAGCAGCTGATGCTATCATCCAACTGAAAGCTATAGAGGAAAAAGTAATTCTCAGGGAGTATTTCACCGTATCTAAAGTAAACTGGGATGGTAAGGCAAAGCAAGGTCATGGTGTTCCATTCAAGATTACCTCTCCAGGAGGCGTTAAGGTTTATATCCCTAAGATACTGGTTACAGGACCATTCAATGCCGGAAAAAGCTCATTTGTCCATTCAGCATCCAGTAGAGCGGTTTCAGTGGAGAGGGTTGGCACTACCGTTGCTCTAGACCACGGTCATGTAGATCATGCAGGCTTCTCAGTAGACCTCTTCGGAACACCCGGACAGGAAAGGTTTGACCCCCTCTTAAAGCTTTTAGGTGGTGAAGCCCTTGGTGTTATAGTCATGATAGATTCAACAGACCCTGATGGCGCCATAAGAGCAAAAAAGATGATGGAAAAAGCCAAGGCTGTTGGATTACCCTACGTGATAGCCGCAAATAAGACAAACCTGAAAGGTGCGGTAGAACCAGAGAAACTTCGAGATAAGATGGGGTTAGCTAAGGATATACAGATAATTCCAGTAACTGCCGAGGATCTCTCAAAAGTACATGAAGATGAACCCACTAAGTTGAATGATAAGGACGTACACAAGGTGTTGGATGCTCTATTCAGCAGGGTGGTTTAAATTATATACTAATCAATAGAGTTTAGTAAGGTTCCAGAGGTGATGAAATGCCAAAATCAAAAAAAGAGGAGTTCTTGAGCATATTAAAGGAGTTGGAAAGTGCAGGGGATATAGACGGGGCAGCTATTATTACCCGAGATGGTTTGCTGGTTTCCTCCGAATTACCTAGAGATGTTGATGCTGAAACATTCGCTGCCATGTCAGCAACTATGTTTGGTGCTGCAGAAACTGCAGTCTTGGAACTCAAAAAAGGTGCTGTTAAGAGGGTGATTTCAGAGGCACAGGATTGTAAATTAGTTGCGGTGGATGCAGGACCCTCTGCAGTAGTTGTGGCATTAGTCAGACCTGAAGCAAACCTGGGATTAATCCTTATGGAAATCATAAAGGCAGCTAATCATACCAAGGAGATGCTGAAGTAAAACACGATGAATGCAGCCTACAAAAAAAGGAAAATAGGGGAGGAGAATGGTTAAGGAGAAGGAAGGAGATAATGAGGGGGGGAAAGTAAGCAGTATAGAGGGTTGG
>JAYEKX010000138.1:0-2244 GCA_034716875.1 Candidatus Altarchaeota archaeon | reverse complement strand
TTGTTATAGACTAAAACCCCTTCCTTATTTCTGATCTCAACATCCAGAGAACCCAAGAAATCAATCTCTGAGCCGACATCAACCTTAATTACAACATCGTCTCCAGGGCAATATTCCCCGGTGATGTTACTTAAAACGATCTCCGTAACCCCGGATACTTTCTTCAAAACAGGCTCCCCACACCCATATCCTGTGATAATCTCCCTGGTCTTTCCAACACCAAGGGATCTTGGGTTATAGAATAATATAACCGCACTGTCACCAAGAACAGAGACCTCCTCACTGGTTTCGTAATCCCATATACTCCACATACTTCTCTTCCAATTAGCAATCACTACTTTATCAGGGTAAGTTAATTCATCATTATAAACCAGAATACCGGTTGCAACAATATTAGGCTTATCTCTCCGGTTATAGGCCTTCCAGTACCTGAAACTTAAATCACCCCCGGAGTACTCCGCTTCATTCTCCTTTAAAGCATCCCCGGGGATGTAGATTGGAGCACCGTCATTATCCCCAATCATAGTATCCAGGTGAAGCCTAACCCCCACATCAAGGTTTTTTGCAGGGTTCTTGTTTGTTATCTTCACATGAATTAGTGTGGATTCATTAATCACCTCCAAAACCTCCTCCACCAAAACCTCTCCGGGAAGCATCCACTTCACCGACAACTTATTTCCTTCAACAACCGCAGATTGCTCCAGATACTGATCCATCCTATCCCCCTCCACCGGATCTATGGAGTTAGTATAGAATTTATCACCAACCCTTATCGTCAAAAATGTTCCCTCCCAAGGCATCGGGTATTGATAAGTTAATTTCTCCCACCCCCCGTTATAGATTCCCCCTAAAGAGAAAGTGCCGATATTTTTGCAGTTCTCCATAACAACGTGCATACCCTCGCCCTGAATTTCTACAGCACACTCCCTCGCATTAACCGAGAGTGAAAGCGATACAAGTATTGATAAAAGCAACCAAAATCTTTTCCCAAAAAACATTTTAGTTAATTATACATATACAAAGAATATAAGACTATCTGAGACTGTAAAAGTCGAGTTACCAAACACAAAACAACCTGCAGACAGGTTGATCATGTGGCGGAGCTACGCTCCGACACACGCCAGACCAAAGGTCTGTCGTGTCGCAACGGGGTTGGGGGGTTCTACAACCCCCCAGACCACATTACAACAGGGTCTATACTTTATACTACAGGCACAAATTAATTTATTTTAAACCGCAGTAATGCTGCTTTTCCACCGAACGTGTTTTTAAGCTGGAATCCCTCCTCAAAGTTGTCTGAAATAATCTCCACCTTCGCCCCGGTAGACTTCGCTGACTCAAATAGTTTATCGATTACTTCATCACCCAGGTTTTCAGACAACATTAGGGTATCCACAGCCCCCATCTCCAGGGCTTTATGGACGTCATCCCCGTAGGAGAAGTTCCCGTCAGAAACCAGTTCCTTCATTAACCTCTGCATCAACAGTTTATGCCTCACCATCGCCACATCCTTAAGGACATCCATGGATTTATCAATCAGCTCCCTGATCCCGGATTCATCGGTGTAGGTGATGTCTTTCACAGCAATAATCTTTTTCTTGAGTTCATGGTGCAGGTAATCCCCATCGAAGAAATCGTCTTTAGTCCCGGCCGGGCCTCCGATGATAATGCCCTTGATTTCCTTAATATTCGGGAGGAATGAATCCCGTGCATATTCCCCAACCCTGACCTTGAATTCATGGGACTCCTGCCTAATAATCCGCTCAAACCTCCTGTGGGATTGGCCTCCGGCCCTGTGTTTACCATGGTATCCTGAGGTTAGTTTCTTTATGATGTTATATTGATCCCCTTTAAGGGTTGCAAGGGTTGCCTCCCTGTTGTCTATGGCTATGAGGCCGTAGACGTCTTTGGGCGCAATCAATGCCTCCAGGGGTTCTGTCACAAATTTTTGATCGCAACGATAAACCCTGATGTTCAGGGGCTCGAAGGCTTCGATGGACCAGAGCTTCAGGTCCTGAGTCCCCTCCCTCTTAGATACATTTCCGGAGAATACGGCGAGCCCGTTTGCAGGCGTGTTTTTGAAAAGCCTTAGGTGCTGGATGATCTTCTCCAGGGCGTCCATGACATTCTTCCTCGTAGCCTTAGATTTTATGTTGGATGCCGTCCCCTGCTCCTCAGCCAGCTGATTCAATACATTATTGAGGTCGTAACCCGGGGGCACATAAACCGAAATCAACTCAGTAT
>JAYEKX010000137.1:0-9328 GCA_034716875.1 Candidatus Altarchaeota archaeon | reverse complement strand
ACTCCCTCATCAAGGATTATAAAGTTCACGTCAACACCTGTTATTGGAATCGGGTGGCAGTGGGGAATCAATTCAGGGGTTTTTTTAACAGCAAGCAAGGCCGAAACCCTCGCAGTCTCCAGGACATCGCCCTTCCGGGTTGCATTGTTTCTAATCTTTTCTATTGTTTCACTCTTCAACCTGATTTCTCCGGTGGCGGATGCAATCCTCACCACCTCCTTTTTTTGGGTTACATCAATCATAGACATTTTTCTGTTATGTAAGGTCTCCTTTTCTTAACCGCCTCCAGAAATGAACTCTTAATATCCTTAATATCTACCGTATCATTCCTTAATAAACACAACTTGAATTTGCCGTCTGAGGTCACCCTCAGCCTGCGGCAGTTCATGCAGAATTCCGGCCCATGCGGGCGGACAATCTCCACCTCAGCATCATCGACGAAATACTTCATTCTCCCATGCATACGTCTCTTCCTGATTTTTGTTGCCTGCATCCTCATCTTCCCTTCAATAGCCCCTAAATCAAGATACATCGGTGATTCCTTATCGATTAATTCAATTAACTGGAGCATAACCTTCTTTCTTTTTGTGAAATCAATCAACTCCTTAACACTATTCTCGTTCAGATTCTTCAGGACGACCATATTCAGCTTTATCGGATAAAAACCAGCATCTACTGCATTATCTAAACCATCCAGCACATCCCTTAGATACCCTGAATCTGATTGAGTGATCATTGAATAAATCTCCGGGTCAAGCGTATCTAAACTAATATTTATCCGGTCTAACCCGGCCTCCCTCAACTCGTAAGCTAAATCAGTTAACAGGGTTCCGTTAGAGGTCATGGAGACATCAGTTATGCCCTCAACCCCCGATACTTCAGCCACCAGATCAACAATATCCTTCCGCATTAACGGCTCCCCACCCGTTAACTTAATCTTTTTAACCCCCAGTTTACCTGTTACATCCACTATATTATGAATCTCCTCCACACTCATCAAGCCATCACTTCCTTGTTGACCCTCCTTATGGCAGTAGATGCAATCTAAATTACATTCCTGGGTTACTGAAATCCTTAATCCGGTGACCGGCCTGCCATAATCATCACGTAACTCCATTTCTTTTTTTTTAGATGACATGAACCTTGCTTGCCTTGAAGAATACATATACCTTAGAACCCTCATGTAAGCTCATTTCATCACATGATCTTCTTGTTATCATAGTCTGGAAGGGAATGCCTGCATCAATAGTGATGAGATTCAGAATCCCTCTCCCGGAGATATTAACTACTTCTCCTTTGAATGTGTTTCGCGCGGAGGAATCCATGGGTTTTTTTGATAATAGCGTATCTTCCGGATGGATGAAGATATGTATGTGGCCTTTTTTTTGGGTGATTGCCTGGATAGTAATCCCGTTGATATCTATGTCTGCTATATCCCCCCGCACAGTTGAATATCCCTTAAAGAGGTTGCCGTTAACGAAGGTTGCCATAAACTCTGAATTCGGTTTTTTAAACACATCATCCGGTTCTCCGACCTGGGCAATACTCCCCTCATTCATAATCGCGATCCTGTCGCCAAGAGAGAATGCCTCCTCAAAATTATGTGTTACGTGAATCGTTGTGGTTTTTGTGATTGAATGTATTTTCTTTAACTCATCCCGCAACCTCTCTGTTGTTTGTGTATCCAGCGCACTTAACGGCTCATCCAGCAGCATGACATTCGGCTCCATAATAAGTGCTCTTGCAATACTAATCCTCTGCTGTTCACCCCCGCTCAATGAGCCGGGGTAACGATGCAGCAGGTGGGAGACACCCATCAGGTTCGCGAGTTCATCCACTCTATGCCTGATTTCATTCTTCCCTGTTTTCCTTGTCTTCAACCCAAAACCTATATTCTCTTCCACCGTCAAAAACGGGAACAGGGTGTAATCCTGATAGACCATACTGATGTTTCGCTCCCTTGGGGAGCTATTTGTGATGTCCCTCCCATCCAGAAGAATTCTGCCGCCATCAGGCATGTAAATACCTGCTATTGTCTCCAATAAAATGGTCTTCCCTGCACCTGTTGGACCCAGTATCATGAAATATTCTCCATCATTTATTTCAAGGCTTACATCACGTAGGAAGAACTCGCCTAAGTCCTTGGATAGATTCTCTATTCTTATCATCTTCTTCACTTCCCTTTAGAATACGCGTGCGAAACCCCCCTGTTTTTCAAAAACGAAGAGGGATGAAAGAGATATAACAATAAGGATGGTTGCCGATGCAATAGCTAAATCAAGCTCTCCGCACGACATATTCAGGTATAATGAGATGGGTAATGTCTCGGTTTTCAATCTCGTTGCCCCTGCGATCATCAGTGCAGCTCCAAACTCACCTATCCCCTTCGACCAGGTTATAATGGTGCCGGCAAGGAGTCCATTCTTTGCCATAGGAAGTGTTACACGCCAAAACGCCTGTAGCTCGGTGCAACCAAGTGTTTGTGCGACGTGCTCGTATCTCGGATTTATGCCTTGGAAGGTCCCCCGCAGTATCCTGAACATGAATGGTACATTCACAAAAAACTGCGCAATGATGATTCCAAGGGGCGTGAACACAAAAACAAATCCTGCTTCGGCAAGACCCTTCCCGAATGATGTCGTGCCGAATAGAATTAACAAGCCCACTCCGGCGACCAAGGGAGGTAACGCCAACGGGACATCCAGCAGGGTATTCACCAAACTCTTGCCAAAGAAGTCGTATCGGGCAAGAGCGTATGCCACAGGTATGGAGACAATAATGCATAGGATAGTGGATATGGCGGCCGTTGTCAAACTCAGTTTTATCGCAAACTGAATCTCCTCCGAGAGAATGCTTGTTATTAATGCTGATAATGTGGTGTGTGTAACAACACAGGTAATCAGGACTAAAATAAACAGGGCGAGTAGTAAACTAAACAGTATCGTAATAATCTTGATTTTTGACTGCCTTAATTTCCCCAACATTATGTCCACCCCTCTTTCTTATTCGCTTCTGTGCTTACCTGGTTTGCCTCGTCCCCTGTCCAGATCCGGGTTACTGAGCCACCCGCTTTTTGCATCCAGTCTGTTGTCAAACCACGGCACAAAGGGTTTTATATCGAGGAGTAGCGTCCCATCTATGATGTCAACTTCACTGATTTTTAGTATGTTCCCTCTCACGTTCTCCAGCTTGACAATAGATAAGCCTATGGGGTTTGGTCTTTTGAAGTGTCTTATTGAGAAAATACCCCGTTCTTCATCTTCTAAAAAGGGCTTTGAAAGCAGGGAGTATTCAGTGGATAGGTGGAAATGGTAGATAAGGATGAGATGTGAAAAACCCCCTATATCTTTGAGTCCCTCAGCGTATTTGGGAAATACCTCCACCTCCCCCTTAGCGTCTCTTGCAAACACGCCCTGGATTGGTGCATCCTTTTTATCCCAAAATCCCGTGTGTATGACTCCGATGGGTTTGTATGTTACCTTATCCATATTCATCATTTACCCTGTTTGTATACTCTAAAACCGTGTTTTTTGAAGACTGCTTTACCCTCATCGGAGGAAACGTAATCAACGAACTTCTTTGCCATATCCTTGTTTTCAGAAAACGTTAGCGTGCCTAAGGGTATTATCTTTATGATGTTTTGTTCCTCGAGTATCTCTATAACCTCCGTTTCATTCTCAGTCCCAGCTAGGGATGCCTTCCAGATTATTGACGCATCCGCCGTGCCCATACATATATAAACTATCAGCTCATTCACTGTTGCAGAGCGGGCAATGATATTCGCATCCACGGCATCAAACATTTTGTTCTTCTCCAGTATTTTATCACCATTCCTGCCTATGGCAGCTGCTTTCGGGTCTCCCAGGATAACTTTCACTCCCTGTTTTGTGAGGTCTTTTAAACAGGTTATACCTGCAGGATTTCCCTCTGGAACCGCTATCACAGGTGTATGATAGGCTACAAGCTGCTCGTAGTCAACAAACCCTTTCTCTCTGGCTTTTTCTATGTACATCGTTGCCCCGGGCATGTAGGCATCGCCTTTTTTCGTTAGCTCTATCTGGCTTAAGAGTGTATTAGAACCGGCATAGTTGTATTCCACATTTACGCCGTATTTCTGCTTAAACAAGATCCCAATTTCATCCATCGGCTTTCTCATTCCCGCACCGGAATAGACAAAAAGGGAGGAAGGTTCATCCCCTGTTCTATCTGTTCCAGTTGATATGCATCCGCAGATCAGGGTAATCATCACAATCCATGTAATTACCGTCAAGATTCTATTATCTATTTTCAATCACCAGGTATTCTCATAAAAATCGCTATATCCATTTAAACATAACGCTATAAAAATAAAATTCACTTAGAAACAAGAAAAATTTTCTCAAATCTTTTATTGACTAATTCATTTATTCCATCCCTGAATTTGTGGTAGTTCCCTAAAAAATTCTTTCCTTCACCTGTGAGTTTTGAGCCTCCACCCCGCCTGCCGCCCGTCTTTGTTTCAACCAGTTTAATACCTAACCGTTCCTCCATCAGCCTGATCTCACCCCAGGCATGACGGTAAGACATATTCATTTCCTTGGCGGCTTTGTTTATGGAACCAAGCCGGTCTATAGTCTCCAGAAGGACGGCCCTGCCATCCCCAAACACCGGCTTCCCCTCCTTCTCAATCCAGACTTTAGACCTTGCTTCCATGCTTCAGAGTCATAACCTTATTAAGTATATCATTGATTATTTCTTTATCTGACTTATACCCTGAATCCACCACTTTCCTGAGGGTTATAGGCACAGAATCCATCCTATAAGCAGTTCCCTCCGACTCAATCCCTGTTATGGCTGAGGGAATCACCACATCAGAGATGAGGGAGGTGAGTGATTTAAACGGGTCAATAGTGATTAACGGAATCCTCTTAAGCACTTCAAGGGATTCTTTGGGGAAGTGAGCTGCCGGGTCGGATGCTATAATCAAGGCGGAGTCAGCTGAATTCGAGACGAGCAGGTCGTTAGCACAGAATTCTCCAGGGTTGTATCTGGGATAGCCCCTTGAGAAATCGACACCAAACGGATAACCGGTCTGCCAGGTCAGTATCTGATTAAAGCCGTCAACATTATAGTGCCCCCTCATAGGCATTATTATGGACCGGGTGTATTCATTAAGGTCACGGGTGAGGGCTATCGCATTCTCTATGTTCCTGTACCTCGCCCCGCTCATCGTCAAACCCACCCCGAAGAATAACGCACTGAATTTAGCACTCCTCATTTTTTCACTTAACTCCTTTATCGCATCACTCTTTATGCCGCCCACATCCGGGACTTCATGACCCCTTAAAGCTGCCCTGAGGGCTGAGAGAAGCTCGTAGTCGTAACCCGGCTTGATCTTAAGGAACTGATCAGCTAATCCGGCAGTATCCGTATTCCGGACATCAACAACAACCAGCTTCCTCTCCAACATTCCATCATCCCTGAAATAACCCCTCGGAATCAGGGTGTATCTACTCATATGCCTTGGATGAGCCTGGATCGGGTTACATCCCCAGTAGATAATCAAGTCCGCCCGGTTCTTCACCTCACCCAAGGTGCAGGTGGGAAGCCCAACCTCCTGAAGCCCGAGGATAGATGGTCCATGGCAGACGCTGCTGGTGTTATCTATCACCCCCCTGACTTCCTCGGCAAGCCTTACGCCCCTGCTTATAGCCTCGCATGATGTGCTGCTCCACCCATAAAGTAAAGGCATCTTCGAGTCCATTAGTATCCTCGCTGCATGCTCTACGGCTTTCTCATAGCTTGTTGGAACTAACTTACCGTCCTTACGTATCAGGGGCTTCTTTAGCCGCTCCCCGACACTAAGCTTAGCCTTACATAGTTTACAGCCGTTAAACACCTGCTTAATCACATTATCCTTAACCTCCACATACACGTCATCACACAGGCAACCGCAGAACGGGCAAATAATGTTTTTTCTCTCTGTCATTTTGTGATTAATTCCTCAACACCTTTTATCTCTTCATCAGTCTGCTCTACAGCAATGTCTACACCCTTGTAGGGCGGCATTCCATCGGTCTCCGGCTCATGGGGGGTTACGGCATTAGCCCAGGGACCCATCGCAAGAAACACCAGTCCCTCATCTATATCCCCTATACAGGCTTTAACCACCACTTCCCCACACGCGGTCTTTAATTTCACATTACCTCCGTTGGAGACACCCACCCGAAACATATCCCCCCGGTTCATTGTGCAGAGGGTGCATGCTTCCATATACTCCCTGGAGGTCTTATTTTCCAGGTGCATCCCCTGCTCTATCGTTCTACCTGTAATAAGCTTCATTCTGACTCCTCCTTCTCTAAACTTATGGCATTTACGGGGCAGACCCGCAGGCAGATTCCGCACCCGCTGCACCTGCCATTAAATTCCATCACGCCATCCACCACTTTTATGCTGCTTTCACTCACCCCGAGTCCGTGCCCCATCCTGTGAGAGACTGATGCGGAGTAGGGACATGCCACAACGCAGTTCCCGCAGCCGTTACACCTGTCCTTATCAACTATGACCTTAAACATTTTTGAGTATTAATTCCTCGATGAATTTACCTTCACTACCCCTCTTAAGATCTATTCCAAGTTCTGTGGGGTGTAAGCCGAATGCCAGCGCAATCAGGAGGGGGTAGTAAAATACGGGCGTCTCCACACCAATTTTTTTCCTCACGAGATCATACTGCAGGTAACAGAGCGGGCAGCCGGTGCAGAGGATGTCCACACCCAACCCCTTAATCTTGTTTAATTTAAGTTTTGCAAGATCGTCGCCGATCTCTGGATCAACCGCCGCCATCGCAGAGCCGCAACATAAATCCCGCTCATTGTATTCCACTATACTACATCCAATAAGCTCTACTAATTCATCCATCATAGAGGTATTGTATGTGACCACATCAGATGGCTTCTGTATATGGCAGCCGTCGTGTAATGCCGCCGAAAGATTCAGTGGGGTTTTAACCAGATCATGTTCTTTGATGAAACCTATCCTGTCATAGAGAAGATTCATGATATTAACTACCTTAACCTCTCCTTTATATTCCATATCTATCTCCTTCAGCTTCTCGTTCACCTTCATACGTGTTTTATCATCCTTTAGCAGGTGTCTTGCAGTCAGCAGTGTTCCGCTGCAGCCCGGGCACAATGCTATTATGTCCAGGTTCTCTCTCTCTGCAAGGACTAGATTCCTGGCTGCTATGGCAAGCCATGACTCCTTGTCGATGGATTTAACGTGGGTGTTCGGGCAGCATGAGAAATCCATGTAAACCGGGTTCATTTCAAACCGCCTTAATACCTCCACCGATGCCTTCTCGAAATGCGGCATCTTCGCCGGAATAAAACAGCCCGTAAATAATGCGTACTCTTTCATAGTATAAACCTCTCTAAATCAGTTATTTTTTTGATCTGGGATGTATCAGCTTTCTTTAAATCCCCGAGTTTCAGGGTATCCCTTGCCCTGGCCGCTCTTCCAATAACCGGTAGAAGCATTCCCTCCTTGAGTATGGAATCTATCATGGATCTGATTCTGGGGGGGGATTTATGCCCGGTAGCGCATGCGTGATTCCTGGCTAAAACAAAGATTCCCTCCGGGTCCACATCCTTGGGGCATACCTCTGTGCAGGAGTAGCAGGAGGTACACCACCAGAGTTTCTCTGAATCCAGTATGCTTTTATCATCCCTGATTAACTGATAAATTATTTTTCGCGGAGAGAAGTCTTTTTTCACATAGCCGATGGTGCAGACTGACCCGCACTCCCCGCACTGGAAACACTTGCCAAGGATCTTCTCCCCCTTCTCCAAAACCAGTCTCCTTAATTCATCACTCATCTTCTTTCTTGGATATTCCCCCCAGCGTTACCTCCCCAAGCAGGGATTTCTTTAGTTTCTTCATGATCTTGGTTTCCGGCTCCGTTTCAGAGATTAGTTTAGTTCTCTTCAGGGTTATTGCTTCCGAGGGGCAGACTAAGATGCATGCCCCGCAGTAAGTGCATTTCTCCTCATCCAGCTTGATTTCTTTATCAAACTCTATCGCCTCCTCCCTGCAGACCTCCACACAGGTACTGCATCCCTTAGGGCATTTATCGGTATCCACCCGGATATCCCCCTCAAATCCTACCCCCCTAGGAAGTGCTTCATTCTCTATAACCAGTAAACTCTCCACCCCATTAATCATTACCTTAAAAGCCTCCTCGGGACATAATGCGGCACATACGCCGCAGATTACGCATTTCTCCGGGTCAACTGTGATGGGAGATTCCTCTATCTCACCCCTGATGGAGGCGCCAACCGGATTCAGGGTAATAGCTTCCTTAGGACATGCCTGGATACATATAGCGCAGCCGTTACACGCATCCTGGTCATAAAAGAGTTTCACACTCTCCCGCCACATGTCAATGGATTTAATCTCTTTCATGTTTGCTTCTTTTTCATAGGTGTTAAAACACCCTCCTTCTCCAGTTTCTTTCTCTCCTCCTCTATCTCATTCATGTATTCCGCGAATTTACCCCCTTCTGATGCACTGAACCAATCAAGCCTGAATCTCCTGGGGTCTATGCCTTTTCTCTCAAGGGTTTTCTTGTATCTGTCCATCCTATCCGTGCATGAGTAATTGCCGTCGATGTAGTGGCAGTCTCCTATATGGCATCCGGAGATTAGGACCATCCCTGCTCCAAGCTCAAAGGCTTTATCAGCAAGCTTGGCTGAGGCCCTCCCGGAGCACATGTACCTGATAATCCTGATGCTTGGGGGATACTTGAATCTGGAGATACCTGCGGTGTCCGCCCCCCCGTAACTGCACCAGTTGCAGAGGAAGGCGAGAATCTTCTGCTCAGGATCCTCCTTCAGTGCCGCCTCGACCTGAGCCATTAACTGGGCGTCAGTAAACCCCTTCTGCTCCATAGCCCCCACAGGGCATATTGCTGCGCAGGTGCCGCATCCCTTACAGGCTGCAGCGATGATTTCAACCGGTTTACCCTTCTCGTGTTTTATTGCCTTATAAGGGCAGTATTTAGCGCAGAGGCCGCATGAAGTGCATTTTTCTGCATCAACGGATGCTATGATGGAGTCCGGCTCCACATAACCCCGGATAAGCGGTATTGCAGCCCCGGACGCCGCCCCCTTAGCCTGAGCCACCGACGCCGGAATGTCTTTAGGGCCCTGGGAAACCCCCGCCAGAAACACGCCGTCTGTAGCGGTATCCACAGGCCTCAGTTTAGGGTGCGCCTCCATAAAGAAGCCGTCTCCACTCCGGGAGATATTCAGCTTCCTCTGCATATCCACCGCATCACTGCAGGGAACTAATC
>JAYEKX010000136.1:0-9377 GCA_034716875.1 Candidatus Altarchaeota archaeon | reverse complement strand
CCCGGACGGCTCAAGAACCCATAAATCAAAACACAAGTCCTCCGCCAAAACATTAATTTGGATGGATTCATTCAACAAATAAGTCTCCCTATCAGTTGAAAGGAAAACATCCTCCAAACCAGGAACCGGCGGGATCGTGGAGCTGGTTGAGCTGGTTGAGGAGGTTGATGATGTGGTTGAAACAGTCGTAGTGCAGGTGGAGGATGTTGAGGTTGCTGAGACCGAAGTGGTCGATGACGTGGTTGAAACAGTCGTAGTGCAGGTGGAGGAGGAGGTGGTTGAAACAGTCGTAGTGCAGGTGGAGGAGGTGGTTGAAGTATTTAAGCTGGAGACATTTGTGGAAGGTGAAGAAAAAGTATTCTGAGCCAGGGATATGAACGCCAATACCAGCACCAGAAGTATTAAGGACCTAAGTTTTCCCATTCTTCGTTCTTCTCTCCTCTAAATCATGATTAAGCCTGGATGAAGGAGATAAGGGACCCAGATACTGGATGAACCTCTTCCTAACCCGCCCACCCTCATCCCGGTAAGACTGATACCTGTACAGGTAATACCTGCCCTTGATCTTCTTACGCTCTATATGAGACATTTTATTTTTGTAACACTCCCTCATTCGTGATATTGATGACGTTAGCAACAGAACTGTTGCTGTCAGGAGATATAGAGCCAAAGCTTACCCCCTTACCGGTAGCATCAGCCTGACTGTTAACCGTCTTTAAGTTAGAATTCACAGACCCGGCTGCTTTTGTGGCAGAGCGACAAAGCCGCTCTGACATATGTCCAAGAGCCTCTCGGCTACATCCTTTCCTCCTGACCAGAATAATATCGTTGGGAACACCCACATCATGAATTCTCCCCGGACAGGGAACCACCTTGATCCACAGGACTTCCACAGGATTATTGCCTAAACCAGGAAAGTAATGCTTCAAACAGGGGTTTTCATTCAGTTTTTGGTGGATTTCTGTTATTCTTGACAAGGAGAATGACTCGATGTCATTTTTAAGCTCAAAATACCCATAGATATTAACGCACCTGCGTTCATCAACGCAGGAGGTGGGGGGAATGAAAAGATTTACCGTATCCATATCTAAGGAAATGAAGGATATGCTGGATAAGAGGCCTGATGTAAACTGGCCTGAGGTGATGAAACAGGGCATCATCAAGAAGGTAAAGCAACTGGAGAAGTTTGAACGGCTTGAGAGAGAGGGGGTGATATAAGTGGTTAGTATAACCTTCTCGCTAGATGATAGATTGTTTTCCGTAATCAAGAGATTCCCGTGGGTGAACTGGTCCGAAGTGGCGAGAGCGGAAGCTATGAAGAGAGAGATATTCGATAGGTTCATCAAGGGTAAGATGTCTGCCAAGGATGAGGAATTCTGCGAGAAGACCAGATGGGACCCACTGGATGAAATGGAAGTAAGGGAGGAGTATATTGAGAAGTTAAAGAGAATAGAGAAGGGGCCGCATATCCCGATGACCTTGGAGGAGTTGGATAAATTGATGGGATTAAATGAAGGATGACTCTTCCATTCGACATCTCCCCCAGTTTGCAGAGGACCCTTGATAAACTCGGTCGTAAGGATAAAAAACTTGCAATTACTGTCAGAAAAAAGATAGATCAGATCATCAACCTCGACAAAACTGCTATCGACCACTTCAAGAATCTCCGGGGAGATATGAGCCACCTCAAAAGAGTCAGGATTGGAAGCTTTATCCTCACTTTCAGACTTGAAGGCAACACCATCATCTTCGAGGATTTTGACCACCATGACGGAGCTTACAGGAGATGAATCTTCTTTCGCATCGTAAACCCTATGCCCAGGACTAATCAGCAATTCTGTCCCATCCTTTAGAGTAATCCCACACATCTCCCTATCATGTAGCTGAAAAGCGTTGCTTCTCAGACATATATCAGAGCGATAGGGTCGCTCTGCCACACGCTCATAAACCTGCCATGCGGTTGGAGTCTGCCATTCACTCTCTTTAGTCTCTGGATTCAACGTCAAACCTTTTCCTTCCCGATATTCTATGTACGACATTTTCCGGCCTTATTCACGTCAAAAAAAAAGTCCATTCATGTAACACATTAGAGTATATGAATCAGTATATAAATTAGGGGTTACAAAAAAGGTGGAAACAGCATAATTTCAGCCACACCACACACAAAAAAATTAGAGGTTACAAAAAAAAAAATAATTAAGTTAATTTAACCCCCACCACCCGGGAGATGCCCTCGCTCATGGAAACCCCGATAACGGAATGAGCGTGTTTAATCATATTATCGTTATGCGTAACCATCATGAACTGGGCACCTGAGTTCCTCAACATCCCCGCCAGTTTAGCTGAATTCTCTTTATCCAACGCAGCATCCAACTCATCCACAATATAGAAGTAAGACGGCTTATACTGTTGGATAGCTAAAAGGAAGGCTGAACTCGTAAGAACCTTCTCACCACCAGACATAGCATCCAGGCACATCACCTTCTTCCCTTTGGGGGAGGCAGTGATCAATAAACCACTATCCGAAACCTCCCGGGGATTATCCAGGATCAATGTTCCCTCCCCACCCGAAATCTCTGCGAAAATCCTCTCGAAATTAGTTTTCACCACATCAAAGGTATTCATAAACGTCTCCCTCTTTTTCTGCTCCACCATCTCCATGAAATCAAACACAGACTGCCTCTCACTCTTCAGGGTTTCCAGCTTACCTGATACATCCTCAAACTCCTTCTTAAGCACTTCATAACCCTCAATCGCCCTCATATTTATTGAACCAAACCCCTGAAGCTGATCCTCAATACCCGACACCATCACTCCAAGCTCCTTAAGCTTCTTATCCAGCATCAACTCCACGCCGGAATAAGGAGTAAACTCCTCCTTTAAGTCGGTAAGACGGGTTTCTATTCTGGCATTCTCAATCTCACGCCTACCTACCTTCTCATTCACCTTCCCCAGCTCAAACTCCAGCCGCCCACATTCATTACCGAAATCCTCAATTTCATTCTCCGTCCCCGCCCTCCCGTTAATTAATTCCTCGATAGCATTCATCAACCCAATATTCTCCTTCTCCAGGATACTTAACTTCTTCCCTAACGAAGAAATACATTTCTTAACATCTGAAACACCCCCGTTTGATTCCACACGATTCCTCTCAAGCTTCAAAAGCTCCTCCTTAAGGTCATTAACCTGCTCATGAATCAAGGTTTTCTTCTCCTCCAGCCGGTTTAACTCAACCTCCAGTTGATATTTATCCTCCCTAAGCCCCTCTAAAACAGAGGAATCCACACTAGAACCCTTCTTCAGCATCTTTACAAGCTTCGTCTCCTTCACCCCAAGCCCCTGCTTCATCTTCTTCACTGAGGAATTAATTTCAGAAACCTTCTTCTTCAGATTATTGATTCGGGCATCTAATTCATCAACCCTCTGTTGAAGCCCCTTCCTCTTCTCACCCAACACCCCCTTAGTCAGATGAATCTTTTCCATGAATATTTTCCCCTCACCCACAGAATCCTCCAACTCAAGAATCCTTTCCTCCATAGCTTCCCTCTTTAACTCCAGCTCCTGACGCCCCCCATCCAGCTCAACAATCCTGTCTTCGAGGTGTTTAATCCCCTCAATAAGTTCATCGGTGGATGAGAACTTTATTCCAGCCTCATTCAGATGACCCCCGGTCATAGCACCCGCCCTGGAAAGTAAATCAGCATCCAGGGTAACCATGCGCCACCTCCCAACGCCGAGCTTCTTGGCTTTATCGAGGTTCTCCACAAGGAGGGTGTCTCCATAGACGTAAGCAAATATTTTCTCGAATTTATGCGGCGCAGTGATGAAATCCCTCGCAAAACCTATAGCCCCCTTAGGCACCTTCCCACCAACCTTCACATTAATTTTGGTCAGGGGTAGAAACGTTGCCCTGCCAATCCTCTTCTTCCTAAGGTACTCAATGCATTTAGCAGCAGTATCCTCGTTCTCAACCACAATATTCTGCATCCTCCCCCCAGCTGCGACCCGCAGAGCCCTCTCATACCTTGAATCAGAGATGCTTCCGAGTTGTGAAACAGGGCCGTGAATCCCGGGGATGATCTTTTTTAGATTCATTACTGCAACAATAGAGCTGTTTAAGCCGCCACTCGTCTTCTCCAGCGTCTTTAACTCAGATTTCTTCCCAGCGAATTTAATCTGCACCTCCTTCAACTCCCTTTGAACATCATTAAGTCTCTGATTTAACTTAGGCTGTTCCTTCTTCAGTTCATCATATTCATCAAACCCGGATTTATTCCTGATGAGGTGATCATCGATTTCTCTGGCTAGTTTAGTCTCCTCCCCCAAAGACTTCTTTATCTCCTCCTTCAGGGAGGATTTATCATCCAAAAGATTCTTGATTTCAAGATTATCTCTCTCACTTAATTCAGCATTAGTATCTATCCTGGATCTGAGGTCGAATATCTCCGTCTTTAGTTTATCTATGTCTTTATCGATTTTCAGACTACCAACCTTCTTGGATTCCACCTTGATTTTCTCCGACAGGGGGGGTATTTTTTCAATGATGTTCTTTAACTTAAAACCCAGTTTCTTCTCCTCACCAAGCAGGGTCTGCCTCTTTACCTTTTTTACAGCAAGGTCTGACTCCAGACCCTTGAGATTACCGCATAAATTCTCCAGCTTATCCTGGTTTCGGGTTATCTCCCCCCTTAATTCAACCAGCCGGCCACTTCCTTTCTCCTCCTCCAGCCTAATGATCTCTGAATTAATCCCCTTAAGTTTATTATTTCTCTCTGATATCTCCCTCTTTATCTCATCAACCCTGTCGGAATTCTGCTGCTTCTTTACCCTAAGTTCCTCAATCTTTTTATCGAGTCGCTCTCTCTTTTTCTCATGATCCTTAATCTCCAGGTGGAGTATTGAGGCCCTACAACCCTTCAATTCATCCTGGAGACTCTGGTACTTGATGGCCTCATCTCTTTCACGCCCCAGTTCCCCTAAATAACCCTGTTTTTCCCCGAGAATGAGGTGTGTTTCAGAAATCCTTGCTTCGACCTTTTCCAGCTCATGCAGTGCCTTCTCTTTCTTCTCGTCATATTCCGCTATCCCGCAGAGGCCATCAATAATCTGCCTCCTTTCCTTAGGCCGCATATCAATAACCCGGGTTACATCATCCTGAAGGATTATGTTGTATTCATTATCCCCTATTATATCCATAATCTCCTGGCGACTGCTTCTCTTGCTGTCCAGCCTATAGATGCTTTTACCTCCCCCGTCGATTTCCCTGCTTATCTTAACCTGATTTTTAGTTCCATTACTAAGATACATACTCACCTTAGCGTATTCAGACCCCTTACCCCCGATGCCGCCATTATAGACCAGCTCCGAGAGATTATTAGCCCGTAATCCCCTGGATTTCCCAAGAACAAAACATATACTGTCAACGATATTACTCTTCCCGGAACCATTAGGCCCCACTACGGCAGTGAACTGGTCCGGGAATTCCAGAACGGTTTTATCTCTAAAGGATTTGAAACCCCTGAGTTCCAATCTATCTAAATGCATGTTAATTTATTACTCGTTCAGGTTTATATTAATAACGTTTTTCTGATAAGTGAAAAAAGGGAGGTATTTTATATGTTGAAATTAAAAATATATAAAAAGTGAAAACAAGAAAATTTTGTCTGAAAGACAAAATTTTGTGCTGCAGGATAAAGCCATACTTTATCCTACAGTGAAAAAATTGTTGATTTATGTATTGGTTTTTACCCTTTTGCTTACTTCATTTGTTTTTGCCGAGAAGAGGGGTACCCCTAAAGCTGGTGGGTTAGACGTACCACCCTCTGTGGAAAACGATAATAACGGGAAGGGGAAGCCAGAGAAGATGCAAACGACTCAACCAGATATACGCAGGGATATGACTAAAGAGGAGAAAAAGCTTGCTGTCGAGGAAATAAGAAACAAGGTTTTAGAGAAGAAACAAATGCTGGAATTAAGGCTCCAGAATATTAGCAATAGGGATAAGCAAAAGATATTCAGGAATCAGAATAGGGTCAGGGAGGCTGTAATGACTCTTTTGGCCCTGAGGAATGTCACAAATATGACAGGCATAGGTAAAAACATTTCCGTCATTGCCAGAGGCTTCAATAACTCTGTAAGTAAAACCATAAAGGCTGAAGAAGCTATTCAGAATAGGGGGGGAATAACCCGTTTCCTCTTTGGAGGCGATGAAAAGGCAGCAGCAACAATTCAGGCAGAACTGAATAATAACAGGGTCATGTTAAAGAAACTGGAAAAATTGAAAATGATGTATGATCCAGAGTTCCAAAGCTTGATAGACGAAAAGATAGGGCTAATCAAACTGGAGCAAAACAGAGTAATGCAGTTGGTAGAGAAAGAGAAAGGAGGTCTAATTCCGGTTTATATGTTGTTTTCTCAATATTTCTATAGAGGATGATATCCCTACTTTATGAAGTCAATGAATACAGGAAGTTCCTGAACGGGAAGGTGAAGGGGAATTTTGTGGTTATAGAGTTGGGCCCTCATCTAGGTCAGGCCACCAAGCTTTATTTAGACAGAACCAAACAGACCATTGTAGTGGATAAAAGCATTCAGGCCGAGACCGCTATGAAAAAAATACAGAGTCAGAATCTGAGATTCATTAAGGGGGATGTAAGGAGTTTTAAGACTATACAGGAGGTTTTAGAGATCACCAAAGGATGTGATCTCTTGGCGGTGGATATGGGGGGTGGTAGATATCCGGACACCGTATTTAAGGTATGGGCGGTGTGGTCCGGAATCTTCAAGCCAAGGCATTCCGTAATAAGAAACAGGGGTCTTGCAGAGTTCACTCAGAGGGTTGAGGTGAGGGATAAGTCAATAAAAAAGGAATTTCCTGACGACGGCTGGATGAGCACATGGGGCAGGGCTTTACCCCACCACCTGAAAAAGCAGATGCAGGAGTTTAAGTTCTGGATCGATGTTTAAGGAGTTTTTTTTGAATTAACAATGAAAATATTGTGCATAGCAGATATTCACGGGGATGAAGACTCTGTCCGGGAGATAAGGGATTTTGTAAAAAATAGCGGCATGGACCTTGTAGTAATACTCGGGGATTTCCCGGGGTATGGGGTATTCAGGGACAGGGAGTTAAGTATGGAGGGGGTGAACTCCATACTGGATATTATACAGGATCTAAATCTCTTAGCTATTCCGGGAAACTGTGATCATCCAAAAATACTGGATTTATTTAATGAGCTTGGAATAAATCTACATGAGAAGGTGAAGGAATTAAAGGGGGTGAAGATGGTTGGCTTCGGCGGCTCTAATACCACACCCTTCAACTCACCCTTTGAAATGAGTGAGGAGGAGATATATTCCCGGTTGAGGGATTTGATGGAGAGCGTAAAGGATGATAGGGTCATCCTTGCACTGCACTGCCCACCAGGGGATACCAACTGCGACATGACCGGGGAGGGTGCTCATGTCGGTAGCAGCTCCATAAGAAGGATTATAGAGGAATTTCAACCTACTCTTGCAGTGTGCTCCCACATACATGAAGCCGGCGGTTCATTAGACTGGATAGGTGAAACCCAGGTAGCGAATATAGGAATGCTCTCTCAGGGAAATACAGGGATTATTGAAATAGATGACGGAATTAAGATTGAATTACGGGGTTTGAAATGATGAAACCCAAGGAGATCGGTTTATCAACAAGGAAGCGTTTGGAGTTTATAGATATTACTTCGCAGGTTAATGAATTTGTAGAGAATTCAGGGATTGAGGATGGTGCAATATTGATATTTACTAAACACACGACATCTGGACTTACCATAAATGAAAACGAACCAGGTCTTATATCTGATATGGAGGATCTCCTGAAGAAGATTGTTCCCAAGGATGGATATGAACACGATAGAATTGATAACAACGCAGACTCGCATCTACGTTCACTACTGTTGGAACATAGCCTTGTTTTACCTGTATCAGGTAAAAAAGTGGGGCTGGGAACGTGGCAGAGGGTATTTTTCGTTGAATTAGACGGTCCCAGAGGCAGGAATATCCTCTTAAAGATTATTTAAACATATTTAAATGAGTATGATAAAATAGAATAATAGGTATAAAATGAGAAATAGAATTACGTTATCTCTTTTGGTTTCCATCCTTCTGGTTTCATCCATGGCAGGGATTGTGTCAGCAGGGAATAGTGTCTTGTTTTATGAACGTGCGGTTCTTGAAGATTATAAGGTGGGTTCAAAATATTCTCAATTCAACAATGAGTTGGAGAATGCTGGATATGAAGTTGATCCCCTTGAGTTGGAATTGACAGATGATGCGTTAAAAATGTATAATCCGGACGTTCTTGTCATACCTAACCTTGCTTCGGACTTAACCCTGGATGAACTGACCACCCTCTTTGAGTTCGTCACGAAGGAGGGGAAAGGGCTTTTTATCTGTGGTGCGACTCCCTCGGTTAATAAATTCACCATACCCCTGGGGATGAGGGTGGATGAAGGGGGGGATCATATACTGGAGGATGAAAGCAACAGGATTAGGGACATGTCAACCGGAAATCTTGTTGAGGATAAGGCCACATTTTATATAGATATTCCATTAGAGCGTCCGGATCCTGCAGTTAGAGCACTCACTAGAGGTATAACTAAGTTGCATTTTTTTGGAGGTAATGGCATATATGTGTTCGGAAATGCTAAAACGATTATTAAGGGGGATGAGGATACATACTCCCCTAAGTCACTCATATTCCCCAAGAGAACCTCACCCCCCATTGCCGCTTATGTTAAGCTAGGTAACGGCACAGTGTTCCTGTTAAGTGATCCGGATATGTTGTCCAATGAATATCTTGACACTGCAAAATATAGACATAATAATATGAAATTCGGGGTGAATATTATCGACTGGCTCAGCACCCCTTTCCCCGCTACAGATGATAATGATGTTTCAACCACAATGAAGATGTTTAAGACTGAAATCACGGACCTTACCAGAACACTTAATTCCCTACAGAATAATAATAAAAACCTTACCAGCCGGATGAGTCAACTCGAGTCAGAGAAGAGGGGGCTTCAACAAAGGGTTGATGAGTTAGAGGCGAATCACTTCATGTGGTTCGACTACCCGACATGGGCAATAATACTGCTGGCTCTTTGTATACTGGTGGCGGCCTTAGTTATTATGAAACGAGGTAAACCGGGGGGGGAAGGGGAGAAGGGAGGTGCCGGACTGGGATATGAGTTCGGAGAAATGAATCCGGAGGATAGTGAATTTGGGTTGGATATACCGGAGGATATTAAGGGGGATGAGGTGGAAGAGCGGTTGAAGGAATTTGAGAAACGGGAGTGAATAAAGTGGAAGCCTATATCTTTGTTATCTTTGTATCT
>JAYEKX010000135.1:0-9440 GCA_034716875.1 Candidatus Altarchaeota archaeon | reverse complement strand
AATGATACGGGTCCTGAGGCAATTCCGCCGGTGGACTTCACGACATCACCAGTTGGTCTCAATTCAGAGAATGAGAAGCCGGTGCCTCCACCACTTTGATGAATCAATGCCATGTTCTTTACCGCCTCAAATATACTCTCCATGGAATCCTCCACCGGAAGAACAAAACACGCCGACAACTGCCCCATATCTGTTCCGGCATTCATCAGCGTTGGGGAATTAGGCAGGAATTCGAGGTTAGACATCATTTTATAGAACTCATTTTCCAGCCCCATGACCTGCTTTTTATTTCTCCCGTATCTGGATTCTACAGCAGAGATTGTCTTTGCCACCCTCCTGAACATGTCACCGGGGGTTTCAATAACCACCCTGTTTACATCCTTCCTCAGATATCTCTCCTCCAGAACCTTCACCGCATTAACATTCAGTTTTAAATCATCCCTCACGCCGAGAATCTTTTTAGCCCCCCTCAACCCCGCCCTCTTTTGTCTGTAGAGGATGTAGGCTTTGGCAACATGGGAGTATCCCTCCCTGATGAGTACATCCTCCACAATATCCTGAACATCCTCTACGGTAGGGATCTCGGCAGGGATTTCATCAACAATCCTCACTACCTCTCTAGACAATTTCTCTACGAGTTCCCCGTCTCCAGCATCGACAGCAGAAAACGCCTTCCAAACAGCATTAGTAATCTTCGCCGCATTAAATTCTACTATCCTCCCATCCCTCTTCCGAATCTTAGAGACCATTTATAACTCCATCTTCTCCAATTATCCTCAGGGGGTAAAGATTTTACCCCTTCTTTATCTCAGAGATTATACTCCACCCCCCTCAGATGCTTATCTAGGCAACCTTGGGTTCCTTCTTGTAGGGTGTGGGTATGTATTCCACACTGGGAGTGAATCTTGTGGGCTGAGGATACAATTCCATTAATCTATATATATCATTCGGAAGCCCTATTTCTACCGGCAGTTTCATAGACCTCAGGTCTTCAACCGTGAGGGGGTAGTCATGGGTCCATTTACCTTCCGTAAGTTCCCTGGAAACCTTTTCAGCGTCTTCCTTTGATAGTTTATCCCTGAGTAGATTGTAAACCAGTTTCTGTACCTGATTAATGGCCTTTTCTGCTATATCCATCAGGATCAGGGTTTCATCATCCAACTTCTTCTTATCCTTTATCTCAGCGGCCCTGAGTATGGAGACTGCTGGATACTGCTTTGTTAATTGACCTAAAATCGGGTCCGTAGGTCCAAGAACGGCGTTATCGTCCATAACCAGTTTATCTGCTGCCAGGGCTATCAGGGTTCCGCCGGACATGGCATAGTGGGGAATCAAAACCCTGACTTCTGCGGGATGTTTCTTTATGGCATTAGCTATCTGTGTTGCTGCAAGAGCCAAGCCCCCCGGGGTATGTAGGATTAGATCGATGGATACATCATCCGGGGTAAGCCTTATCGCCCTCAGAATCTGCTCTGAATCCTCAATATTAATGAACTTGGTGAAGGGAATTCCCAGTATACTTAAGGCTTCCTGTCTATGGATCATGGTAATTACCCTGGAATTCCTTTTCCT
Source organism: Candidatus Altarchaeota archaeon (assembly GCA_034716875.1). Lineage (GTDB taxonomy): Archaea > Altiarchaeota > Altiarchaeia > IMC4 > QMZM01 > QMZG01. Next base: position 7,868 of record JAYEKX010000135.1, on the reverse strand, counting down.
TTCCAGCCTCCTTATCATCATGGATCTGGAGCTCTCCAGCACCTTTCTCTTCACGATGGGTATGGCTAAAAACAGGATAAATAAGACCCATATCCATGAAAACACGTCAAACTCCATTTTCTTAAATCACTCTCCCGGGTTAATTAATTCAAGCAAATCATCATGCATCCTCCCGTTGGAGGCTAGTATGTCCCTGGCTTTCAGGGTGAAGGGATTTCCCTTAAAATCCGTCACCCTACCCCCGGCTTCCTTAACAATTACGGTGCCGGCAGCCACATCCCAGGGCTTCAAATTTATCGTGAAGAACGCCCCCACCCTGCCGCAGGCTACGTAAGAGAGTTCCAGGGCTGCGGCACCAATCTGTCTCAGGTTACAGTTAATCTGTTTAATTCTACTAAAGATTTCGTGCACGGTTTTTACCGCCTCTCTGTCGTGGGCGTGGCAGAAACAGATTACAGAGTCTCTTATGTCTCTTTCGGAGACCTTGATTCTTTCATTGTTGAGGTATGCTCCCTCATCCTTCACGGCATGGAAGAGTTCATCCTGAAACGGGTAATACACAACCCCTAAGACCGGATCATCCCCACGGGCGAGCGCGATTGATACGTTAAAGAAGGGATTCTGTATGCTGTAGTTTGTGGTACCATCCAGCGGGTCAATCATCCAGATGTATTCAGAGGCTTTATCCATTCTCCCGGATTCCTCCCCGAGCATGGAGTAGTCAGGAAACTTTTCTCCAAGAAGCTCTTTAATTCTTTTTTCAGATTCGATGTCTGCATCAGTAACCAGACTACCATCACTCTTATATCTCACAGTAACCTTCCCGTAATGCTTCATAAGTATGTCGCCGGCTTTTCTCGCAGCATCAATTGTCGTCTCAAGCTCCCTACTGTAATCTGTCATTTCATCCTACTCATATCCACATAGATTTAATCAATCTCTATATCCTTTTTCCTGGTTTTTTTAGGTAGTTTTATCTCAAGAATCCCGTGTATGAATCTGGCTTTAGCCTTCTTTGTATCAACCCTTGAGGGAAGCCTGAGTATCTTATGGAATGACTCAAACTCCACCCTTGTATGCACAACACCAAGCCTGCTGAACCCGTATGACTTCTTCATCCGGGCATTAATTTCCACCAGATCCTCCGTCAGGGAAACCTCAATGTTTTCCTTCTCTACATAAGGCAGGTCTGCGCTGACCAAAAAATGATCCCCTCTATCCTCGATATACCCTAAAGGCTCCAGGTGACGGTTCTTTAAACCCTGACTCCAATCCAGTTCCCATACAACACCAGCCATTTTATCTATACATCATCTATACATCATGGGGACTTCCTTCTCCTGATTCTTCTGCATATCCTCCATGGATTTCTCAGTTCTCTTCATCAGATCCCTGGCTTTAATCTTAATCTCCTCCCCCTTATCCCGGAGCTCTTTCACGTCAATATCCAGATCCAGTATCCCATTAATTGCCTCGATTATGGAAGCAGCCGCCCCAGGATCCGGATACCGGTAATGCGACTCCGTCATTAAGTACAGTGAGGAGACTCCATTCCTCATGCAGTCCCTGACAATAACGCCATTCGGCCCCACAATCAAACCCTCCTCAAAACAGTTTATCTTATTTTATTTCAGGATTTCATCAACCTTTTCATCGGTTCCGACACCGTAAACAACAGGCTTCTTAATCTCTATCCTGTCGGGGTGGGTGAGTCCCCCCAGGGTTATCACCAATGAAGCCTCTCTTTTCCTGAACCACCCTATTAATGCACGGGAGATCTCAGGTATTAAGGATGTGATCAATGGAACCTCCGAGATAAAAACCAGGATACTCTTGTTTCCATAGACCCTGATGAGTGGCTTAGGTCTTTTGTCATGAACCACTACTATCGGCGGGAGTTTATCCGACTCCAGATACGCAAACTCCTTCAGCCTTAATTTATCTATCATGTGGGCTGTTGCTATACTACCCACTAATCCTATATCCGGAATCCCGATTACCACAACCGGCTTCTCTGTTATCAGCTCAGAGATTTCGATTAATTCCATTTCCTTCCTTTATACAGCCTCCACCTTCTTTATCTCCGGTGCAGTTTTTTTTATGATGTCCTCTACAAAACCCTTCAACGTCATCTGAGACATAGGGCAGCCAGCACACGCCCCCTGAAACTTAACCTTCACCACATCACCCTCCACAGAAACCAGTTCTATGCCGCCTCTATCAGCCTGCAGTGCAGGTCTTATCTTATCTAAAGCCTCCTTCACTTTCTCTAAAGTATCCATTTTTTCTTGTTAAAGAATAGGGAACAGGAATATAAGAGATGGTTCGGGCAGCTTCATCCAGTCAGGAAGAACATTACCTTCAGGTAGATAAACAGTAAATAAAGTATTATCAATACAGTTGACTCCTTCCGGTTCAAGTTCATGTGGTTATATAGGAGGAGTAATGCGATTGCTGTTGCAACCATCCAGTAGACGAAGTCGAAGTGTATAACACTTGATGTTACACTGACCCCTGCAACAGAGGCTCCTAAGCCGAAAGACAGCAATGGGTCGGTGATGTTGCTGCCGATCAGGTTACCCAGCGAGAGCTCCCCAGCCTTCTGTTTTATGGCGCGCAGTGAAACAGTTAGTTCAGGGATGCTTGTCCCAAGTCCAACAAAAATTCCGATAAGGGATTCTGTTATCCCCATCCGTGAGGCTATGGATACACCGTTTTCAACAATCAGGTAGGCTCCTGCAACCACAAAGGTTAGACCTACAAATGTTTTAATTAAATCAATACCCAGCGTATGGCTTCCTTTCCCGGATTCCTTTTTGGTTTTATTATTCCTTAGAACCCTCTCCTGGTTGAGCAGGTATATTAAGTAGATGATGTATGTAAAAACAAGGAGTATCCCCTCACCCCGGGTTACATGGCCGTCACTGGCGGTTATGTACATCAGTATCAGTGCTATGAAAAGCATGAACCCGTCCCGCTTAAGAGCTCTCTTAGGTATTGTTAAAGTAGCCATGAAGCCTACGATACCTAGGAGAAGCGTGATCTGACATAAATCGCTTCCAATAATGTTTCCAACCGCAAGCCCTGATGCATCCTCCTCTGCGAATCCCGCCATAACGTTGGTCGCTATCTCAGGTAGCGAGGTTCCGATGGAGGTTATTGTTAAACCAATTATTAAATCAGAAACCCTCAGCTTTACAGCAATCCTCCTCGCCGCCTCCACCGCGAAATCACTCCCCCACCAGAGACCCAGGAGACCTAGTATGATAAAGAATATCTCGTTCATGATTTATTGATTAATTAATCATAGATTCCTTTATACCTCTCCTTCTCCTTACCTAGAATTTTTCCGTAATACTCTACTGCTTCCTCCACATTCATCAGGTCTCCATTATCCTTCAGGATATGTAGTTTAATAATCCACCCGTTTCTGTAGGGGTCCGTGTTTATCAGGGAGGGATCATCCAGGAGTTTCTCATTCACCCCCGTAACCCTGCAGTCGAATGGTGCGGAGATTTCGGTGACGGATTTAATGGTTTCAAATGAAGCCATCGGATCCAATACATTAAATTCCTCATTATTCTCCGGGAGATCCACGTGCACAATCTCCTTAGCCAGTGAACTACCAAGTGAGGTTACCCCCAACCTTGCTTCACCCTCCTTTATCTCCACCCAAATATGCCCCTTCATATACCCTAAATCATCCGGGAATTCAAAGTCTTCTAGTTTCATTTTTCCTGTTTTTTTAATTTTACCCTTAGTTTATCCCCCCTCTTAAACAATGGATCCCCGTATTTCTTAGGCAGTAGTCTCGCCACATTACAGCCGAACATAAATGAAATCCCGCCGAACTCCATGTCATTTACAAAGACCTTCAATTCCTCCATCTCAAAGATACTCATATAACTCCCGACTTTATTTATTTTACCTATTTTGATTCCATTAAAATAAATTTCATTCCCTAAACTGAATTTACCCAGCACACCCCCATAATCAATAGTGGTTGCAGCATCCATTAAAGTATATTCATCCCTGATTTTCACAACATTACATCTATTTAATTCAACAGCAATATTTCGTTTACTTGCGTTTACCACAACACCCGTAAGCTCTGTCACATCCTGCTTTTTAATGTCATACTTAAACTTGGGGCTTAATTCATAGCCTCCCTTAGCGCGTAAATAATCGTTTAAATCCCGGACCTCAACATGCATACCCGCATCCACCCAGAAGAAGAAATACCCGTTTGTTATGAATCTACCTAATTCATCCCCCACCCGGATCTCGTCGCCTTCCCGGACCGAGGGCTCAACATGCATTATCCTTGCGAGATAATCCCCTGATCGTATTAGAATCAGATACTCCGGAAGCGGCTTACCCAGGGAAGGTGACTTAAACTTATGTATCCTATAAACCATTCCGGCGACAGGAGACAAAGAAACATCCCCGAAATCCCTGCCCTGATAAATATCAACTGCCCCGAATTCCCTGTGTGCATGATAGGGGCTTGCAAAAAATGAATACTCCCACCCCTTATCTGCATAAATTCCAATATCTTTTGATTCAGCTATTAACTCCATTTCTACCACGAGCAACACCTCGACTCCCTTATCTCCGTAATATCTAAACCCAGTTTCTTTGAGGTTTCATATGCACTCTTTGACGGCACCGCCATCTTATTTATGCCAGAGAGGATTGCTTCCTTATCCAGTTCAATGCGGTACCTGCCCCCTGGTCTGACACAGCTCAGAGAGATATTTTTCTTTGGATACATTATTCTTGCTATGGATATGATCCTGGATACATCCTCTATCTTTGGCGGGTCCACATCCTCCATCGCAGTCCCCTTGGTTGGGATGAACACAACAATCACGATATTATCCGGATCAATCTCTCCCAGGATGTTGAGGGCGTTTAACTCCCCCCTGATTCTGCCGTAATACAACCCTACTATGACGTGGGGGGAGATGTTTTTTACGCCATAATCCCTTAAATACCTCAGTGTCTTCTGGTAATCCCCTGGACCGTAGTCCAGACCCAAGATTTCTTTAACAGTCTCCCTGTCCCCGATTACATCGGTTAACGCCGCATCCAGGAATTCCGACACAATGCGGGCCTGCTCTTTCGTAACTATGCCGGTGTGGGCGTTTATAATCAAGGGGGTTTCCTCCTTGATCTTTTTTACGGCGTCCCCGAATTCATAGGTCGGGACAGACCCGTCTCTCCTGCTTCCCCCGCTTAAGACAACACCCCTTACATCAGATTCCGAGAGTAACTTAGCGAGTTTAATTAAATCCCCTGAATTATCGACTTGATGCATATGCTCCAGGTAATGAGTGTTACAGTGTTTACACGCTAACTCGCAGCGGGTTTTCGTTACCGAAACAGGTGTGAATGGCTTCCAGTAGAACCTGATTTCTTTACCAAAAAACCTGTAACGCAGTTTCATCGCCTTATCCTGCAGTTCCCCTACATCACCCTTAAACAGCTCCTCCGCCTCATCTAATGTGATACTCGTCATCCTTCATTTAATAACTGGGTTTTTATAGCCTTAATCTCATCACCTGAAGGTGTTTTAGGGTAATTATAGATTAAACCCCCCGGGGCTTCGGTTGAATAAGGCCTGTTGCAGTCGGGGCAGCCTTTAGTTCGAAACGGCTCCCCGGAGTTGACTACCTCCTCAAGAAGTTCGGCCTTAATACCGAAATCAATTATTTCATCCCCCCTAAACTCCATCAGATTAAAATCCGACAGTCCGCTCTGAATCAACTCCCCGGCAAGCTGTATCCTCCTGTAATGACCAACTTTTGGTGCGCTTCCCTGCAGCTGGGAATAAGGGATGGGGGTGTAAGCAAACAAGGCTGAATAAACACCCATGCCCCCAAGTAACTGAATCACTTCAACTGCTTCCTTCTCCGTCTCCCCCAGCCCTATGATCAGGTGGGTTCCAACATTAAGTCTGCCGAAGATATCCACCGCATCCCCCAGGGCTTTCATATGCCCCTGCCAGGTGTAGGGGCAACCTGCCTTCCCCCCCTTTATCTCATCAAAAATTTCTTCTGTCACTGCATCCAACGGTATAACGAGTTTATCAACACCAGCCTTCTTTAACTCAATGAAGTTCTCCCCTGGACAGGGGTATATTGAAACAGAAATTGGAATTTCGGAATTTTTTCTTATTTCATCAACCAAAAAGATCAGGTCAGAAAACAGGTCAGGGTAATTCATGGTCTGGATGCATGCCCTTTTTAGAAGCCCGTGCGTGTATGCCTTTGACAATCTCCTGATAATTTCTTTTGTATTCTTCGGTGGATACAACCCCCGGGCGATGTTTTCTGTCCGGGAGGAGGAGTCCCTTGCCTGGGCACAGAATTTACAGTTTGCAAGACACTTGCCTGGGTGGTATGTCTGAAGATATGCCGTGGTCGGGTCGGCATCCGTTGCAAGGAGTTCCATTCCAAGGACGCGAAGTGTGCCCATGGAGACGCGTATTTGTTCTTTCATTATTTTAGGTATATACCCCAATGTCCTTCATTCAAAATAAGAATCAGTTTTAATTCCCCAACTCCAAAAAATATACTTTGTGTAACTATCATCTCTTAGTAAAAGATAATTGAACACCAAAGTATAATCAAAGGGGGTTAATCACCCCCCAAATTCCTGAATCTCAGGACTATCCTCATAAGCCCCCGAAGACCTTGTCTTACCCCTCGTATACCTGAAAATCCAGCTCTCATCATGGTATTTCGGGAGTAATTTCTCGGATAATTTTTTTTCTTCATCTGTCAGCTTATCCACTCTAAGCTTGACATTAAAGGTCTTCTCAAAGCCATACCGCATCGCCTTATTAACATCATCCAATGGCACCTCTCTTCCCAGTTCCCTGTTTAAATCAGTAAGCCTATCCGCAACGGATTTAATCCCCTTATCCGATATCTTCTCAAGAGGAATATTGCAACAAAGAAGCATTTCCTTGATATTAAAATCCACAAGAAGGGTTCCCTGCTGCATAAGTACCTGGTTTCCCCTTTTATGTGCCGACCCCGATATCTTTTTCCCGTTACACAAAACGTCATTTATCGGCTTGAATACACCCTCCAGATCATACTTCTCCATGGCATGAATCATTATGTTACATATTTTCCTGAAGGATTCTATCATATCCACCGGGACCTGCGGGTCTTCGAGGTTTCCGATAAATCCATACTGCACCTGCGAATTCTCAGACGCAAATGCCATCCCCCCGCCACTTGTCCGCCTTGTTACAGGGTAGCTGAGTTCCTTGCACCTCTCAAGGTTCAGTTCCTTTTCAATTAACTGGGAATAACCCATGTTGATTGATTTATCAGGAATCCACAGGAAGCCTATATTCTCCCCGGTTCTCTCTGCGATCCTGAACATGGCCTCGTTTGCCGCCATTATTTTATACACGTCGGTCCTGCCGAAATCAATAAACCTTAATTTATCCATTTTATTTTTATTCACCCCCTAACGCCTTCATTATGGCCTCAGTAAAGTCTTCAGGATAAGTCTCCGGAGACTTGAATTCTTCCCCATTATCCTCATAAAATTTCTTCAATGCTTCAAGGATCCCATCCTTATCTGCATCCACCCCCAGCAGGGATTTCTCCATCTCATCTATGTAGTGCTCAGGCGTCAATATAAAGTCGCCTGAGATTATAATATCGGTTATCCTGCCCTCCTCAACCTTCACAAGGGCCCTGATTAGGCCGCTCCTTGCTTTATGCAGTCCTTCCTTCATTCCCTCCAGTCTGTCCATATTAAAAACCTCCTTGGTCAATCATGATTAATCATTATATATTCTATAGGAATAGATAAATAAGGAAAATAAATTGGAAATCTTTGGT
>JAYEKX010000134.1:0-9467 GCA_034716875.1 Candidatus Altarchaeota archaeon | reverse complement strand
CGTGATCAAAGGAAGCTCAGAATACATACTCATCGATGAGCAACTGATAGCCTACGACAAGGTTCTCTCCTGCGCAAGAGAAGGCTTCCATGACAAACAAAAAACAGCCATAATCATAAAAGGCGGACCCGGCACCGGGAAATCCGTGATAGCCATGAACATGGTAGCAGACCTCTCGCTGAAAGGATACAACACACACTACGCAACAGGATCAAGAGCCTTCACCGAAACCATGAGGAAAATAGTCGGATCAAGAGCCTCCGTCCAATTCAGATACTTCAACAGCTACTCTGAAGCTGAAAGAGATGAGATAGACGTGCTTGTTATGGATGAAGCCCACCGCATAAGAGAGACAAGCCAAAACAGATTCACACCCAAACACAAACGCACCAACATGCCCCAGATACAGGAACTAATAAATGCCTCAAAGGTTGCAGTATTCTTCATTGACGACAAACAAGTAGTCAGACCCAACGAAATAGGCTCAGTGGAACACATCAAAGAACACGCCGAGAAAAACAACTGCAAAATCTATGAATACGAACTGGAAGTGCAATTCCGCTGCAACGGATCCGAAGCCTTCGTAAACTGGATAAATAACACCCTGGGGATTGAGCGAACACCCAACGTAATCTGGGACCTGCATGAAGAATTCGATTTCAAGATATTTGACCGTCCAGAAGAACTTGAAAAAGCAATAAGAGAAAAAGTACAGGAAGGAGACACTGGAAGAGTAACTGCCGGCTTCTGCTGGGACTGGTCATATCCCAACGAAGACGGCACCCTCAAAGATGACGTGATCATTGGAGACTACAAAAGACCGTGGGATGCCAGACCCGAAGCAAGGAAACTAGCTCCAGGAATCCCGAAAGCCTCCCTCTGGGCATATGAGCCCGGAGGCATAGACCAGGTAGGTTGCATCTACACCGCACAAGGATTTGAATTCGATTACGTTGGAGTGATATTCGGGAAAGACCTAGTCTATAACTTCGACAAACAAAGATGGACAGGACACCCAGAAAACTCCTCAGACAACGTAGTTAAAAGATCCAGAGACAAATTCACAGACCTGGTGAAAAACACATACAGAGTACTGCTATCACGAGGCATGAAAGGATGCTACGTCTACTTCATGGACAAAGACACAGAAAAATTCTTCAAATCAAGGATAGAAAAGTCAAGCATTTAATCAAATCACGAAACCAAAACAGATTAGTTCAAGGGATAAACTTCCGGAATCATAGAAAACAAAGAAAAGGTTTCAATCACACATACTGCCGATGATGAGGAATATTGTAAGTGCTTAAAAAATAGAATGAAGGAAACAGTAGCTGAGTTTGTCCGTGAGTGCGACTGGAGGTGGTTTTCCTAAAAATGGATTTATCGATGTATAACCCCCGGATTTCTAGTCAGTATAAGAGTAATTCGCAGATAGTCCGGTGTTTATCCGAGCACTGGTTTACTCGGGAAATGTTTTGCCCCGCCTGCAGCTCCGACAACCTCCAGGCCTTCAGGAATAACTACCCCGTCGCAGACTTCTTCTGCCCCCAATGCGACACGGAGTTTCAACTGAAAAGCCAAAGAAACAGATTCAGTAAGCGGATTAACGACGGCGCCTACTCTAAAATGATTGAAGCCATCCACCATGAAACCCAACCCAACTTCTTCATACTACACTACAACCCCCTAGACTGGAAGATAGCTGACTTAACAATCATACCCCGCTTCTTTTTCACCGAATCAATCATTGAAGAACGAAAACCATTATCCCGGGATGCGAAAAGAGCCGGCTGGATAGGCTGCAACATACTCCTATCCAGGATACCGGAGGACGGCCGAATACCTGTTGTGAAAAACTCTGTGGCCCTGGATCAAAAAGAAATCCGCTCCTCATGGAAAAAAATATCCTTCCTCCAAGAGAAAAAAAGCTCAGAACGATCTTGGATCATAGACATCATATCCTGCATCAAACAACTGAATAAAGAAACCTTCACCCTGCAGGAACTATACACCCACGAAAAACACCTACAGGAAAACCACCCAAACAACAGGAACATTAAACCCAAGATAAGGCAGCAACTACAGTTCCTGAGAAACAAAGGATACCTAGAATTCCTGGAGAGAGGAGTGTACCGGCTAAAATAGAGAGAAAAACCCTTAAATTTCAGTTTCCTCCACCTCAAAGGAACCGCATCGGGAGCATCGTAGATTAATAGTGTCTATTAGATGGGTTTCCCTCTTTTTTTCACCCACCCTCTGAGTAATCCCCACACACCACAACTCCCTAAACTCCAAGGTATTGCCGCAGTTCATGCACCGCCACACAAAATCAACATCCCCAATGGACTTGATTACCTGATCAATCACCTGAATAATTAGATATGTATGTTAAAAAAGGGATCAAGCGATCTATGTTTAAATCCTAAGAAGCCCACATCCTTCCTCTCTGGTGGATTTATCTAACAAAATCAACCCAATAACAAGTGGTTTATTCTATCTTTTATTGTTTTTTACGGAAATTATAATGAGTTTAAAGGTGGTGGTATCTTGAAATGTAAAGAATGCGGTATGGAGTCTGGTGAATATTCTCTCTGCAAGGACTGTTACTATAAAAGTAAAGACGGCCATATAGACAAACGCAAGAAGAAAACTAAAATCAACGACAACATAATCAAAGGCAAACTAGCGGAAACAATCGTCGAAGAAATGTTCTTCACTATGGGCTACCGAGTCTTCCGATTCGGTATGGAAAATACGCTCCCAGGATTCATGAACCGATACTTCCCCAAAAAAGGCGAAGTAGCAGAGCAAGTCCGGAAGATGCCCGACTTCATCATAGTAAAAGACTCACAGATAGCCTTCATCGAAGTGAAATACCGGACCAACGGAAAATTCGATTTCAAAAAACACTACGGTCAAAGACAATACCCCTACAAAAACGCCTACTTCATCCTAGTAACACCAAAACACATCCTGATACAGAAAGCCTCCGAACTCGAAAAAGGAAAAAACTTCATTTACCTAATCAACTGCAAAGACTTCGAAACCAACCGAGAAACAATACTCGAATACATCACATTCTGTAAAAAATTCTTCGGAAACTGCTGAAATCATCCAACATAAAATAACGGCTTATAACTATCTAACCTCTTCCAGCTCCAGATTATCCCTTTTGTTATAGGGAATAAAACACAGAATAAAGTTGATATCCTATGCTGATAGACTATGCCAACAATGCTTCTCTCTCAATTGAGATAGGTATTGTGAACATGAAACTCTCTTTATCAAGGAAGATCTCCAACCGTACTATTGTAAAATCTCGGCGATATCCTACATTAAAACCAACATCCTTTATTTCAAGTAATGATCCTTTTGGAGTGCGAAGATGTAGGCCTCCCTAGCATTATATGATGGAAAGTGCAAGCTTCCACCATACGATTGAGGGATAACTTTATCTTATTCTCTTTAATTGCACACCACATTCAGGGCAACAGGGTTTCTTAATTATCATTCCAGACCTTGGAGCACAATCCTTACAGAATAGCTTCTTGCAACCAGGGCACTGGTATGCACTTGGTTTAAAAATCCCACCTATCTCTTTTTTACAAACCGAACAAAAACCTCCCATAATATCACCTCCCATATAATTGAGTTCTGATAATCTGACCTATAGCTCTCCCACTATCTGAATTAATTTTAGGGATGATTAACATACTACCATCAACACCAATTACGAAAAGATTAATTTCCTGAATCTTAATAACAGAATATAGGAAAAACAAACCGACAGCCATAGAAGCAAAACCAACCAAGAGATCATCCAGCATAGAAACCAGACCATAAAGTAAAAGAGGCAAACCAAGTATCAAACCAATACTTAAATAAGGCCTCTTACTATCCTCACGTATCCCCTTAATGTGCCTATAGGATAAATCATTAAATCCGGTGCTAACGGCCTCCTTTTTGAAAAAAATTATTCGTTTATTAGAAGCAAAAAAATGTTTATGTTTCGCAAGCAACTTCTCATCAGGCACAAGAGCCAAACCCTTAGGAACAGTCATGGCACTCTCCAATTCCACCGTTTCTTCAACATTAAGGCGGGATTTATTGATTCCATCATTTTTGGCATCTATCTTTCTGCCACAACTCATGCAATAATTAACCTTATCGCCTAATTCGACACCACAACTCGGACAATAAACCATCTATTAATTATCTATGGGATACTATAAAAACTACTATAAATAGGGATATATACTGTACATACTTTAGGCTGATGTAAATTCGTGACATGTGGTTCTGTTTTAGTTAATTCCTCCATATTCTTATTAATGATACTATGATGTCTCTAACCTTTTATGGTGGTGTGGGAGAGGTTTTTCAGACTTAGACTAGTTTTTTAAGTTCCTCGAGTTTCTTGATGAAATCTATAGCTAAAGGACCTATTCCTGAGAGCATGATGTCCAAGCAGACAGAATCAGGATCCTTTTCCTTGCACTGTTTCTTGAATTCACCTAGGTAGTAGGCGACTTGTGCTTTACTTAAACCCCTGTGTTCCGCTATTTCATGCTGCTGGAAGCCCAGCCCCCGCAGTTGCACAACCCTAGCCTTCTGAAACTCTGTAACCATTTCATCTCACATAAATTAGGCAAATCCAACATAAATACACTTATCCCTAAAGATAAGTTATGATACTCAAAGAGAGCCCCCTTGATAATCCCGAGAAGGAATTAAGTGAATTTAAATTTCGGAGTGTTATCCAAGGCAGGTTTGGTAAGCTTATGACTATTATGACTTTGCTTTTACCCTTAGTAAATTTAGCTCTTACGAGTATTTTAGTGTTAAAAGTTTTTGATTATTTCTTCCGATTGAATCTTTTTTGGATATACTATTTTTGCGGTCTTGCCTTGTGTTTGTGTTTCATAAAGCCATACATCCTATCTTGGAGGCTATATGAAACAATAAAAGAGGTTATCACGAGTACTACAGGGGATGCAGAGGCGATTGAATACCCTAAAATACCCTTCATTACAGTTTTCCAAGTTTTTATCCGAACTATATTCTTTAATGTACTGAACGACTTATTCATTTTAACAATTTTCTGGATTTCTTTCTTTTCCATTCTTTATATCTCCGGTTTTCTTATATTGCCAAATGACTTCGATTTTACAAAATTTGTTGAAGTAATGACTTTAATGGGTATACTATCTGGTTTTTTCCAATTCTATATCACTTCATATAGCCAACAAGTGACTGCTAGAATAAACGACTCTATTTCGAAATATATACTTAAAGCAGTGAGAAGTGTCTCTTTCACTGATTTTATTAGATTCATCAATGAACAAAGTAAAGACAAGAATGATAAGATGGAAAAACTGAAAAAGAGAATAACAAAGATTGATGCAGAACATTTAAAAAACATTATAGATCGATACCTGACTCAAAAAGGCCGAGGCTCTCCTCAAATCACTCAAATTTACTACACTCCACCCGAAGTTAGTGGCTTTGCCTTCTTTGAATATTTAGATAACGAAGAGACTATAGGTGCTCCTGAGAGTGAGAATAGAGAATATCTTCATGAACTATACAGGTGTTATCTTACGTCAAAATTAGATAAATTTAAGGATGAACTAAAAGAAAAAGACCTAAGAGAAGTGAAAGACCTGACTTTTACTAATATCTCCTTCTTCGACCAAATGGCAACGAGTCTTACAAAATCGAAATTTGATTCATCTTTTAACAACAAGGAATTTGGCAATTTTAGGGACCATTATACTAAATTCATTGAGGATTGTGTATACACTTTTTTCGGTGTTTTATTAGATGGCGATACATAATCCCAAAGGGGATAAGAACGAAATACGGCTCCTATGGAAAAAAATATCCTTCCTCGGGGAGAAAAAAAGCTCAGAAAGATCCTGGATCATAGACATCATATCCTGCATCAAACAACTAAATAACGAAACCTTCACCCTGCAGGAACTATACACCTACGAGGAATATCTACAAGAAAACCATCCGAATAACAAAAACATTAAACCCAAGATAAGGCAGCAACTGCAGTTCCTGAGAAACAAAAGATACCTGGAATTCCTTGGAAACGGAAGATACCAGCTGATCAAAGAGTAATGCCTTTTTTAAAACCTGAATCGATCTAGATCACATGAAAAGATTTCTCATAATAGGGGACCGACTGAAAGATATCCTACCCCATGATTTCACGGTATTATGGATTGGGGAGGCGGAAAATACAGGGGATGCCCTACGGAAACACGAAGCAATACACCCCCCAAGCAATTACAGGATACATAAAGTTATCGAGATAACCAGAGAATATGAGCTACCGTATGATGGATGGTAACCTTACTATCTGAAAAAAAACCCCCCACCCCCCAAAAAAATAGGGTGACGTCTTTTATCCACTCCCCCCCTTATTATTCCCTATGCGCCTTCAGTATTATATCTTGTTTCTGGCTTCGGTGGTTGTTGTTTTCTCCGGCTGCACGGGCTTTGATGAGGCGGTGGGAACTGTGGAGGAGATGGCTTGTGATAAGATAGATCCCTCGGGAATAAGCGAGGAATGGGATCGAGACCACTGCTACAAAGAAGTCAACACAGGCCCCACCCCACTGAACCTGCATAAACCAAGGAAAAAAATGGATATATACCACAAAAAACATGCACATAATATACAGATATGAACTACAACGATTCATGAATCCTGGAAATCCCGGAGAATTCATCCACAGCATGGAGTCTATCAAAATCCGAGTCAAAAGACAATATCCGGTCTATTCCATTCCCCACCATGAGGTTGACAGACGTCCAATCCGTTAAAGAAAGTTTTAAAAAAGAATATTGCTCAACACACATCTTCGCAGAAGCAAACACCGAACCATCCACATGAAGAATCTCTATCCTCCCTGAATTCTGGATAAAATCTATTGCCTCAAGAACAAGATCAGGATTATCAGTCCTCTTATAGATGAAAGCCACCACCTCATCCAATACATAATCCGAGGTATACAAACCCCCAAAAACACCGCTAGCAGCTTTCCCACCCAGCTCCTTCGCCACCCCATGATACTGATCCCTAACATTGTGAATAGCTACAAAAACACCAGTATCTACAAAAACAGCCATTTTAAGCATAAATCGCTTCATCAATCCTGGAAGAATCCGTCGACACCCCATAATCACTCGGCTCCCCCAAGACCCTCTCAAACGGATCTACCCCCGAAGTAACCCTCTCCGCACCAGCTACGAGATCCTTAAACCTATCCAAGATCTCTCTAGAACCCTCAGAATCACCCAGATGAATCTCACCCTCCCTCACACCAATCCTCTTACGGACATGCGGATAAGAATGAATAAATGATTTACCATCCACAAGCAGATAATGATCCCCCACCTCCTTCACACCCCTATAGACGTCACAGCCATATGCCAGCCACTTATCCACATACAAAGGCGAAGTCGCATAGACCCTGAATTTAACCCCCCTATCCCGGGCCCTCTTGACAGCCCACCTAACATCCTGATAACCAAAGGCCTGAGCCTCCCCAGTTATAATCACCACCTCCCCTTCAGCTGAATCAAATAACTCTATCACATTCCTCCTGAACTCCAGATCCAGAGGATCTGATGAATACCCCACAACCTTCTTAGAATCCATTCTCTGATTATTAAATTAGACATCAACATATAAATTAAAAAAAAACCTACAAAATCCAACCCCCTCACTTAATCCCTCATCCCCATTATATACTGGTAATGCCCATCCACCCTCTGAGTAATCCCTACACACCACAGCTCCCCAAACTCCAAGGTATTGCCGCAGTTCATGCACCGCCACACAAAACCCACACCCCTACTGGACTTGATTACCGGATCAATCACCTGAATAATTAGATATGTATGTCTAAAACAGAGATTAAGCGATCCATGTTAAAAAAACTCAAGGAAAAGAAGAAACTCGGATAAACAGAAACATCAACCTAAAAACCATGGAGAGACCTTGTGGAGCCGGAGAGGAGTTTGTTTTTTATTCACTCCACCCCTATTATTCTCTATGCATCTTCAGTATTATGTTTTGTTTCTGGCTTCGGTGGTTGTTGTTTTCTCCGGCTGCACGGGCTTTGATGAGGCCGTGGGGACTGTGGAGGAAATAGCTTGCGATAAAATAGATCCCTCGGAAATAAACGAGGAATGGAACCGAGACCACTGCTACAAAGACGCCGCACTAAGGAAAAACGACCCCAGCCTATGTGAGAAAATAAAATACAACCCCCCGCAAACCAAATGCTACATGGAGCTGGCGGAAAAACTAGGGAGGGCCCGTTTATGCCACAGAATGAATCCAACAGATCCCAGCGCGTACACCCAAACACAATGCATGTACCAAGTTGCCGTGAAAACCAAAGACGCCGGCGTCTGCGACATGATAGGATCAAAAAGCTACACACCCTTCATCGGACCAACCCACAACAGGGAAAACTGCTACAAAGCCCTTGGCTTACAACACCAAAGCATACAAGACCTGCACAAAAAAGATGAAGACAAATTCATATACTGCTACGACATAGTATACACCAAACTACATAAGAGCGCTCCACCGCAAAGACACGGGACAACCGATGCTGGAAAAGAGAAACAACAAATCCATGAAGACCTAACAAACAAAAACTACGGTGAAGCAAAAAGAGGCCACATACCAGACGCATCACAAGGCGTATCCCTTATGGATATGAAAGACGGAGACGTGGTATTATTCGGCTTCGACTCCTACCCCGACCCCGAAAACGCCCCACACTACGCAGTAGTTGAAGACGGTAAACTCTGGCAGATAGTCCACTGGAGCAAAGACAAAGGCTTCCTGGACAAGCCACGAGACCCGGAATACTTCTTTAACCAGAGAACCATCATCCACCCAACCACCAAAGAATCAAAAACATCCCCCAGAATCTATAGATACTACACCATCTACAGGAAAAAATAGCTTTTCATCCCCCCACTAATCCGGATATCTCAATAATTTCATCCCCAACCATGAAAATAATAGAGTTAATTTACATATAAACTCGTGAAACAACCATCTACCGGATTCCAGCATTCTATTTCTAAAACAAATACCCTGAAAGACGATACCCGGTTCACACTCTGGCAGACTGGTAAAATCATCGTTGAAGAAGAACAGAGAGGAGAAAAACGAGCAGAATACGGTGAATATATCATTTCAGAACTATCTCTCAGGCTAACCCATGAGTTCGGTAAAGAATTTAACCGGACTAACCTGAAGTACATAAGACAGTTTCACCTTAAATTCCCAAAAGTGAACGCACTGCGTGCCGAATTGACATGGACTCATTACAGGCTGCTTTTGCGGGTCGATAAAGAACAAGCAAGGCAGTTTTATCCGGTTGAATGTGTCAATAATAACTGGAGCACCCACACCCCTGCTGAAATCC
>JAYEKX010000133.1:15114-29710 GCA_034716875.1 Candidatus Altarchaeota archaeon | reverse complement strand
CAAATTCGTTTAAATCAGCAATCTTTTGATGTAGATGGTTTTTTTATTCTTATACTCCCTTATAATTTTATATGAAATCTAAAAAAATAGACCTTGAAGAATTTGACAAACTTTCTGTGAAGGAGCAATACAAAGTACTTGGAGTTAGAGGTATCCCTAACTTATCTTGGAGGAAGGAAGTGCGGAACTTATCTGCTGTAGAGTTGATACAGTTGCACAGAAAGAATCTTGGTTCTCATCCCCTGAGAGGAAGAAGCCCTAGTCGTAGACTTAATAAAGTTACACCGAAAGGAAGGGTATCGAAACTATTTAACAAATAAATCCTTGTTTATGTTCCTGATTTTTATTAGTTCTCTACCGGCTTCATCATCTATTCTCTTACCCATTTTTGTATCCAGTGTTGCAAAATACGGCATTTTAAGAGATATTGCATCTGCAAGTAATCTTGTATCAGTAAATCCAACTCGTTTTTCCATATTTTTAAGAATCTGTAGATTCCTTACCAAATTCTCAATATCAGGTATGACTGTATTAATGTTGTTGTCGTCAATCAGTCCTAGAAATCCATACATTGCAGAAACCCACTCAGTCCTCTTGATATCTCTCTTGATGATATAGATAACCTCGGCATAAACTGAGAACGAGATATATCCCCTGTAAAAACCACTTCTAAGTCTGGCAAAGTATCTGATGGAAAGCTGCTTTTTTCCATCCATCTTGATAACACTGATGAATGGGGAAGAGTCGATGAAATGTTTTTCTTTTGGAATCATTTTATCCTGTTCTATCTGGCTTTTTTGGGCATTCGTTAGCATGATGATGTAACTGATATTTGTATATCAATAAGAGAATAAAGCATAAAAGAACACTCTTCCAATCTATTCGTTGTGTGGTGGGAAAGTTGAGAAAAAAGAAACTGAGAAGATCATCAGAATTGGAAAGGATGTTGTAATTCTAAAACTGAAGGCACGGGTCTGCCAGCATTGTGGCGAGAAGATTTACACAAAAGAAACGCATGAGGAAATTCAAAAAATCAGGTCAAAATTGAGGGAGGACATTAAGGAACTAACACCAGTAGGACATGCATATGTTTATGGGGCTGGAGTATGATTATTTCCCCCCTCATTATACTTATCTCTCTTTCTAAATATCCACCATAATACTCCCACGACCATAAGAATATCGCCAACTGCAACTGTAATAAGGCAAATAAGATCATACAATACACTATTACTCCATGTAGATGCAAGTTTTCCAAAAATTGAGAATACAAGCCCTATAATTGCAAGTTCTCCTTGTTTTGATTTTAAAAATCCCATTTTGGGTTATTTCAATTCATTCGGATCAGTGATCCTTCCGGTTATCGCCGATGCAGCAACTACTGCCGGATTAGCGAGATACACCTTACTGTCTTTATGTCCCATCCTCCCTATGAAATTCCTGTTTGTTGAGGATACACAGACCTCATCTTCGGCGAGAACACCCATGTATCCCCCAAGGCAGGCTCCGCATGTGGGCCCGGAGACGTAGGCGTCTGCATCCATGAATATTTTTATCAACCCCTCCTCCATAGCCTGCATAAAAACCCTCCTGCTTGCGGGGACCACAATCATCCTCACCCCCTCCTTGATTCTCTTTCCCTTCAGGATTTCTGCTGCAAT
Source organism: Candidatus Altarchaeota archaeon (assembly GCA_034716875.1). Lineage (GTDB taxonomy): Archaea > Altiarchaeota > Altiarchaeia > IMC4 > QMZM01 > QMZG01. The sequence goes on along the minus strand of JAYEKX010000133.1, from coordinate 28,049 downwards.
CCTCAGATCCTCGATTCTACCGTTTGTGCATGAACCCAGGTAGGCTTGATCAATCTCCACATCCAGTTCAGATGCGGGGACAGTATTCTCTGGGAGGGAGGGTTTAGCTACTGTTGGGACAATCTCTCCCGCATCATATTCAATTCTTTCGGAATAGAGGGCATCCGGGTCAGAGTAAACCGCTTTATACTCCTCCTTAACCCGATCCTTCAGGTAATTAAATACCTTCTCGTCTGGCTGGATGATGCCTGCTTTAGCCCCTGCCTCTATAGCCATGTTCGAGATTGTTATCCTGTCAGATAATGGGAGACTGGATATGGTGGAGCCATGAAACTCCATTGTTTTATAGAGGGAGCCGTCAACCCCGACGTCACCGATTATATGGAGGATTATGTCCTTGCCCATAACGTATCTATTCAGTTCCCCCTCCACGATGAATTTCTGCGTCTCCGGCACCTTAAACCAGAGCTTTCCGGTAGCCATCACCGCTGCCGCCTCGGTGGAGCCAATCCCTGTGGCAAAGGCCCCTAATGCCCCGTAACTGCAGGTGTGGGAGTCTGCTCCCACAATAAGTCTCCCCGGAGCAACGAAACCCTCCTCAATCATTAGTTGATGGCATACGCCGCTTCTCCCGACCTCGAAGTAGTTGGGGATCCTGTATTTTTTGGCGAACTCCCTCATCGCCTTAGCCTGCTCTGCAGAAGCGACATCCTTATTTGGGACATAGTGATCAGGGATTAAAATAATTTTTTCCCTTAATGGTTCCGTATTAAAACCGTCAAACACCTCAAAAGCCGGGAGTCCGGTAACGTCATTAACCATCACATAGTCTACGGCAGCCTCCACAATCTCGCCGGGCTCCACCTCATCCCTCCCTGATTTCTCAGCCAGGATTTTTTCAGATATAGTTAGCATTTTTTATTATCTAATCACCGGTGCTATTATAATATTAGCTTTTTTAGTAGAAATAATCAAGGGCATACTCCTTTCCTTATTGATTAAGATAGTATGCCACTCTCTTTCTTTGTCTAGCACCTTAATAATCCTGTCGAATATATCGTGGTTAACTAATGTGCCGCCAGTTATTCCGATATAGTCCCCGCATCTAGTTAATTCACCTAAGGTAACACTGTTAAGTTTGGATTTGTATGGAGGGAATGTATCCGGTGGAAGAACACCCACCACCTCTGATTCAGTTAAGTAACCCTGCTGCCTACCGATTCTTCTTTTATGGAATTTTTCCCCTAACCCCCGGCCTAAATAATCCACTAAGGAAATCATTTCCGGGTGAGTGACCTCCATATCCTCCTTCTCTTCCTTTCCAAAGATTGAATCAAACAGACTCATCTTATTACATATACTTCATACCGTGATTAATGTTAGATCCTCCGGAGCAATTATTTCAGGGAAAATTTTCTTCGCGTCCTCAAGCTTCCCCGACCTATCCTCCTTTCTGCTGATATGAACTAACGCCAGCCTCTCAACATCTGATTCCCTGGCGAATTTCGCAGCCTCTAAAATCGATGAATGTCCCCCGGTATTCTCTCTATACGCTTCCGCTATCAAGATATTGGAGTTTCTTGCCAGATTTATCACCTCTCTGGTCGGGGACCCATCCCCAGTATACACCAACTTCCTTTTATCTACATCACTTTCTATGGAAACGGCCATGCAGGGGATGGAGTGTTTCATCGGGGCGGAAGAGAATTTATATCCATTAAATAAGCCCTCCTTTATTTCATGAATATCTACTCTGAAATTGAAGTCATCCAGGGTTTTTCCATAAGCCAGATTCAACAGGTTTTTGATGTATTCTTCAGCCCCGCTTGGAGCAAATATCTTCAATGCACTCTCTCTGGACTCCTCCCCGCAGGTTATCAAGAAAGACGGCAAACCGAAACAGTGATCTGCGTGGAAGTGTGTTATATAAACTGCCTTAATTTTATCTAAATCAAATTTAATCTTCATCAACTGCTGTAAAGTAGTTAAGCCGCAGTCCAGCAGAAGCTTATCATCTACCAGTATACTGGTGTTTGCCCTATCACTGAAGGCTTCTCCAGTTCCAAGAAATAAGATTTTCATCCTCTCGCAGCTTCCTTTAATTCTCTTACAGCCCTCTCTAATTCAGACAGCATCCTTTTTTTATCGCCTGAATTCTTCTCGATTATCTTGACGAGGGCGCTTCCGACTATGGCACCGTCCGCCCCATCAGCCAACACATCCTTAACATGCTCTGGTTTCGATATGCCGAAGCCTACCGCCAATGGAATATCCTTAGAGAGTTCTCTGATTCTACTCAGTAATGGTTTTACACCCTCCGATAATTTTCCCCTTACACCAGTCACCCCCAATAATGAAACAACATACAGAAATCCTTTTGAAACCCGGAGAATTTTCTTCAATCTTTCCCCGGTTGTTGTTGGAGCGACCAGAAAAATCAGGTTAGTATCATATTTATTACAAATATTCAACAAAGGCATGGTTTCTTCGATTGGTAGATCAGGAACAATTAAACCATCAATTCCAGATTCTAAACAATCTCGGACAAATTTATCCAAACCCCTCTGGAGGACTATATTATAATAAGTCAAACAAACCTTCGGGATTCCATCGATTTTTTTTGCTATTTCAAAATAGATGTCGGGATTCATTCCAGCTTTCAGCGATCTCTCACTAGCTTTCTGAATCACTACACCATCAGCAATCGGATCCGAGAACGCCAATCCCAATTCAAGAATGTCGATGCCTCCTTTAATCAGGGAGTTTGCTATATCTATGGTATCCTCCGGTGTTGGATCTCCGGCAGTTACAAAACCAATCAACGCACCCTCCCGTCTCTTCCTTAAATCATTAAATTTGTCTTCGAGTTTCATAGTTTCACCCCCAGTGATTCAGCAACAACAAACACATCCTTATCCCCTCTGCCGGATAGATTCACTATGATTGTTTGATCCTTTTCCATCCGTTCGGCAATTTTTACCGCATGATATATGGCGTGTGCCGATTCTAGAGCTGGGACAATTCCCTCTGTCCGACTCAGAAGTTTAAACGCCTCTAATGCTTCATCATCCGTTACAGATGTTACCTTGATTCTACCCTTCTTTAATAAATAACTCAGCTCAGGTCCAACCCCTGGGTAGTCCAGGCCGGCGGCAATCGAGTAGGAGATCTCTATCTGCCCGTATTTATCCTGCAGTAATTTAGAGTAGGTTCCATGTAAAACACCATCGGTTCCAGCACAGAGGGTTGCCCCATGTTCTTTATCAAGACCTTTACCCCCAGCTTCTACCCCGATCAATTCAACCTCATCTTTTAAGAATTCATAAAATGTGCCTATGGCATTACTGCCACCACCGACACAAGCCACAATAGAATCGGGGAGAGAATTTTCTTTTTCCAGAATCTGCCTTTTTGTCTCTTTTCCTATCACGCGTTGAAATTCTCTCACCATCATCGGATAGGGGTGGGGTCCCACGATACTGCCTATCAGGTAGTAGGTTGATTCAACGTTCGTCAACCAATCTCTCATTGCTTCATTTACGGAGTCTTTCAGGGTGCATGAGCCGGATTTGACCGGGATAACCTTGGCATTCATCAACTTCATCCTAAAGACATTAAGTTTCTGCCTCTCAATATCTTCAGTGCCCATATAGACTTCGCAGGGGATGTTGAGGGCGGCGGCGGCTATTGCTGTTGCAACACCATGCTGTCCCGCGCCGGTCTCTGCAATAATCCTCTTCTTACCCATCTTCTTCGCCAGTAAAGCCTGCCCCAGGGTATTATTCAGTTTATGGGCTCCGCCGTGAACCAAATCCTCCCTCTTCAGATAAATCCGTGCCCCGCCGGTTTTCTCCGATAGATTCCTTGCATAATATAGTGGAGTTGGTCTACCGGCGAATTCCCTCTGGAAGTAATTCAGTTCCTGTTGAAACTCCTTATCTATCCTAAATTTCCTGAATGCCTTCTCAAGTTCCTCTATAGCCGGCATCAACACCTCTGGGGCGAATCTACCCCCGTATCCATCGAATTTACCGAGTTTATCTGGTAGAGTCATTTTGATTTAGCAATTTATCATATATCCATCTGTCTAGTTCATTGAATTTTATGTCATTATTTGCTATCTTTAATGATATGTAGATTTTTCATATCCTTTGACAAATCTCATCTATTGAGGGGAGAATAATGTTTTTCTTTTCCATTTCATTTTTCTTGTCTCAAAGTTTTGCCAGGACCTCCAGCATTTCCTTATCTCTCTCCAGCAATCTATCTATCTGCTTTATAGCCTCCTTTTTGGAGACTTTTACTTCCTCTATCCTACCATCCTCACATACTTTATGTCTGATAAAATATTTCATTTCTCTACCATACTATCCTTTATTGTATTTAAAGTATTTGAGATAACATATCCCCCTCAAGGGCATCAACACCTCCGGGGCGAATCTACCCCCATATCCATCGAATTTACCGAGTTTATCTGGTAGAGTCATTTTTTCGCATTCATTATAAATTGTTCAACCTTCTTTTTATCCTTATTTCTTGGTTTGGATTCAACGCCGCTTGATGAGTCAACAGCGTAAGGCCTTACCTTATCTATTGCCTCCCTAACATTCATTGGATTCAGGCCGCCAGCAAGAATCACTGGTTTATCTATGGATTCCACGATTTCCCTGCTCATAATCCAGTCATGGACTTTCCCTGTTCCCCCTAACGCGCCTTTAACCTTCGTATCCAATAGTATCGCATCCACAAACCTCGAGTAATCCTTTGAGTTTCTCATGCAGTCTTCATCCACAGAGATTTTTTTTATCACTCCTAAACTAGTTTTCCCTCTCAGTTCCTTAACGAAATCCAGGGATTCGCTTCCATGGAGTTGTATGTAGCTGGCTTTAGTTTCCTCTATTTCAAGGGCTTCCTTTATGTTTCCCGGTGTTGCAACTACAACCCTTGAAACGAAAACAGGTAATGCCTTAAATATCTCCTTGGTTGTTTCTAAGTCCACATACCTCGGAGTATCTTTAACATTTATTACACCAATCGCGTCTGCTCCATAATCCACTGCCATCAATGCATCCTCCTTATTTGTTATGCCACAGATCTTTACTTTAGTCATCTTTCCACAAACTCCCTCACTTTTTCTTTGATACTCTCGGCCTGCATTATGCTTGTTCCGATTAATGCTGCTTTAGCACCGGCTTCAAGAACATATGCTAAATCCTCTGTAGTATTAACCCCGCTTTCGCTAACAATCACTCTATCCCCCGGGATTTTCCCTGCCAGAGACTTTGTAGTGCCTAACTTTATCTCAAGTGTTCCTAAATCCCTATTATTGACCCCAATCAACTTAGCATCCGAATCCAGGGCAAACCCTAACTCATCCACACAATGAACTTCAACCAAAGCCTCCATCCCAAGCCCATGTATTAACTCAACAAAACCCTTAGTCTTCTCCTTAAGCAAGGAAACAATCAATAAGACCACATCCGCCCCAGCTCCATAACTCTGATAAATCTGGAACTCATCCACAATAAAATCCTTTCGAAGAACCGGAACTTTCATCGCCTCCTTTACCCTCATTAAATCATAAAGGCCCCCGTCAAAGTGCTTATCCGTCAAAACAGAGATTGCACACGCACCGCCCTCCTCCATCTCTCTAGCTGTTTTTACAGGATCAACATCCCGGATATCCCCCAGGGTGGGGCTTTTCCTCTTCACCTCAGCAATCACCGGATTCACGCCCCCATCCCTAGCGTCTTCTATGGCAGTAATCAGACTGCGTTTCTCCTTTATCGCCTTAATCTCATCCAGCTTTTCACCCGTTATTGTTCCGAAATCAAACCTCATTTTAAAATTTTATTTGAAAATTTTAAAGCCACAAAATTCCCGAATTTGCCGGAGGCAAATTGGGCACAAAAATTTCCCGAAAGAAATTTTTCTTGTTCCTAAGGAAAATTTTCTTGTTTTGTGAAACCTATAAACTCATTAAGTTTTTCATATGCTTTACCGCTGTCTAAAACATCCCTCACCATCTCAAGTCCTTCCCCAAGGCTGCCTGCTTTATCGCCAACAACAATACCTGCTGCCGCATTCAACAAAACAATATCTCTTTTCGGACCCCTGTCTTCTCCCTTAAGGATGTTGGTTAAGATTCTCGCATTCCTTATCTTGTCTCCACCCGATAAGTCCTCTGCCTTCACTCTCACAAGACCGAAATCCTCCGGCTTTACGACATATGTTTTAATCCTATTATCCTTCAATTCCGTTATCTTCGTTTCCCCCAGAGTGGATATCTCATCCAGTCCCGGCTCACCGTGAACCACCATCGCATGCTTAAGCCCAAGCAACCTAAAGACTTCCGCCAGCTTTTCAGATAGATTCGGATCGAAAACTCCCATCAACTGTGCACTGGCATTCGCTGGATTCGTTAATGGTCCAAGAATATTGAAGACGGTTCTCACACCAAGCTCTCTTCTCGCAGGCATGACATATTTCATCGCAGAATGATGAGCGGGCGCGAACATAAAGCCAATCCCAACCTCTTCAATCCCCTCTCCGATTTTCTCAAACTCAAGGTTTAGATTAACCCCCAACTCCTCCAGTACATCCGCTGATCCGCAGCCGGATGTTATCGCCCTGTTACCGTGCTTAGCCACCGGGATTCCTGTAGCAGCAACAATAAACATGGAGGTGGTTGAAATATTAAATGTCTTGATTTCATCCCCCCCCGTGCCGCAGACATCCACCAGTGTTTCATCAACCCCTGGCGTTATCTTCCGGGAAAACTTCCTCATAACCCTTGCAAAGGCAGCAATCTCCGTTGCTGTCTCACCCTTCATTCTCAAGGCAGTTAAGAAGGAACCGATTTGCGCATCCGTTGCCTTACCTGACATGATGGTTTCCATAGCTCTTTCGGATTCTTTCTCCGTTAGATCTTTTTCCTCTACAAGTTTTTGAATAAATTGCTTCATTTTTGATCACCTCAACTGCCACGCCCACTTGACATATGTGTGGAGCATATGCTTCGCTTAGCTCCACCTAACTTTTATCTTAATATTGAAATAATTAGACTTTACATTATAATGTACAATTAGTGCCTGTGTTTGTATTTTATGATGTAAACTTGGAATTATTTCACTTCAAGCCCAGAAAGTTTTCCATTATTTTCATTCCCTCATTCGTTAATATCGATTCCGGATGAAACTGTAGGCCGTAGACCTGGTATTCCTTATGCTTTAGGCCCATGATTTCATTATCGTCTCTGCTTCTTGCAGTTACCTTAAGGCAATCAGGCAGGGTTTCCTCATCTATCACCAGTGAGTGATATCTCGTAGCCTCCAGAGGATTTGAGATACCCTCAAAGATATCTATTCCATTATGTTCAATTAAAGAGGTCTTCCCGTGTTTCAAGGTCTTAGCCTGCCTGATTACTGCACCATATACATGGCCGATGCATTGATGACCTAGGCAGACACCTAATATCGGAATTTCTGAACTGAATTCCTTAATAATCTGGTTTGAAACCCCGGCGTCTTTAGGTGTTTTAGGACCGGGGGAGATTATTATATGGCTGATTGAATCTTTTTTTATGTTCTCCCTAACTTCATCAATACCCACCGTGTTCTGTAAAACAATCGGATTACCTCCAAGCATTCCGACATACTGCACCAGGTTATAGACGAAGGAGTCTATGTTGTCGATCACGAGGACTTTTTTGTGTTTGGTTATCTTCATTTTAACCTTCATTCCCTCACCTCCAACGCCTTCAACATCCCTTTCGCTTTATTCATGGTTTCAATGTATTCATTCTCCGGTTTTGAATCCGCTACTATTCCTGCACCAGCCTGTATATATGCCTTATCTCTCTCGAAAACGATTGTCCTGATGGTTATCGCTGTATCTATATTTCCGTTAAATGAGAAGTAGCCTACTGCGCCTGAATAGATTCCTCTCTTCGTTGGCTCTAACTCATCTATGATCTCCATCGCCCTAACCTTCGGTGCTCCCGACACGGTTCCTGCAGGGAATATGCTTTGGAAGGCGTCGAATTCATCCATATTCTTCTTTAACTCACCCGTTACCTCCGAAACCATATGCTGGACGTGGGAGTACTTCTCCACCTCCATGAATTTCGTCACCTTAACGGTTCCGTATTTCGCAACCCTGCCGACGTCATTCCTCCCGAGATCAACCAGCATAACATGCTCCGCCCTCTCCTTTTCATCTTCTAGCATCTCCCTCTCCAGTTTCTCATCCTCCTCAGGTGTTTTCCCCCTCGGTCTCGTGCCGGCGATTGGGTAAGTCTCCACTCGTCTACCCTCAACCCTAGCCAGCATCTCCGGGCTAGAGCCGACTATTTTTCTGACACCGAAGTCAAGGTAATACATGTACGGTGACGGATTTATTTCCTTCAGATTTTGATATATCCGGAATTTATCCCCCATGGATTCCGTCTCAAGGCGCTGGGAGAGAACAACCTGGACTATATCGCCGGAGTATATGTAATCTCTGGCAACCTCCACATTACTCATGAATTCCTTCCTCGTTATGTTCGACGAGAAATTCTTCAGGTTTTTCTGTGTTTCCCCCTCCCTCAGGGTGGGGGATTCAGGGAATTCACTGGTTATCTCCCTCAATTCTTTCTCGATTAATTCCTTATCTATGTCTTTTTCTCCATGAAATTGATGTGAAATCAGGTAAGTCTTTCCCTCTTTATGATCCAGGATTATGTTGTTTTTAGCCAGAATGAATTCGCAGTCCGGTTCCTTCAGATCATCTCTGGCATTCCCATTCAAATCTGTGAAATACTTCACCAGGTCGTATGAGAAGTAGCCCACAAAGCCGCCGAAGAATCTGGATGGGGATTTTTCTTTAAATGAGAATTGCTGCATCAGATTTCTAAGAACCTCCAGGGGATTACCTCCCTTAATCTTCAGGTCTTTAAGGGTGGGGTCGGAGATATTGAAGTCAATCACTCCGTTGTTCACAGTTAATTTAGCGGCGGGATTAAAGCCTATGAATGAGTATCTTGCAACCTTCTCGCCTCCTTCACATGACTCTAGCAGGTAGGTGTTTTCGCCTCTAACTGCGTTGTAAACCGCTTCCGGGTCTCTATTTTTTATTTCCGTATATACTGGGGTTACATTAGTCATTGTAAATATCATAGTTTAAGTATATAAATATACATAAATGTACATAAATAGACATTTTATCTATATAAATAGATTTTAGCTCAAAACAATAACCTTCTTCACCCCAGAAAGCTCCAGTATTCTGTCAATCAACTCCCTGGGGATTGGTTTCTCTGTCACTACAGTCATTTCAGCGTTCTCAAACATGGGGTCGTCTGTAATAATCTGACGCACGCTTATATTCGCGTCTGCAATAATCCTCGTAACATCAGCGATTATCCCCTTTGAGGCGGCATCAGTAGGAATAATCTCTATTGCCCCGAAACCCAGTTCCGGCGCCACCTCCCCTAAAAGAAGAGTACAATTTAGTTTACCAAAAATCTTCTTTAAATCAGGTTCCTTCAAAATAGCATCCACGGTAGCTGAAACAACCCTCCTGTCTAACTCCAGGACCCTTGCTACTGCTGTGTTAGAGACCCCAATCCCTCCAAAAAACAGTTTTTTATCCCCGGAAACCCTGATGCCCTTTCTCAGCAGGAATTTTGCAACCTTCCTCTGCGATTTCTTCCGGGAAAAAATATTCTCTAGGTTCAACATCTTATTATTATTGATAATCCTAATAATTATCTTATCTTATTAAATCTCAGAAGGGATATAAAATGCTGAAGGACATTCCAACCATGGATGAATTTGATTTCAATGGAAAAACCGTTTTACTGAGGATTGACATTAACAGCCCCATAAACGCAAAAACTGGCGAGCTTCTTGATGACCGGCGCTTTAGATCACATAAAGATACTATACAGGAGTTGATAGAGAAGAAAGCGAATATCGTGTTGCTTGCTCACCAGGGTAGACCTGGGGACTCTGATTTCACTACCCTAGAGAAGCATGCAGGTAAACTGGCCGAAATCATAGGTCATGACGTAGAGTACGTAGACAGTATCTTCAGCTCCTTTGTATTAAAGAAAATCAGGGATATGAACCCTGGAGACATAATCCTTTTGGAGAATGTCCGATTCTATTCAGAGGAGGTGCTTAAAAGACCACCGGATGTCCAGGCCACAACCTTCATCGTGAAAAAACTATCCCCTGCAGTAGACTTCTTCATTAATGATGCCTTCGCCACCGCACATAGAAGTCAGCCTTCCCTGGTGGGGTTCCCGAATGCTCTTCCCAGCGCGGCAGGGAGACTGATGGAGAAGGAAATCAGGGTGATAGATGACATACTAAAGAAACCTAAAAAGCCGCTGACCTTTGTCTTAGGGGGGACTAAGGCTGATGACTCCCTGAAAGCAAGTGAAAGGGCGTTAGGTAACGGCGCCGAATATATATTAACCGGTGGATTAGTGGCCAATATATTCCTGGCCGCTAAAGGATACCGGATTGGGGAGCCGAATATAGAATTCATCAGGGGTAAGAAGATGACCGAGCAGATTGATGTTGCTAGAGAGTTACTGAATAACTATGAAGAGAACATAATTCTCCCCGTTGACCTGGCGTTGGATCATCATGGAGGGCGCACAGAGATTTCTGTGAGTGAATTACCCACCAATTACATGATAAAGGATGTTGGAAGCGAAACAGTTAAGACATATGGGGAGATACTGAAGAAATCCGGGACCGTTTTCGCCAAGGGCGCTTTAGGTGTCTTTGAAGAAAAAGAGTTTACATTCGGAACAGTGGAGGTATTAAATTCCATTGCTAACTCGGAGGCGTTTTCTGTCATCGGAGGCGGCCATCTGGTAGCCGCCGCCCGCGAGCTAAGCCTTAAAGACAGGATCACCCACATAAGCAGTGGCGGCGGCGCCTGCATCAGCTTACTGGCCGGATATAAGCTGCCGGCGGTAGAGGTTTTAAAGAGGAGATGAATCAGCATTTAAATAAGAACGTTAATAGATAAACTAAATGGCTATAGGGGATCAACCGGTGGGGGTGATGGTTTTGGTTGGTGTATTACTTCTTTCTATAATCTTTCCGATATTGGTGATCCTTAATTTCACAGGGGAGAAAGGCCTTATGGAGATGATGGTGAATGCTGATTTTCACGCTCTTTTCTATCTCATATTTTTGGTGATGTTCCTCCCTCTTTTACCGGCTCTTGCCGTTGGTTTATGGTTGCTTAAATCCTGGGCGAGGATAGGAACGATCATACTTGCTATATTGGCGGCTATAATATGTATACTCAACTTCAATTCAATCGGATGGATGGGTGCTATCATGGGCATTCTCGCCTCTGCCCTTTTTGTATGGTACCTACGTAAGGAAGAGGTGGGTGAAGCATTCACAAGATTTTGATTTGATTCACACTCTTTTTTTTAATTAAAGTCATTTCAATCCTAATTCCTTTCTCTAATCTAAAAAAAGAAAAAGGGTTTTAAAATGTACAAGATAGGTGAAGCACTTGTTGGGAAGGGTAATGAAGTAGCTCATGTGGATCTTTTAATCGGGGATAAGGAAGGCTTTGTGGGGCAGGCATTTGCCAACGGCATTTCTCACCTATCAAGCGGCCATACCCCCCTGCTTTCCGTAGTCAGACCCAACCTGCCATGTAAACCCTACACCCTCGTGGTGCCGAAGGTTACGGTAGAGGATATGGATGATGTCATAAAAATATTCGGTCCCGCTCAGGCGGCCGTAGCTAAGGCAGTGGCGGATGCTGTTGAAGAAGGCATGATCCCCCGAGATAAGGTTGATGATTGGGTAATCATCTGCTCGGTATTCATTCATCCGGAAGCAAAGGATTTCAGAAGGATTTACCAATATAATTACGGTGCAACTAAATTGGCGTTGAAAAGAGCTTTACAGGATTACCCCTCACTGGATAAAATAATGTTTGATAAAGACAGGGCGACACACCCCATAATGGGCTTTAAGGTACCCAGACTACCCAAGTGGAACAGACCTTATCTACAGATTGCCCTGGATGTCCCTGATCTGGAGAGGGTTAAGAAGATCATCTCTGAACTCCCTCACAGCGACAAGATCATTCTGGAGGCGGGGACGCCATTGATCAAGAGATACGGGACTGAGGTAATCTCTAAGTTGAGGGAGGTGGCTAAGGACAGCTTTATTATTGCCGATCTAAAGACCTTGGATGTGGGTCAGGTGGAGGTTGACATGGCATTTGATGAAACCGCAGATGCTGTGGTGGCTTCCGGTCTCGCATCGATTGAAGTGATTGATAAATTCATTTATGAAGCGAAAAGATTCGGGATTTATGCCATAGTCGATACCATGAATGTCTCTGATCCAATAAAGCTTCTGCAATCCCTTAAGGAGTTGCCGGATGTTGTTATTCTACACCGGGGCATTGACGCGGAGAAAAGGGAGAAGCCGCGGTGGGATTTAATAGGGAAGATAAAGAAGGAGTTCCCGGGCATGTATGTTGCGGTAGCCGGGGGAATCGAACCCAACACCACACCTATGGCTCTGAAGGAGGGAGCAGACATAATAATCGTCGGGAGATTCATTACCCAGTCCAAGGATATTGAGAGATCAACCAGATTATTTGTGAACCTACTCGGCGGGGATATAGATCTAAAGCGGGTTCATGTGGAATAGGAAGCTACAAGAAATTCAGTAAGTGGTATTGAGCAAAGCGAAGACAAGCAAAATCCTGAGATGATTTTGGTGTGCAAAAAATTGTTTTTCAATTTTTCGCATACCTCATAGTGGATGGGGGTCTATTGCCATCGCAAACCCTTTAGAAAAGTGTTTGCATTCCCAAAGAAATGTGGATGAGGTCTATTGCCATCGCAAACCCTTTAGAAAAGTGTTTGCATTCCCAAAGAAATGTGGATGAGGTCT
>JAYEKX010000133.1:0-15014 GCA_034716875.1 Candidatus Altarchaeota archaeon | reverse complement strand
TCTATTGCCATCGCAAACCCTTTAGAAAAGTGTTTGCATTCCCAAAGAAATGTGGATGAGGTCTATTGCCATCGCAAACCCTTTAGAAAAGTGTTTGCATTCCCAAAGAAATGTGGATGAGGTCTATAGCCTCACTGGTCGATACTAACAACACCCCCTGCATTGAAGATAGCATTTAATGTAGCTACAGTGATGGCTTCCATTAATTCCTTCTCATCCACCTGATTTCCTATATGTACTGTGTAGATGGCATCCGTTACTCCTGCATCCGTCAATATATCCTCGATCTTTAAGCCTATCTTCTCCAAAGTCTTTTCAGAGATGTCGAATTCACATAGAAATGCCAGAGGCTTTAAACCCTCATCTAATGTTGATGGAATTATTGATATATTAAGCACTCCATCATTGTCGGTTCCTTTTCCAGAGTTGGAGAGAGTTACGCCTGCTTTCTTCCATTCCAGTATGCTCAGGTTACTTACTCCCAGTTTCTTCAAGGAGTTTTTGATTTCGTTCAGGTTTTCACTCCTGACTTGGAGTGTAATCTCCCTGCCTACAAGAGACATCTGTAGTATCCCGTTTCTGGAGAGGGATTCAAATAATCTCTCAGTATCCCCTCCACTGTAGGAGCCGCATAAAGCAACAGTATGTCTCATTTTAGTTTCATCCAATTATTATAGTGAAGTCTATAGATAAAAATAGGTGAGAAAATGAGATTCATGGGTTTGGAATTCCAGATGCATCCTGAGGTATATGAGCCTGCGGAGGATTCAATGCTTTTGGCGGATAATCTGGGGGTTTGGGGGGGTGATTTAGTTTTGGATATGGGAACCGGAACCGGCTTTCTTGCTTTGTTGGCTGCCATAAAAGCTAAAAAGGTTTTAGGGGTTGACGTGAATCCAGTAGCGATTGATGTTGCAAGAGAGAACGCCCTCCTGAATAATATCGAAAATGCTGAATTCAGGGTAAGTGATTTATTCAGCGACCTGGAAGGTGAGGTATTTGATCTAATAATCTTTAACCCGCCCTACCTCCCTGTGGATGAGATGGATATGCTTGACAGGTCCTGGTCTGGCGGTAGTAAAGGATTGGAGGTTATTAAGAGATTCCTTAAATCCGCCCCCGATTATCTAAAAGAGGGTGGGGGGATTCGGCTGCTGGTTTCCTCCCTCAATGACTTAGACGAACTCAGGAAAATACTTAACGAGAACAATTTTGGGTTTGAAATACTTGCGAAGAAAAAACTCTGGTTTGAAGAGATATATGTAATCAAGGCAGTTAAGCGATAGTTTTATTTTTTATCATTTCAATTCGCTTAACTTGAGGATTTTCAGTCCATATCTTTTAGCGTATTCTTTCACATTTCTCTTGTGTAGGTGATTGTCATCACTCCACAGAACTTTTGAGTTTGTAAGTATGGCGGTAGCCAGATGGACTGCATCAGCGGCATAAAGGTTGAGCTTAATCTCAAGATTTTTTGCAAGAAATATTGTGGGTGTGACACTGATCTGTTTTATAGCACCGATTGTAAAGAGTTCACATAATATGTCAAATGCTTCATCTATCTTTTCCTTGGTGTAACCTACCTTAACCAATCCTCTGGTGGTTTCCAGGAGAATCCACTCACTTGCGACTGCATCAATCTTCATATCTGTTATTCCTCGATATAACCTATGTGCTTCTTTTCCTGATTCCTCCCCTTTCTTAAACCATTTCACAAAAACGGTGGAATCTATACACTCCGTCATATTCAATCCTCTTCCTCATGGGATATCATAATTGCTCTGGCCGGGCTCGGCAGTTTATCTGTTCCCTCCTTTACCTTTTCCATTCTCTCCCCGAGTTTCATCATGCTGTATCTCCTGATGAATAGCCGTATAGCCTCATTTACCGCTTCCGTCCTATTCCTGAAATAGCCTTTTCTCACTACCTTATCCAGTTCATCAATTAAAACCGGGGTTGTCCTTATATTAAGTTGCACACTCATTTATATCACCTTGTATAACATATGTATTTCAATGGATAAAAATATAGGTGATTAGGGCAAATCTGCACCAAATTACCCATAAATTATTTTGAACATCTTCTTAAATATGTCAGAGTTTCGGTTGTTGAACCGAAACTCCATCTCTTTGAGATACAGATAGTAGTTGTCTTTGTGTATACCATGATACAACAAATTGCGTTGCAATTTGTGTACACGAATTCCTTTGGAATTCGTTGTACTTGTGGAATCTTTCCTTTGTAAATGACCAGAAGCCTTCTATCCCATTGATGTGGGTTCGTCCTATTGCATACGCTTTCGTCTTCTTTATCTTGCTATGTTTCCCGTAGTGTTTCAGGCTCTTGTAACTTTTGAAGTCGTCGGTGTAGAACACTGATCCCTTCTCGGTTTTGGCCTTGATTTCAGTCATAAGCGTTTCAGCTGAAACATCTGGAACAACGATTGTGTACACTTTTCCATTGCGCTCCAGGACACGAACGACTTATGTCGCTGTGCGCCGGAACTGCAAGGCAGTTCCTCGCGTGCCGAAAACAACGACTTTGTTTAATGCTCCACGACCTCGTTTGCCTTTTCTCTTGCCGCCAAAATAGGTTTCATCAATCTCCAGTTCCCCGCTTAGTTTACGGAAGTTACTGTCCAGGTACTCTGCAATCCTCTCGCGGAAGAACATATAGCGTGAATGTACAGTCCCATAGTCAAACCCTAGCAGACTTGCTGTCTTATTGGCTGAGAGTTCCAAGCAGAAGTAGTAAAGGACATCTAGATCACGTTTTAATTTAGAGAGGCTATAATATCGACCGCAAGCACCACACTTAACGCGTTTATTGGCTAAACGGTAGAGTCTGTATTTCCCGCAGAAAATACATTTCCTACCCTCCACAAACTTTACGGTAAACTTTTTAGCCATTTACGCCAGTTATATATGCCAGTTTCCATAGATAACTGGTGCAGAAAACCGATAATCACCTAAAATAATTATCATGGAGGAACGGCTTAGAAACAGGATTGTTGTTAATCCAAAAATCATGGTAGGTAAACCAGTGATAAAGGGGACCAGAATTCCTGTAGATGCCATCATTCAGAGAATTGCGGATGGAATGAGCATTAATGAGATACTTGAGGACTACCCCAATCTAAAGAAGGATGATGTAAGGGTTGCCCTGAGTTATAGTGTTGATCTCGTAAGGGGTGAATACATAGTGCCCATAACTGCTTAGAGGCGCTAAGATGCTCAGATTACTTGTGGATGAGAGTTCTGGTAGAGTACCGAAGGATTATGAGTTATGCACTATTTTTAGTTCTATATGGAAATAGTTAACATGAAAATGAAAAATACTATATTACCCCTGGCCTTGATTATGTCTCTATTCTTTTTAATGACTGCTGTGATTGCAGACCCGGATACTGAGGAGTATTTTATAGAAGACTGGAGCTATCCGCCAAATGATTTCATAAATCTCGTCTACTGCGCTGACCTGGAAAACGACGGGATTTGGGAAGTATTTGCAGGCTCGAGTGACGGGATCGTATATAATCTCGGAAAAAAAGGCAAACAAACCGATCATAAAAACTGGGAAATAAATGTTGGAGGGGATGTAAAAGCCTTAAAGATAGTTGACTTCGACGGTGACAGTAAGAAAGAAATCCTTGTTGCTGCAGATAAAATAGACGGATTAAGGATTCTTGATTACCAGGGCCTGGATAAGGGAAGCACTATAGAGCTTAACACTAAACCCTATGACCTTGATATAGTGGACATAGATGATGACGGCACGAATGAGGTTGTGATAGGTGGTGCAAACAAAAAAATCTACATCCTGAAGCGGGATATAAAAGAGGATAAATTCGTCTGGGAGTACACAACCAAAGGCCCAGTCCATTACGTATGTGCCACAGACCTTAACGGGGATGGGGATGAGGAGATAATAGCGATGTCTAAGTGGAGGGATGTGGATGATAACAAGGCCGGTATATATGTCCTGAATAAAAAGGGGGAGTTGAAATGGAGTTACGAAATTAAGGGTGGAATCTTCACCTCCGGTAAAGCCGTGGATGTAGTTGACTTAGATAATGACAATAAAAAAGAAATTGTTATAGGTACATACAAGCATGGTGTGGATGTATTGGACTGCGATGGGAAACTTAAATGGAATTATCCGACAGAGCGGCTGGTGAATGTGATATACACCTCAGATCTGGACCTCGACGGAGATGTATCCATCCTAATTGGAGCGAGACCCTACCTTTATGTGGTGGACGGAGATGGTAGGCTGGAATGGAAGAGCCCGGTGAACACAACCATTCACAGCATACATGCAGTAGATCTAGACAAAGACAATAATCCAGATGTTTTAATAGGTGCAACCAGACACATCCATATACTGGATAATAATGGAAATCGCATGGGGATATGGAATTATAAACTGGAAATTCGTGGTCTCACCAAAGCGTTTGAGTTAAAGGAAGTTGATGTAAACAGCATTTATTCAGCGGATATAGATAATGATCTGGAAAATGAAGTGATAGTAGGGTTTGGATGGGTGGATGACCGCATGGATAAGACCTATAAACTGGGGGATATCCGGGTATTTAAGGTAAATAAGAATTATAGAAGTCCTACCCCACCCGTCTCAACAACTTTAAAGGAAACAGAAACAACCATCATCCCTGATGTTGTGTCAACAACTATGAGAAAGGAGACTACTAGCACAACAAAAGAGATGGAAAACGAAAGTGAAAAAGAAGGAGAATCCAAGGATAAGGGGCCTTGCTGTATCCCGTTTCTGACCGGAATCCTTGGTTTAGCGTTCTCAATCACCCTTGGAATACCCTACCTACTGATATCTAAGAAAAGAGAAAATGACGGATGAGTTCAGACCATTAATTGAAGCGGCTTTATTTGTCTCTGGAAGAACCTTGAGTGTTGAGGAACTGGCGAAGATCTGTAATTCAGGGAGTATCGGCTTAATCAGGAAAACCTTGAGGGATCTGCAGAGTGAATACTTGGATAGGAATTCCAGCCTGGAAATCCATGAATCCCGGGGGGAATACGGGATGAGGGTTAAACGGGAATTTGAGGGGGATCTAATGCATCTTGTTCCTGAAACAGATATGCAACCTCCTGTACTTAAAACACTGGCGTTGATTGCTTATGAACAACCCATAAAGCAGTCGGTTGTTGTTAAAGAGAGGGGTAATAAGGTATATCAGTATATAAAGAAACTGAAGGAGCAGGAGTTGATTGAGGTAAAGAGGAGTGGGAGGACGAAGATTCTCACCACCACCCCCAAGTTCAGGGATTATTTCCAGATTCAGGACCTACGGGAGCTGGTTAAGGAGGACGCACATAGGGTTAAGGAGGAGGAAGATATATAACATCAAATATAATTCTTATTCTCCAAATCAAATATTCTTTTATCGATATGTGGTGTTGATAATGTGGTTACAGGTTAGGATGTATCTCCTTCTGGGGTTGATGTTTGGACTCATCTATGCATTTATTGTGGTGATAGCGGGAAGTGCCGGCATCGGTAATTTCATGTTCTATGGGATTTTAGCGGTTATCATGCTCTTCATCCAGTACATGATAGGCCCCAAGATGGTTGAACTCTCAATGGGGATAAAATACGTGTCTGAACAGGAGGAGCCTGAACTCCATAAGATTGTTGCGGATCTCGCTAATAAAGCAGGAATCAAGAAGCCAAGGGTTGCCATATCCCGGATCCAGATTCCTAATGCATTTGCATTTGGCAGGTCAAGGTCTGATGGCAGGGTCTGTGTAACTCATAGCATTATGAATCTCTTAAGTAAAGATGAATTAAGGGCTGTATTAGGTCATGAGATCTCTCATATAAAGAACAGGGATGTTACTGTTATGACAATGCTGAGTGTTGTCCCCATGATCTGCTGGTATATGGCATGGAGCTTCATGTTCTCTGGAGGAAGGAGCAGGGGTAATACCATAGCAATTGGATTAGCTGCATTTGTTATGTACTTCATCACAAATCTCCTTGTGTTATATGGATCCCGGATCAGGGAGTACTACGCCGATAAAGGAAGTGTTGCTCTCGGTAATCAACCCCATCATCTGGCTTCCGCCCTATATAAACTTGTCTACAGTAGCGCTATAGCACCTAAAGCAGCAATAAAACAGATGCAAGGCCACAAGGCATTCTTCCTTAATGATCCCTCCAGGGCTATGCATGAGGTTAAGGAATTAAGGGAAATTGATTCTGACATGAGCGGTACTGTGGATATGAGTGAATTAATGAGGATTAGGGAAAAGAAGATAATGATTTCTGGCACTGATAAATTGATGGAGATTTTAAGCACCCACCCGAATATGCTGAAAAGAATAAAGCATTTATCCACCCTAAACACATAAATGGGTTTCCTGGAAACATTCAAAAAAGGTTCAGGTCACTGTTGAATAACCCTACTTTTTTTTAAATATATCTCTATAGTTAAATAACATCTAATATGAGGGCTGAGGTAAAAATGATTGAATGGTTTATACCTGGATTGTTGGTTATATTTGCGGTTTTATTTGTGTTAGTCTTGGTTTATTACTACAACCGGATTGTGGTTTTGGGGAATAGGATTGATAATGCCTGGTCGCAGATTGATGTGCAGTTGACTAAGAGGGCGGATTTAATCCCTAATCTAATGAAGACGGTGGAGGCTTATATGAAGCATGAGCAGAAAGTCATGATCCGGGTTACGGAGGCCAGGTCCGCTTTGGTTAATGCGAAGGGTGTTGAAGGCAGGGCGAAGGCAGGTAATATGCTTGAGGGGGCTTTAAAAACCCTTTTTGCTGTGGCCGAGAATTACCCTACCCTGAAGGCTAATGAAAACTTCCTGAAGTTTCAGGAGGATTTAACAGATATCGAGAATAAAATCGCCTACACCCGGCAATTCTACAACGATTCTGTTTTGTTCTACAACAACATGGTAACAACCATCCCAGGGATGTGGTTTGCTTCCATTATGACTCGGGGAGAGAAGCCTTATCTGGAGACACCTAAGGAGAAGAGGGAGGTGCCTAAGGTGGAGTTTGATGTCTAATTAAGGTAGCAAGAAAAAAAGATATAAATTCTAATACCATGGATAAAATATCTTTTTACGATCAGATAAGTAGGAACAAGAGGAATTCATATATCCTGATTTTTCTTATATTCATAATCCTGGTGGGGTTTGCGTGGATTATCGCCCAGATTTATGATCCTGGTTTGACATTCATTATCCTGATATTCGCAATAATCTTCTCAGTATTCTACACCTGGGGAACCTATAATTACTCGGACAGAATTGCTCTCGCCTCAGTGAATGCGGTTCCGGCAGACGGTCCGGAGTATAAACACCTGAGGAATCAGGTTGAGGGCCTGGCTTTAGCAGCAGGTCTTCCGAAGCCCCGGGTTTATGTGATGCCGTCACAGGATATAAACGCGTTTGCCACCGGAAAAGACCCCGAGCATAGCGTGATTTGTGTAACAAAGGGTACCCTTGAGAAGTTAAGTAACTCGGAGCTGGAGGGTGTTCTCGCCCATGAGATGACTCACATCGCTAATTACGACATCCGCTTCGTCACCCTGGTTGCGGTGATGGTTGGTATAATCGCCATAGCGAGCGAGATCTTCCTTCGGAGCATGTGGTATGGCGGAGGGCGTAGGAGAGGTAAAGGCAATGCATTGGTCCTGGTTCTGGGGATAATCCTTGCAATTACTGCCCCAATTATTGTAAGGCTGGTGCAGTTATCAATCTCCCGAAAGAGAGAGTTTATGGCAGACGCCGGCGCAGTTCAATTGGCGAGATACAATGAAGGCTTGATATCGGCTCTGGAAAAGATTAAGGCAGCCTACTCGGGGGGTGCAAAGACCAAGGTTAATTCAGCCGTAGCCCCCATGTTTTTTGCTGACCCAATCAGAAAAAGAATGGTTAATATGTTCAATACGCATCCACCTATTGATGAACGGATCAAGGTTCTGAAGGCCATGTAACCCTATGAATTTAATTCACTTCAATCTAATTATTAAAAAGTAGTTTTAGAATGGATTCTTATAACGAGATTCTTGGACTGATTAATGAACAGGAGAGGTGGCGTAGCAGTTGTCTCAACATGATCGCCAGCGAGAATACGGTCTCTGATGCCGTGAAAAAGGCAGTCTCCTCTGATTTCGGCCACAGGTATGCTGAAGGACTTCTGGGTGGGAAAATCGATGGCCTGCAGATGTTTAAACGGTTCTATCAGGGAACAAAAATATTTGATAAAGTGGAGGCGATTGCTATGAAGCTGTCTGAGAAATTATTTCAGGCCGAGCACGCTAACATGGTTCCAATCTCCGGCGCTGTTGCAAATCTCGTAGCCTACAAAGCATTAACCCGATACGGCGACAAAATCTCCGGCTTAAGCATCTCCTGCGGCGGGCATATCTCTCATTCTAGTGTTAGCGCTGCCGGAGTAGTCGGTCTGAAGGAATTTCCTTACCCTTTTGATGATGCGGAGATGAATATTGATGTTGATGAAACAAAGAAAATGCTTCTCAGAGAGAAGCCGAAGCTGATGATTTCCGGAGGCAGTTTGTTTCTGTTTCCCCATCCCCTGAGGGAACTAAAGGAGATTGCGGATGAAATAAATGCGGTTTTGATGTATGATGGAGCGCATGTCCTGGGTTTAATTGCGGGCGGCAGGTTTCAGCAGCCTTTTAATGAGGGAGTGGATGTATTCACCTCATCCACCCATAAAACCTTCCCGGGCCCCCAGGGGGGGGTGGTGTTGTGCAGGGAGAAATTTAAGGAGAAGATAGATAATGCCGCATTCCCTGCCTTAATGAGTAATCATCACCTGCATCATGTGGCGGGGTTTGCAGTAGCGTTAGCGGAGATGATGGAGTTTGGTGGTGAATACGCCGGACAGATTATCAGGAATTCAAGGGTTTTGGCTGAAACACTCTATGAATTAGGCTTTAACGTCCTCTGTGAGCATAAAGGATTCACGGAATCGCATCAGGTGGTTGTGGATGTCTCCGGTATCGGGGGCGGAAGAAAGATTGCCGAATCATTCGAGGAAGCTAACATCATCATCAATAAAAACCTGCTTCCCCGGGATTCCCTGGAGAAAACAGGCAATCCCTCCGGAATCCGGGTCGGAGTCCAGGAGGTAACTAAGGTAGGGATGAAGGAGTCTGAGATGAAAGAAATAGCTGAGTTGATGAAGAAAATCGCTTTAGATGATGAGAAACCGGAGAAGATTAAGGAAGAAGTCATATCCCTGAAGAAGAATTTCAGTAAAGTGCATTACTGTTTCGAGGATCCGTAAATTCTTTTCAACCTATTTTTAAGTTCCTAATCCAAAAATAGATATGGTCAACGGCCATAGCGGACGGGAAACACCTGCTCTCATTCCGAACGCAGAAGTTAAGACGTCCAGCGATCTGCATGGTACTGCTTAATAAGTGGGAAGTGCAGGACGCTGTTGACCACACTATCACATCCAGTTGACATGCGGATGCTATGCGAAAAACTACTCACAATTGGTCAGGTTTCTGAAGGACTTAGAGATAAATATATTTCATGTAACCCCCTCCAACTCAGACCTATCGAGTGAGCAAAACGAACGAAGATAGGTCCTGTTTTGATCAAACTTTTTTTCCCTGGATTTTTCAGTTTAATTCCCTATCTTCTATAAAATCTATCAGTATGAAAAAATTCTGTCGAGAGATTATCGGGAAGATTCTCAGGGGAGAGATCCGGACAACAGAGGAGTTGGATCTGGAGAAGAGGAGGATTTCCGCAGAATTAAGGAGGGATCGGTTTATAAGGAACTCTGAGATCCTGAAGTTTGCTAACGCGGAGGAGAAGGAGCGGGTGTTGGAGATTCTGCAAAAGAAACCCACTAGAACAATCTCTGGTGTGGCGGTGGTGGCTGCAATGACTCGTCCACATCCCTGCCCGCACGGTAAATGCAGTTACTGCCCTGGAGGGCCTGATATACAAGTCCCCCAGAGCTACACCGGAAAGGAACCTGCCACCAGGAGGGCTATTAGATACAGCTACAATCCTTTTCTACAGGTCACCTTCCGCCTGACACAGTTAAAAGATATCGGACATCCCATCGATAAGGTGGAGTTAATCATCATGGGGGGTACGTTAACTGCTCAATGCATCGATTACCAGGAATGGTTTGTGAAGGAGTGTCTGCGGGCGATGAATGAATTCAGAACCAACTACGACGTTATTAACGAAATTGGTGAGGAAGACTTCATAAAAAAATATGAGAAAGAAGAAAAGAAGTTTCATTACTTAGAGGAAGTCCAGAGAGTGAATGAGTCCTCACCCATCAGATGCGTTGGAATGACTTTTGAGCCGAGGCCGGACTGGGCGAAAAAGATGCAGATAAACTGGATACTGCGTTTCGGGGTTACACGACTTGAGATGGGAGTCCAATGCCCCTTCGACTTCGTATACAAAAGAGTGGATAGAGGGCATAACGTAAGTGATGTTGTGGAATCAACCCAGCAGGTAAAGGACTCCGGCTTGAAATTAGGTTACCACATGATGCCCGGGATTCTTGGATATAGGCCTGACCTTGATTTACATGGATTCAAAAAAATATTTAGGGATGAGAGATTCAAGCCTGATATGCTGAAGATATACCCCTGTTTGATTCTGGAGGGGACGAAATACTATGAACTGTGGAAGAAAGGGGAATTTAAGCCGATTTCAGTTGATGAAGCAGTGGATTTAATAATAAAGGTGAAGGAAATCATGCCCCGGTGGGTGAGGACTATGAGGATTCAGAGGGACATCCCCTCGCAGTTGATTGAGGCAGGGGTTAAATCATCAAACCTCGGGCAGTTGGTTTACAGGAGAATGGAAGAAGAAGATATAAAATGTAAATGCATCCGCTGCAGGGAGGTGGGTAGATTCCTCTCTGAAGGAATTAAACCAGAGCCAGCCGATATAAAACTATCCCGCATCGACTATCGCGCAAGCTCTGGAACGGAGGTATTCCTATCCTTTAGGGATGTTAAACAGGATATATTAATCGGGTTCCTGCGGCTTAGAATTCCCTATAAACCATTCAGGCCGGAGATTGATAAAAAAACCTCTCTCGTCAGGGAACTACATGTCTACGGGCCAATGGTGGAGATCGGGGAGAAACCAAGGTTTGAGTGGCAACACAGGGGCTATGGAAGGGAGCTTCTAAATGAGGCAGAAAAAATTTCTTGGGAGGAATTTGACATGAAAAAGATTCTCGTCACTTCAGGGGTGGGGGCCAAGGAATACTACAAGAAATTCGGATACATAAAGAAAGGGGTCTACATGGGGAAGAAATTAGCAGTAGCATTCAATTAAACCATTTAGGTATTCAGCCATCATGTTAAACAATGGGAAGGCATTAACAAGCAGTATAAGCAGCCCAATCAAGATCACTACAGAGAGTACCCTGGTAACAGCAGATTTATTGATATTAACTATAGACATCAGCTCTATCAACATTTTTCCGCCATCAAAGGGTGGTATAGGCAGGAGATTTATTAAACCGACATTGATGTTGAAGAAGAAACTCCAGAAGAGGATTCCCACCAACACCCCAAAAATATTTATTCCATAAATCATGTAGTTGAATCTGAAATTGGGTTTAGCAGATATCCGTAAATTCTTAATATCCTCTGCCCCCAACAAAAAAGTGCCTTTATCCGTGGTTAATGTTATGTTATCTCTACCTTCAAGAGATTTCTCATCTATCTTCCATCTCTTATTAGGGAACAAATATGTGTTGAACGAGCCTACAACAGCAGGTGTATCACCTATAGTCTCTATTTTAGTTCCTGCCTCGATATAATGGACGGGGGATTCCGTAACGATCATGGATGAGGGGAGGGCAATAAAACCGAATAGTAACAGGGTTACTATCCCTAAATTGATGTTGGCGAAGGAGCCCATGGAAAGAACCCGGGTCCTGGTTAAACTATCACTCTTCTGGAAAGCTTCCTCGTCCGGCTCCACAAAGGCGCCAAGAGGAATCGGCCCCACGGTTAATAAACCAACAGACTTCAGCTTTAGTTTATGAGCCCTAGCCAGTATGCCGTGTGCAGACTCATGCACTATTAAAAGGGAGATGAGTGCTATTACCCCATAAAACACTGGGATGCAGATATCCATACCTGGGATGGGAAAACACCATTCACCCCCTACCTTGAAAGGAATCAATATAACCGGGGCAACCCCTGGTATGGTTGATTCCCCACTGCTAATAGCGAATGCATTCTCGATTAATGGAGCGAAAACCAGCACCAGTAAACCAAACATCCCCTCCAAGACAACTACAAACCAAGGGAGCATGCTCAACCTCAACCAGATTACAGAAATTAAGGCTGTTGCCGCCAAAAAATCAGCATTCGGATTTTTTATGCTTGATAGGGATTTCACCCCCATAATCAAAACCAGCAGTAAACTCAGGGTAAGAAACAGATTTGGACTCCAGAGGATAATCGCTGTCAAACCCATTAAACTAAGTATAACATCCAGATGCCTGTTAAGTCTCCTATACCCTGAGAGATACGCTGCCCCTAAACCGCTGAATGAGAGAACAATCGCGAAATCAGCTATAAACTTCCAAATCCTCGGTGAAAGACCTGCAATCCTGTCAAGAATGTTTATGAAATACTTAGTCCTAATCAAGAAGACTATAGCATGTCTCTCCACATTGCTCCTTGCCAGAATCAATGTCCCTACAATGAATAATATCAGAAAAATCAGCCAAAAAAACATATTATTTACTCCTCTTTCTCACCACAACCAAATCACCTAGAGTTAACTCCTTAAGTGCGCTTGTTTCTACCTCCTGATTCCCTAGGTCACTGGATTTCTCAAGCAACTTAACCCTCAGTTTACCCTGAATCTTTCTCGTTATTACATTACTTGGCTTTAACCTGCCTGACTCTATCCTATGGATTAATGAGATGGGTTCATTTATGGAGGCCGCCAAATCCTTTTGTTTCATCCCCCTCTTCTCCCTTGCTTCACGAATTACTCCAGCGTAATCCTCTATCAAACCCTCAGACCCAATCTCAAAGTTCACATCCTCCCGTAAAGGCTCAACTTGTTTAACCTCCTTCTTCACCTCCTTTTTTACTTCACCAACTACCTTCCCACAACTACAACACCCTTCGCAGGTAACTATTATGGAACCTTCCACCTCAACCCGCTTACCCTCCCTGATATATTTCCCACAAATCTCACATTGCATTCTTTTATTATTTTCGATTAAATCATATAATAATACCCAGTAATGTCGGAGATTCTCGGGTCGGCGTTTCCCAACTAGAAACGGCGGGTTTCGCCTGATGGCTTCAACCCACCTGCACTTAATTCACATTCAAACGGGGTCGTGGGGTAACCTGGCATCCTAGCAGGCTCCAATAAATACCTATTGGAGCGCTGATCCCATCCTTGGGAGATGATGAGCGGATTGGTCTGTATCACACAGGTTTGAAGAGACCTGCCGATGAGGGTTCAAATCCCTCCGACCCCAAACCCCCCTTTCTCTTCACGAAACGAAATTCAGGAAGCGTTGACGATAAAGAGAAAAAGAATTCACCCTAAAATTTTGTAGAAAATGAAAACCAGATGGAAGTTGTTAATGATATTCGGGTCAATAGTTTTTCTGGCATTAACAGTTGGATTAATCTATTTATTAATTGAGGGTATGGAGGTCAACCAGCTGCCGTTGATAGGCCAGAAGGTGGCTGTGATACCCATAAAAGGGACGATAACCTTGGAGGGGTGTGGCGGAGACATATTTGGTGCACCCCAGTGTGTAAACGCCCGGGCTCTAAAGGAGATGCTGGAGAATGCAGATGAAGACAACTCAATAAAGGCGATTGTTTTAGACATTAACAGTGGTGGAGGTCATGTAGTTGCTACCCGGGAACTGGAGAGGGCGGTAAGGAACACCAGAAAACCGGTTGTGGCATGTATCAGCGAGGTGGGGGCGTCAGGTGCTTATTATGTAGCGTCTGCAGCGGATCATATAGTGGCTGACCGTGATTCAATCACAGGAAGCATCGGCGTAATAATGACCATCCAACATTACTACGGCTTGTTTGAAAAACTAGGAATCAATGTCACCGTAATAAAGGCGGGTGAATGTAAGGACGTGGGTAGTCCCTACAGAGAGATGACGCCGGAGGAAGAGAGGGAGTTACAGGATATGGTTGATAAGATACATCAAGATTTTATTTCGGATGTGGCTGCAAACAGAAATCTATCCATCTCTTATGTCAAAAATATTTCAGACGCAAGCATTTATTTAGGCAGTGAAGCAAAGGATCTGCATCTGATTGACTCCCTCGGGGGGTTGGATGACGCAATAAACATCGCTTCAGAACTAAGCGGCATTATCGGGGAACCGGCGATAGAGAAAGCGAAACCAAGGAAAATCAGTTTCCTGGATTTATTCCAGACGTCTGCTGACTCAGGTTTTGAATCAATCCTGAGGTTGATTGATATAATAAGCCGGAGTTCAAATAACTAAGGATGGGTAGAATAAAACAAACATATCTGAAGAGGATAGCGAACAGCTTAATGAAGGAATACGATAGTGAATTCAGTGTAGACTTCAACAACAACAAGAAGAAGGTGCAGGAATTCAGTGACGTGAAGAGTAATGTAATCAGGAACAAGATAGCTGGATACATAACCCGGGTTATGAAGCAGAGATCAGTTGCCGTGGACTAATTTTTTTTTTGAGATATTAAATCCTGTTTCTAAGTCTGCCATAGATAGAGAGAATTATGCAGGAAAATAAATAACCTTCAAGGAATAGGAATATAATGTTGGCTGAAATCAGGAGGTTTGATGGGGGATGATACTCTATTTTTTCTAAGTAGTATACTGTTTCCGAAGAAACACAATTGAGGTAAGAGCATCTCCCGGGTATATAAAGACGGTCGCCTGCATACAGGCCACCTGCAGTATTCTTAATCCGGTTTATCTCCGTCAGCATACA
>JAYEKX010000132.1:0-9534 GCA_034716875.1 Candidatus Altarchaeota archaeon | reverse complement strand
ATAACATCAACACCACCTCTGTGATATACCTGACATCCCTGTACTGAACGTTTAAACTGGATAAAATAAGTGAGATTCCCGCTATAAAAATCAACTGAATCACTATTATGAAGGGCAGCAGAATTATTGCAGTTGTTAATTTTATATTAAAGAGTAGGATAAATAAAAAAAGCACAATCAAGGATAACAGGAAGTTTACTAGATTCGCTAAGACTACTGAAATCGGAACTAGCTCCCGGGGGAATTTAACCTTCTTAATTAGATTGCCGTTATCCACAAAAGAGTTGATTGCAGTTGAAAGCGACATGTTTAGAAATGTCCAGGGGATTAACCCAGCCAAGAGAAACACAGGATAGTTCTCTACAGGTATTCTAACGATAAAGGAGAATACAATAGTGAAGATAACCATCATTGACAGGGGCATCAACAACGCCCACAAGAAACCAAGCACTGCACTCTTATACCTAACCTTGAAGTCCTTCATGGACAGATAAAAGAGCAGCTCCCTATGTTCGATAAGATTTCTGATATTACCTAACATTTTTTTGATAATGTGATTAAACATGACACAAAACTGCGCCCCATCAGTTATTAAGGAATTATTTGACTTTAAGGGGGGGGGATAAAGTATTTAGGATTGATGTTACAGACAAGGGCGTGGTTATCCCACACTAAACAAACTCGCAAAACCGGTGAATACCCTCAATGTGGCAGGAAGCGTGGTGCGTGATCTGGCTCTTGGGGGAGTAATCTGGGTTGGCATAGGTAGTAAGAAGGAAACACTGAATAATTTCTTTGAGGAACTGGGTGAAAAAAAGTGCTCAAAAATTAATGAGTGGTTCAAGAATGTTGAAAAAGCAGGACTCTCTCAGTTTGAAACCGGGGTCAAGTTGTTTCACATTAGATGTAGGTTAAAGCCTGCAGTATTGGAAAGATTTTTAGGTAAAATCTTTGCAGGCAAAAATTTGCATTGCAAATTTTTTCTATTCTGCTGAATTTGTAATAAAACAAAAAAAAGGGGGTAGAGGCTATGTCACAGTAAACGTGTAGCCCAAGAAACTACTGATGTATTCACCGTCGTCTTTAACTCTGGCCCCGTATCTATACTCCCCAGCCACCGCATCTGAGGGTATGTTCCATTCGTAGTTGTACCACTTGGAGTTGTCCATCAAGAGACCATTACAACTTGCTTCTCCAACGCAATCATATTTACCTCCGTCTATCCTTTTCACAAAGAAGCGAACCATGCAATCTGGACCTAATCTCACTGCGCCGGTGTTCTCCACTTTAGCCGAGAGCAGGGTGATCTCCCCCTTTAAGGCACCGCTGACCTCCCCTAACTCGAGAACCTTTGCCTGTTTAGATGTTACAATAACGTTGAATGATTGGATATCCGACCATAAGCTGATCTCTGCACCCGATTCTTCAACTAGTACTTTATAGTTATACTCTCCTACCTTAGCATCATCCGGTACCGCCCAGCCGTACTTGTACAAGCCGGATCTGTCTGGCATGAGACCATTACAACTTGCTTCTCCAATGAGGTTATCTATGCCCTCTCCAGTAAGCCAGAATTTGACCTTGCAATCAGTGAGTGTGGAGGTTCCCGTATTTTTTATTCTCGCCCAGAGGGTTGCGGTTTCTCCGGGTGCTGTATCGGCAACATTATACAACCTGATAACCTCTGCACTCTTTTCTGGTCTTGATGAGACTACATTAAATGACTGAGAATCCGACCAAGGGCAGATATATTCACCGGACTCATCAACTATGGCCCGGTATGTATACCCCCCAGCCTTTGCATCTGAGGGTATGACCCAGTTATAGCTGTACCATTGGTCATGATGGGATTTAATTCCATTGCAACTTGTTTTCCCTGCATAACCATTGAAACCTCCTCCAGAGACCCAGAAGCTGACGCTGCAATTAGAGAGGTCTGAAGATCCTGTGTTCTCTACATGAGCCTTGAGGATAGCGGTTTCTCCTGGATGTAAATCCTCAACAGCTCCCAAACCGAGAACCTTAGCACTCTTATTCATAGTTGGTAAGATTACATTAAATGACTGAGAATCCGACCAAGAGCTGATATATTCATCGGACTCATCAACTATGGCCCGGTAGGTATACTCCCCGACCTTTGCAGTTGGGGGTATACTCCACTTATAGCTGGACAACTTACTTTCACCAGGTTGAAGGCTATTACCGCTGGTTTTCCCCACATAACCACTGAAGCCTCCTCCAGAGACATGAAAGCTGACGCTGTAGTCGGATAGTGCGGAGGTTCCCGTATTTTTTATTTTCGCCCAGAGGGTTGCAGTTTCTCCGGGTGCTCTATCGGCAACATTATACAACCTGATAACCTCTGCTCTTTTATCAGGTGTTGGTGAGAGAATATTAAATTCTTGTGAAACCGACCACGAGCTGATATGTTCACCGGACTCATCAACTATGGCCCGGTATGTATACCTTCCAGCCTTTGCATTTGAGGGTATGTCCCAGTCGTACCTGTACCAGGCAAATTCTCTATCCGGTTGAAGACCAGCACAACTGACATCCCCAACATAATTATCAATGGTGAGTGAAGTTGGACGCACACTTAGAATACTAAGAGATCCTGTCTTCACACTAATCCATGAAACCCAGAATCTAACCTTACAGTCAGAGCCTGTAGCTGAGGTACCTGTATTCTTCACCTTAGCCCAGAGACTGGCTGTTTCTCCTGCCTGGATATCTCCGACTTTAAATAGCCTCAGAACCTTCGCGCTCTTTTCTGGCTGTGGATAAATTACATTGAATTTCTCCGGACTTGACCAGTCGGTGATATATTTACCAGATTCATGCACTATAGCCAGATATACATACTCCCCTATCAATGCATTATTAGGTATAGTCCAATCGCGTTCGTACCATTCAGACTCACCGTCTTCGAGACCATTACAACTTGTTTTTCCTACATAACCATTGAAGCCTCCTCCAAAGACCCAGAAGTTGACATTGCAATCTGAAAATACTGAATCCCCGGTATTCTTTACATGAGCCTTAAGAGTGATAATTTCTCCAGACGGTGTATCAGCTATAGATCCCAGTTCAAGGACTTCTGCACTGGTGTCTGCATAAACCATGCCGCTGAATGACAGAATCAGTAATACAAACAAACTTAATCCAAAAACAGTCCTTATTAGGGTACGTAATCCCATATGTTCGCTTTTGTTTTCCATTTTTCTTTTATTTTTTTAGAATATACTATTAATATTATGTACAAGGTTATATAAATATTATCTAATTTTTTGTCTTATGAGATATATATTGTTTTTAGTTTATATAAATAGTATATGATAAAGTTCCATAAATATATCCCAATACCTAAAATTGTATATACTCCCCCAGTAATCTCACCGGAATAACAGCTACATGACTGTTTCATAAATTCTTAAAGACCAAGAATTAATCACCCAACTCACCAAGATTAGGGGGTGAATTACATCAGTATCAAATCTCCCGTACTCACCCCCTGATTCAAGTCGAGCGTAATCAGTGATATTGGAATCCATCTCAATATCATTCACATCCCATATCCCGATTGTATTTCTTACAAGACTCCGAAAAATAGAGGATTCGACCAAGAACTGATAGGTTTGCCTGATTCATACACTCTAGCCCAGTAGATATATGCCCCTGATTTAGCATTTGAAGGAATCCTCCAGTCATACTTGTACAAACCACTTCTACCACTTTTAAGTCCACTGCAACTAGTTTCTCCCACAAAGCCTAGTCTGGAAACCCAGAACCTCACCCTGCAGCCGGAACCCAGGTTTGAACTTCCAGTATTCTTCACCCTAGCCTGGAGCGTGGTGCTCTGCCCAGGCCTTTTGGAAAAGACACCCCATAGACGGGTGACCTTCGCACTTGATTTCGCTTCCTTGAATCTCGCACCTGTTAATAACTTCCCCCAAGCCTTTACGTTTACTGTTTTAACTATATCTTCATAACCAGGCTTAGTGGCCTTCACCGTGTGCTCTCCAAAGCTTTGGATATCCTTGATTAGGTAGTTACCCATCGCATTAGTCTCTCCTTTGTATACTCCATCCAGGTAGACCTTAGCTCCGGATTTATCTGTCGACATCTCTACATCTCCTGGCGAGAGTTTAATATTCTTGGTTAGTGATTCACTTATCCGAATCAAACTTCCATCCCCTCCAGTATAGGCAACATAAGCAGTGAATTTATAGGTTCCAGGCGGCAGGGTATCTAACGGTAGCCTAGCAAAAGAATCAACAGGCTGATATGGAGAATATGCCTTATCACCACATTTTGCAGTTAGAGTGCCCTGTTTAGTTCCCCCCACCTGAGTATAAGTGATATATACCTTAGAGCTAGAGGGGAAAAAAACACCACCGGTATTCGTTATATGAGCACATATCTTATCACCAAATACCAAGTTTAATCTAGTTATTTTTGCGCCTGGTTTCCCTTTTGATTTAACATTGAATTTTTTCGAACTCGACCAGCTGCTGATAGGTTTGCCTGATTCATACACTCTAGCCCAGCAGATATATGCCCCTGGTTTGGCATTTGAGAGGATCCCCCAGTTATACTTGTACCAACCACTTTCACCACTTTTAAGTCCACTGCAACTAGTTTCTCCCACAAAGCCTAGTCTGGAAATCCAGAATCTCACCCTGCAGTCGGAACCCATGTTTAGAGTGCCGGTGTTATCCATCTTAGCCCAGAGAGCAGCGGTTTCCCCCGGCTTTTTATCCTTGACTTTCAATAGACTAATGACCTTCGCACTTGATGTCCCTGTCGCATTAACGAATCCGGCCCCGATCAAGCCAACTATTGCCACACACAATAATAGATAAACAACCTTGTTTATCTCCTTGCCCTTATTTTTATGGTTTTTTGTTTCCATTTTTTTATTTTATTAGAGTATAGTATTATTATGTATAAGGTTATATAAATATACTTCTACATTTTATATACTTATGTATATATTGTCTTATATGAGATGGTCATACTCCAACGACCGCCATAGTTATTCATAATCCAGATTCTTAGGAGGAAGATACTCCGGGAGACTGGGCGTATATGAATACTCACCATCCGGAGCCTTGCGCTCATCCAGATAATACTTGTATTTTATCTCCACACGGCAGGATACGTCAAACTGCTTCATAAATTCCAGTAGACTGAGATCACCATTCTCCAGGAGTATGGGGTGAATTGCATCAGTATCAAATCTCCCGTACTCACCCCCTGATTCAAGTCGAGCGTAATCAGTGATATTGGAATCCAGTTCAATATCCTTCACATCCCATATCCAGAGTGTATCCATCACTATTTTGAATGATATATAAGGACGCGACCAAGGGCTGATATGCCCCCCTAATTCATCCACTATGGCCCAGTAGTTGTATACCCCCGGCTTAATATTTGGGGGTATATGCCAGTCATACCTGTACCACCTACTTTTACCACTTTCAAGTCCATCGCAACTAGTTTCTCCCACAAAGCCTACTTTGGAAACCCAGAATCTCACCTTGCAACCGGGACCTAATTCTATTTTACCGTTATTTTCAACTCTTGCCCAGAGAACAGCGGTTTCCCCCGGCTTTTTATCCTTGACTTTCCGTGGTTTAATAATTTTTGCACTGGGCATTACAACCTTAAAGGATTTTAAACTCGACCATTTGCTTATACGTTTACCTGACTTATCCACTATAACCCAGTAGTTATATCTCCCCGGCTTGGCACTTGAAGGAATCCTCCAATTATATCTGTACACCTTACTCTTACCTTCCCGAAGTCCACTGCAACTAGTTCCTCCCACAAAGCCTCTTCCGGAAACCCAGAATCTCACCCTGCAACCGGAACCCAGGTTTGAACTGCCGATGTTTCTCACCTTAGCCTGGAGAACAACAGTCTGCCCGGGTTTGGTATAACCAACGTTACGTAGACTGCTAGCCACTGCAGCATCTGAAGAGCCGGCTATAGAAAATCCAGTAAATAGAAGAACTCCAATACTCAGTAGAACAAGAAATCTTTGACATGACTTTCTAATCCCAACTAAACGACCTTTATTTATCATCTCTCCTCATATGAACTTTTTATCTATCTCAACAGTCATCTCCTTAGGTTTGAATTTGATAATACATTTATTGTCATTGAATTCAGGGAAGCATTCCCCCTTCACCACATCATCTTCGAGATCAACAATCGAGTTCTCAAAGAACCGAGCCGCATAATTTCTGTCATTCACCGGCGGGTTAGAAGGGGGAGCACCCTTTCTTTCACAGGAAATATTCATGTCATATCCTCCCTGCTTTAAGTTTACTTTGCACTTTGCTCCAAACTCTTTCTCCAGCTTTTCTTTCAGTATATCGGCTAAATGACGGGAGAATCTTTCTTTAGTATCATCCTCCGCCAGATCCCGTAGGAGGAATATCCTCGCCCCCACGAATTTATCCACCCCTACCGTAGAGGACATCACGACGTCACCCACCACCTCAACCTTCTTGGTGCCTTCAGGGATTGTATGAACACGAAAACCCTTTTTTTTATCAGAATCATCAACCGCTACCTTGAAGTTTCCGGATAGAGTCACATCATCTAACTCAGACTTAGAATTTAAATCCTCCGCTATCTTTTCACGTAAAAACTTTTTCAGTTCATCTTCATCAGATATGCCTTTTTTCCCGGCGTCATACGCTGCCTGGTAGGCTGAGAATAATGCGCGGGATTGTAGTGTGGCTTTGGGTTCCTCTATATTCAGTATGGCCTTATTCAGTTTACCCTCCCGGGCTATGCTCTTTGATTTGGTATCGTCTATCTTGGTGAAATGCACGGCAAGGATAGCCCCCAGAAGGATTAATGCGATGATGACGAAGGGTGAGACTGCAAACCCTTTTGAATCCAGATTTCGTTTCATTTTTCAATCAAGTATTATATTCTATATTATATAGTATTTATTAAACGAAATACCATATTAGTATATATATTGGAATAATTTATATAAGAATCAGGATGAAAATTAAATCACTGAACAACAAAGGCCAATCAGCATGGTTTGACATAGTGATAATCTTCATGTGTATTACAATCTTCACCACAATCATATGGACCTTCAGCATGAACGGTAAAGCCGCAAGCACACAGATGAAGAGAAGCAGGCAAGACTTCACCAACTCACTCCTCATCAGCATGCTCTACACCACACTGGATGCAGACAACGACAAATACAGAGGGAAAAGCATCTCAGACGTGATAGGAATGTATTTCGCCAACCCCCAGAAAGTTAAGGAAAAATTTGTAATAGAGAGCCTAAATAAGTCAAAGATACATGAATACCTGAAGAACAAGGGATCCAACGTAGACAGCGAAATAGAATGGTTCCTTTACGGGGAAACAAAGGAAACAAAATTATGTATACACGGTAAAGGAACTGGGGACTCCATCAGTGGGTGTGAGAAGGAACGTGAAAAAAGCTATGATATTAATTCAGCGTGTGTGGAACTAGTATACCCTAAAGACAATAAATACGAGAAAGTCTCAATCTATCTGATGATTAAATGGAGTAAGTAGCTTCTTTCCTCTCCAACCCCTTCTATTATTTAATTCAGTTTCGAAGTCTCTGATAAGTCGTAGCAGGAAAACCCATCCCTCCTTAATTCATCCCTCCTGTCTATCTTCCTTTATTAAACTGTTACTTCCAATATTCCCGGATGGAATTCTTGGGGGTTCATCCGGATGGAGACGGGTAGTTTGATTGCAGCTGACACCAGGTCGGTTTCAACGGGTGAGTCTTTATTGCACGCGGGGTCGCCGCAGAACCACATTATTTTCGTTGATTCTTCTTTTTCATCGATGATGCATATGCCTGCACAGTTTTCACATAAGTCCTTACATGAGCCGCCTTTCGGTTTTTTATCTAGTTCCTCTGCATCCAGTATCCTGCTTCTCGCCACATCATCCTGGCTTTTCCAGGACAGGTCTGTGGAGACTTTGTCTGCGGTTATTAATGCTGAACGGTATGCATCCAGTTTAGCGTACTTGATTTCATGATCAACGAAGGCATTGACAACCACTATGACTATGGCGGCTATCGCCAGGACTACGATTATCATGTAGGCCATATCCTCGCCGAGGGGTCCCATCTGTCCCCTGTTATCGATCCTCATCTTTTTTTTTTGTTTTATTTAGTAAACCTCCAGGATGTTTTTCCCTTTCGCGGAGACGGGTGATTTTTCATCCCAGAAGGCTATTGTGATTCCGGCGTTTCCCTCAATGGTTTTGACCCCGCGAACCCTGGCGTCTAAAACAAATTTAGCTACGTCTCCATAGTCCTCATCTTTCAGTGTAAGTGAGTCATGGTTAACGTTTATTGTGTAACCGGGCGGCAGGGATAGGGTGACTAGTTCCACGGAGCCGATGTCGCACATGGCGTGTATCTCGTTTACGGCATTTCGTAGTTTCATTGTTTCTTTTACCGCTCTTCCCTCGTTCATAATCACCTGCCAGTTGGTCATCGCAGGGAATACTATGGCGGCGGTGAGAACCAAAATAACTGCCGAGAAAACGAGAAAGAAGGGTGCGGTCTCAACCCCTTTATTTGATTTAAACAAGGAATTCATTTTATTGGATGAATTAAAAAGAAGAAAAAAAAATAATGTGGAAGGAGAGGGGGCGGTGGGAGGGAAACCCACCGTTAGTTTTATCTATCCAACCTTTGTTGTCGTAGTTTTACTCACTTGCTTTAGAGATTATCTCATCAAGTTTTGTTTCTGCATCATTTAGTTCATCATCATCTTTGATATAGTTCTTCATCGTACTCGCGGCGCTTGCCGAACCTATCTTACCAAAACGACTCCCTGAGTTAGCTATCTGCAGAGCCATACTCATAACCACTATCAAAACCACTGCAGCCACGACGTATACCCAAACCCTGTTTTCAATACCCTTGTTATCCCTGAGTATTGGGGGCAGTCTCCTTCCGTTTTTGTTTCCTTTTTTCTTGTTTTTCATATCCATTTTTAGTTACGTACACTTTCAGGTACGTATATGGTATTTATATCTTTTGTTTTCAGTATTTAAATATTGTTTCTATATATATAAATCAAGATAAATATGATTTATGATATGTACAAATAATGATTGATTGTATATTTAAAAATGCTAAAAACAGTGTATAAGGATAGCTGCATCTTCATAAACAGGAATTTCAGCGGATTATTCAACGGGGTGAACCTCGAGTGGGATAAGGAACTCGAGGACTCGCTGGAATTCACCCACATCGGCTTAATGCCCCGGGAAATCATTGTCTTCAGCTGGTTCATCGGCTTAATACTATTCACCCTAACGTTTCTGGCGGCGATATTGAGTCTGTTCGTTGGAGTAAACGCCCTCCACATACTCCTCTTTGGAATGATCGTAACATGCCTCGCATTTTACCTGATTCCCCAGTACCCGGTGAGGCTGACGGTTTTCGAGCGGATGCAGGCCCTTGGTTACGCCCCGAGACTGATAGCTTATCTCATA
>JAYEKX010000131.1:0-9556 GCA_034716875.1 Candidatus Altarchaeota archaeon | reverse complement strand
CTCCTTCATAACCCTCTGCTGCTTAACCGGGGTAGTATCGTAATCATATTCCGGGGCGAATTCCTTCTTATACAGCCTCAACTTCTTATCCCACTCCGTCTTTTTTTTGGCCTTTAATCTATCTATACTCTTGTTCAACTGATGAAGAACTAGTTTAGCGTCACCGACGATGGGTATGTCAACATCCACGTTCTTTCCGATCTCTGAAGGGTCGATGTCGGCATGAATTATTTTTGCATCTGGTGCGAAACATCCTACATCGGATGTTACCCGGTCAGAGAATCTCAGGCCGACTGCAAATAATGTGTCACACTCGGTGATCATTAAATTCGCAATCTTTCTACCATGCATCCCTACCATACCAAGCGAGAGGGGGTGGTTTTCCGGGAAACATCCTTTGCCCATCAAGGAGGTTGCAACCGGGATCCCGAGGGATTCCGCAAGTATCGTAATCTCCCTGCCTGCATCAGCCAGTATGACACCTCCACCTGCAAGAATAACCGGTCTTTCTGAATTCATAAGCGCTTTGGCCACCTCCTTTAACTGACGTGGATGGCCTCCGCTTTTCACCACCTTATAGCCGGGGAGTTCCACATCCTCGGGGTATCTGAATTTTTTGGTTAATTTATTCTGTTGAATATCCTTGGGTAGGTCAATTAAGACCGGGCCGGGTTTCCTTGTTGATGCAATCTTGAAAGCGGCTTTTATGGTGCCGGGTATATCATCCTGATCAGTGATCTGGAAATTATGTTTCGTGATTGGCATGGTTATCCCAATGATATCAGCCTCCTGAAAGGCGTCGTTCCCTATCATGGAAACAGGAACCTGCCCGGTGAATGCCACCAGTGGGGTGGAATCCAGGTGGGCGTCAGCGATTCCTGTAACAAGGTTTGTGGCTCCCGGACCGGAGGTTGCCATACATACGCCCACTTTCCCGCTCACCCTTGCATAGCCTTCTGCTGCATGAGCCGCGCATTGCTCGTGCCTCATCAATATATGTCTGATGCTTTCGGTTTTATAGAACACGTCGTAGACTTCCATAATCGATCCGCCGAGTATCCCGAATATGTGCTTAACTCCCTCCTCCTCCAGAGATTTTACGATTGCTTCTGCACCTTTCATTGTTTTTACCCTCTTAATTAAATTAAGAATATAATGAATATATACTAAGGTTTTTTCATCGTATAGGAAAGTATCATCAAAAATCTGTTGGACAGATTTTTATGACACAAGAAAATCCTCAAAGGATTTTGTGTGCACAAATTTTCGGGAAATTTGTTGCACAAAAATCGTTTTAAAAAACGATTTTTCTTGTATAACTTTCCTATTGGAAAGATTCTCTCTAAGAGAATCTTTGCAAGCAAAAATAGGAAAGAGCTTTCGGCTCTTTGCTTGCAAAAATCCCTTTGGGATTTTTCCAATTGCAAAGCAATTTTTCCTATGTGACACAAAATTTTGCCATTAGCAAAATTTTCTTGTAACAAAAATCTTCCTGGTAAGGCTTTTATGGACCCTGAAGTCAAACTCCTCAATGAGGCTGAATTTCCCGATGTCCAGTGGATACTTTTTGGGAACCACCAGAACCAGGTAGCCCCTATGTCTTAATATATTGAATGCATTTGATAAAAATTTTTTATAGAAATCCTCTAGGTTCTTTTCTGTTACATAAGATGATCTGGCGTATGGAGGGTCTGTAACGATTGCATCCACCTCCCCGGAATCGAGTCTTAATGCATCCGCTTTATTCAGTTCCCCCTTCAGGTTAAGTGATTCCAGGTTTTTTTCGCATCCTTTTACCATCTTTTCGTCGATGTCTGAGCCCTTAATCTCCAGGCCTATTAATCCTGCTTCAATCAGTATGCCGCCGGTTCCGCAGAACGGGTCCAAAAGCACATCACCTTCTTTAACCCTGGCGAGGTTAACAAGCACCCTCGCCAGTTTAGGGTGCATGGATGTGGGGTGGAAGAAGGGTCTGAACTGAGGTCTCCTCTGGTTGAAGTCTCTCTTCATCGGTATATCAACCCCACATAGGTATTTACTGTCGATGTCGAAGCAAAGGATTTTCACATCCGGCTTCTCTAAATCAGCGTGGTATCCGAGAACGAAGAGTTCAGCGCCGAGTTCCTCCTCCAGTGTATGGGATTTTGATCTGACTGCGATGGTTTTTTCTCTGGGAATCTCTTTCGCTATCTCTAAACCCGCTTTACGGATATTACCTGTGAGTGCAACTAGTCTGGCCGCCTTTTTAGTCATCGCCAGCCTGTTTATAAACCCTATATCTTCCGTATCCAGGTCCATAACCAGGAATCTCTCGCGGGAGTAGGCTCCTTCAAAGGAAATACCTTCCCCCTCCAGGACCGCGAATACTTCCGCTCTCGGCAACTCCGGATGTTCTCCGGATAACTCAAAGATGATTTTCATCTTTTTCATTTATTCCTGTGATTCTAAGTTTTTATAGGACTTATATAAGTAATATAAAATGCAAGAACTGGATGAGAAACCTAGGGTTAAAATCGGTTTGGAGATTCATGTTCCCTTAAATACCCGGCAGAAGCTGTTCTGCAGTTGTCCCACTAATTATTATGAGGTGGAGGAGCCTAACATAAATATATGTCCCGTGTGCACTGGAATGCCGGGGGCGAAGCCTTACCCGATTAATGAATCTGCCTTGGAGTCGGCTGTCATGATAGCCCGGCTTCTAGAATGTAAAACCATTAAGGAGGGTGTTTTTGTGAAGAGGAAGCATTATGATTACCCTGACTTACCAAGTGGCTACCAACGAACCTCTGAGCCTGTTGGAACAGACGGTGAATTCGCCGGGGTCGGGATATGGGAGGTTCATCTGGAGGAGGACCCCGGGAGGTATGATCTATCCACCGGGAGGGTTGACTACAATAGATCCGGGGTTCCTCTCGTTGAGATAGTGACTGCCCCGGATATGAAGTCTCCGGAGGATGCAAGAAACTTCCTCAGGGAGTTGATGAATCTGCTTAAATACAC
Organism: Candidatus Altarchaeota archaeon; assembly: GCA_034716875.1. Classification (GTDB taxonomy): domain Archaea; phylum Altiarchaeota; class Altiarchaeia; order IMC4; family QMZM01; genus QMZG01. Next base: position 6,556 of record JAYEKX010000131.1, on the reverse strand, counting down.
TGAACGGATTATCGATGTCGGCGGTGTATTGAGGGCGGACGTGAACATCTCTATTGAGGGGGGCTTGAGGGTTGAGATTAAAAACATTAATTCCGTTAAGGGGGCTTATAAGGCTATTAAATACGAGATTATGAGGCAGGTTAATCTGCGGAAGAGGGGCGGCGTCGTAAGGCAGGAGACCCGTGGTTTCAATGAGAAGTCTATGATCACCACGGCTTTAAGGATTAAGGAGTCTGCCGATGACTACAGGTATATTCCTGACCCGGATATTCCGCCGTTGATGTTCAGTGAATCCTTTATCGAGGGAGTAGTGTTGCCGGAAACGCCTTTAAGCAGGAGGAGGAGGTTGATTGAGGGATACATGATTCCTGAGAGATATGCGCAGATTCTGGTGAGGGATAAGGAGCTTGCGGATTTATTTGAGGAGGTAGCCTCCAGCACTGATCCGGGGGTTGCTGCGGACTGGATCTGTAGGGAGGTATTGAGGCAGTTGAATTACCGGGGGGTGGATTTATGTGAATCTGAATTAAATTCCGGGATTTTGATTGAACTCTTCAGATTAATAAAAGACAGGGTAATCACGGAGAATACCGGGAAGAAGCTTTTGGAGAGGATTATCGACAGCGGGGAATCCCCACTCGATATTGTGGAGAAGGAGGCTCTTGGTAAGGTGAGCGGGGTGAATGAATTATCAGGGGTTGTTGATGCTGTAGTATCCGAAAATCCTGAAGCGATTCAGGATTACGGGTCCGGGAGAAAGGAGGCATTAAACTACCTGATGGGTAAGGTAATGCAGGAGATGAAGGGCAGGGCAGACTCTAAGGTGGTGATTAAGTTACTGATGGAGAAGTTGGGTTGAATTCATTAAGAGTTTTCATCTATTATCTATTTATACTAACATAAACAAATTATTTTTTATGGATATACGGCATATTGAACGGTATCTGGGAATCTTTCTCTTGATATCCGGTTTACTGTCTCTCCTCCCTGCTATCGTTGCTTATCATTACGGTGAGCCGGTGATTCCGCATGTATTAACTGCCGTGCTCTCATGTTTATGTGGTTTGTTCTTCATCAAGTCACCGCGTCATGAACTGGATTTCGGGGATGCTATGCTGTTAGTGGCCTTAGCCTTGTTGATTACATCATTCTTCGGAGCAATACCCTTCTTCATGATCCTTAAAGGCGATCTCCTGAATAATCTGGTGAATGGGTATTTTGAAAGTGTCTCCGGTTACACGACAACAGGATTCAGTATACTGGGTGATGAATTAAATCCCGACTCCGGCTGTTATTCACACAGCATCATATTCAGGAGGGCCTTGACTGAGTGGGTTGGCGGCTTAGGTGTAATAGTCCTCTTCCTGTCTATACTGGCGAAGGGCGGGATTTCAACGGTATACCTCTATAAGATGGAGGTCGGTGCAAGAAAGATAACGCCGAGTGTGGAGCATACTGCAAAGATTATACTCAGGGTCTATCTATTCTATACCTTTATTGGTGTAGTCCTACTATGGCTTCTCAGTGAAGACCTATTCCATTCCATAACCGCTATTATGAGCACAATATCTACCGGCGGCTTCATATTTTTGGATCAGGGATTTAATGCAGACTTTCTCAGTATGTCAGTCCTCACCCTGTACATGCTTATTGGTGCAATACCCTTCACCATGCATTATACGCTATTCAGCGGCAGCTGGGGGAAATTCTTCAGGAATATGGAAATCAGAACCCTTTGCGTGGTAATAGCTATCTCGTTTCTGCTCTTTGTTACCTTACTCTGGGATGAACTCTATAAATACCCTATACAGTATATACTCCCTGCAGTAGTTTCAACCGTAACCACAACCGGCGATATAGGCGTTAATCTGTATTCAGGGGATGTTGGGAAATTCATACTCATCACATTAACAATAGTGGGGGCGGGGGCGGGTTCCACCTGCGGGGGTCTGAAGCTGGTTCGGTTTGCAGTGCTTATGAAGGCTATCCAGTGGTTGATTACCAAGTCTTCCCTACCTGACACGGCAGTAATCCCACTTAAACTAGGTAAACGGGTGTTCGCCGATAAAGAACTCCGGACCATCTCCCTGTTCTTCTTCATCTACGTCATCCTGATGGTTATGGGGATGTTAATCCTGTTGGTGTCTGGCGTAGGTTCTGGAGGGGGGAGTGTTAAGTTTGTTGATGCATTAATGCTTTCAGCATCCGCTCAGGGAAACAGCAGCATAACCAACCTGGATATTAATTCACAACCCTTGATAGTGAGAATCTTTTTGATATTCCAGATGATTGCCGGCAGGCTGGAGATATTCCCTGTTCTGGCATTAATCGGTTATCTAATCCATAGCGCCAAGACTGAGGCATTAATTCTGGAGCATGAGGCGGTTGAGGTAGAGCACAAGCTGATTGATGACCTTGAGAAAGTGGAGCACAGGGTGATTGATGATCTAAGGGAGGTAGAGTACACGATGATTGATAACATCGAGAGGGATATTGAGATTGTGGAGGGGAGGATTAAGAGATTCAGGAAAAAGCTCAGGGATGCTAGAGAGGGGAAATGAGGTTGTTTATCTATTTCTGAATCAAATAAATATATATGGCAAAGGAAAGGATTCTTGTGACTTCGGCGTTGCCTTACGCTAATGGTCCACTGCATGTTGGACATGCTATCGGGGCTTATATACCTGCGGATGTTTACGTTAGATACCATAGGCTTAAGGGGAATGATGTCCTCTTCATCTCTGGAACAGATGAGCACGGAACCCCGATAACTGTGACAGCTAACAAGGAGGGTATCTCACCCCAGGATGTTGTGGATAACTACTATGTGGCTATAAAGAAGGCGTTTTCTGATTTAGGAATCAGCTTCGATAATTTCTCCAGAACCTCCAGGGAGATACACTATGAATTGTCCCAGGAATTCTTTCTGGATATTCTAAGGAAGGGATTTATCTATAAAAAGACTGCCAAGAGACCTTATTGCCCTAACTGCGGGAGGTTTCTGCCGGATCGTTATGTTAAGGGTACATGTCCTCACTGTGGAAGTAGGGATGAACGGGGGGATCAATGTGAGGCCTGCGGTAAACAGCTTGAGCCTCATGAGCTAGAGGATCCCTACTGTGCCATCTGCAAAGAAACCCCCGGGATGAAGGAGACGGAGCACTGGTTCTTTAAACTAAGTGATTTCTCTGAGAAACTCAGTGAATGGATTACCAGGCAAAAACACTGGCCGGATAATGCCCGCAACTTCAGTTTAGGGTGGCTTAGGGAGGGTTTGGAGGATAGGGCCATAACAAGAGACCTTGACTGGGGGATTCCAGTCCCCTTAGAGGGGGCTGAAGGTAAGGTTCTTTATGTATGGTTTGATGCCCCCATCGGATATATCTCAGCAACAAAGGAATGGGCTCAGGGGGTTAATAAGGGAGATGAGTGGAGGAAATACTGGTGTAATAAATCCCGGGTAGTGCATTTCATCGGGAAGGATAATATCCCGTTTCATGCCATAATCTGGCCGGCCATGCTTATGGCTAAGTCCGGCTTTAACCTGCCTTGGCAGATCTCCAGCAACGAGTACCTTACACTTGAGGGGCAAAAGATGAGCACCAGTAAGGGATGGGTTCTCTGGCTACACGACCTCCTTGGGGTGTTTGACCCTGATGCAGTCCGCTATTACCTGCTCTCCATAAATCCGGCGAAACACGACTCTGATTTCTCCCTGAAGGAGTTTCAGCACAGGGTGAATAATGAATTAATAGCTGCGTTAGGGAATTTCATCCATAGATCAATGACATTCATCGAGAAGAATGGTTCAGTCATCCCCCGGGTAAATGAGTTTGATGAACTGGATGAGGAGATGCTGGGGTTCATAAGGGAGGCTCCCGGTCACGTGGGGGGGAACATAGAGAAATTCAGGTTTCTGGAGGCGTTAAGGGGGTTGATGAGTATCGCTCATCACGGGAATGAATACTTCCAGAAGAAGGAGCCTTGGAAAAACGAGAACAACAACACCTTGTATCTATGTGCCAACTTATCCAGGACCCTTGCAATATTGTCCGCTCCTTTCCTGCCGTTTACTGCAGAAAAAATCTGGGGGATTCTCGGTTTAGAGGGGTCGGTTCATGAGCAGGATTGGGGTAATGCATCCGAGCTTGGGGTTGAAGAGGGACATAGAATTGGGGGGGTGAAGCCTTTATTCAAAAAGATCGATGATAGTGTAATCAAGGATTTTGAGGATAAGTTTCTGAGGTTTAAAAGAGATGAGGGGGATAAAATGACGTATATGGAATTTGATGAATTCAGGAAACTGGATTTAAGGGTTGGTAGGATAACTAAGGTCAGGGATCATCCTGAGGCTGATAGACTCTATCTACTGGATGTTGACCTCGGTTCATTGGGGGAGAGGCAACTTGTTGCCGGTATCAGAGAAGCCTATGATAAAGAGGATTTAATCGGTAAGGAGATTGTGGTTGTAGCTAATCTGAAGCAGGTGGAGATTCGGGGTCAGAAATCGGAGGGAATGCTTTTGGCTGCGGATGAGGGTGGAAAACCGGTGCTTCTAATACCTGAAAAAGAAGTGGGGGCGGGAGCTGGGATCGGGTGAAAGTGAAATATGATGTGGTTGTTGTTGGTGCGGGACCTGCTGGCGCAACTGCCGGGAGAGGGTGTGCATTAAAGGGCTTTAACACATTGATTCTGGAAAAGGAAAGATTGCCTAGGTATAAGCCCTGTGGCGGTGCGGTTTCAACAAAGGCGTTATCTCTTTTGGATTTCAAAATCAGGGATGAATTAATAGAGAAAGAGTGCTATGGTATACGATTTCATTATGGTAAGTATGTGATTGAAGCCAGGAAACCATACAAGTTGGCAATTTTTACATCCAGGGATAAATTTGACATGTATTTGGCAGAGAAGGCTATTGATGCAGGCGCTGAATTAAGGGTTTAAGGAACCGAAAAAGGTTTTTATTAATTTCCTGAAGAACCTGAATTTTGATACTGATGTAGAATTTCATACGCACCTGATTCCTGAGGGTGGTTATGAACGAGAGACCTGCTCGAATAAAATCAGAGTCGCATGGAAAAGATGATTTCTCAAAAAAGTTTTTAGCTAGATATACCTAATATTGTTATGATGCTTTTGGTGAAAATTTAAGATACGCGTTATAATTTTCACTGTTAGTACATAGATATACTAACGTATTCCTTAAGCTGTTTGCGGTTAATAAGCCGGTTATGGATAAATGGTTGGAGGTTCCAGCGGGAAATATGGGTTATAAAGAATTCAGGAACTGGTTTTTGATTAGGATGCCGTATTATTTAATAAAAAATATTATATCTTTGAAATGATGAAACATAAGTGTTATGACCTTAATGTTGATGCAAGGGGTTTTGAGGGAAAGATTGAGCTTGCCGGGCGTCTGGAGTGGGATGGAATCTGTTTGGTTAAGGATTTTGATTCCGGTTTCAAGTCGTTTTCTGAAGAGATTGCGGGTGTGAAAAAGAAATCAGTGATCGACATCCTATTGGGCGCCAGAATTTCCACAAAAATTCCTGGAGAGATTCAGAAAAAATCCCGGGCCGCTTTAGAGTATGCAGACCTCATCCTGGCTGACGGTGGTGATGAAGATGTTAACAGGGTGGCATCAGAGTGTTGGGAGGTGGATGTATTATGTCACCCTGAGAAGGGGGTGCAAAAGGATTACACAAGCCAGAGGAGTTCCGGCCTTAACCATGTGTCTGCCCGGTTTATGGCTGAGAGATATATTGCGTTGGAACTTAATTTCTCGGAGATCCTATGTACCTATGGGGTGGTGAGGAGCCAGGTTATGGGTAGGATGCGGCAGAATGTGATGCTTGCGAGGAAGTATGGGGTTCCTTTGATCATATCTTCCGGTGCAGTGGGTAAGTCAGCTTTAAGGTCTCCCCGGGAGTTGATGGCGGTAGGCCTCACCTTGGGGATGGATGCGGGGTTTGTGAAGAGGGTGATGGAATACCCCCTTGAGGTGATTAAAAAATCCCGTGACAGGAAAAACCCGGACGTGTTGATGAAGGGCCTGGAGGTGGTGGACTGGGGCGACTCCAAGCCAAAAGAAAAGAAAAAGATGTATGGGTGGTATTAATTGGGGAGTCATTTATATATCCCTTTTTCATAAAGAAATAATAATATGTGTTGTGTAGACTGCCCTAGGTACAAGAAATGTGGTGATCGGAGTGCTTGCTGCCCTAAATGCAAGTACTACGACGATGGCAACTGCACCTACAGCTTAACTGGGGAAGAGGATTAAGAGATCTGAAAAAAAGTCACTCTCCCTTCCTCATGTCTTTCAGGGTTTCATTTAAATCCTTTATAGCGTTCGCTAGTCCCTTATACACATCAACGCCTTTATAAATCTGGTCGAAGGTAAGTGAATGACTGAATAAACCTATATCAAGAACAAGAATATCCTCATTATACTCTAATTCAGTGACTTTAATCCCTGGGTTGCCTATTTTCTTAACTAGGTTATCAACATCAACGGCATCTTTTTTAAGCCATTCAACAAGGTGTTCAGATATCT
>JAYEKX010000130.1:0-9707 GCA_034716875.1 Candidatus Altarchaeota archaeon | reverse complement strand
AATCATGGCAGACATCGATTTAACTGACTGGCTTAATAACTGCGATAACGTCTGCGAGTATACCGGCTAACCCACTCTCGGACTGAATTCTCTCGGCATATAACCCTGCTAAAAAGCAAACCCTTTTTCTTTAGAAAAGAAAAGTATTTACACACGATAGACCCATGGTCTGGTGCGTCCTCAAAAGACCTTTAGTCTTTTGGGAACCAGAATTCCATGGGAATTCTGTGCTGTCCAACTGAAAGTCGGCCACATCAGCAGGACGCAACGCGTCCTGTCTGAGTAAAGACGCCTTTGGCGTCTTTCTCATCCTCAAAAGAAACTATTTTAGGTACAACAAATTTTTTGAAAAATTTGTGTACAGAAATTCCTCAAAGGAATTTTTTGTAGTTCATATACTTTCCTATACGACAAGAAAATTTTGCAAAACAAAACAAGAAAAAATCGCAATGCGATTTTTTGTGCCCAATCAGCGACTTCGTCGCTGATTCGGGTTTTGTGCCGTAGGATGAGCAAAACCCGATGCCTCTCAGAGAGGCATGGGCCAATAGATTGCTCAGAGCAATCTCTTGATCCATTTAGGATTTTTTCTCAGAAAAAAATCCACAGGATTTTTTCTGATAAAGTTATACTTTATCCTACAGTAAAAAAACAGATATTTATAGAAGTTTATATAAATGATGTAACAGATAAACAGTATGAAATGGCTTACAAGATCCCCACCGACATAAGATATGAGGAACGGTTATTCGGACCATTAACCGTGAAACAATCCATATACGCCTTAATAGCAGCCATATTACTCATCTACCTCATATTTCTCGCAGGTCTTACTATAGAAGTATACATCATACCTGCTTTCATAGTAACTGTCCTGGCTATAGGCTTCATAATGTTTAATCTCGATACATACCTCATAAACTACTTATATTACATAAAGGGACGTAAAGAGTCTTCATGGATCTCGCCTGCCGCAAGGAAACTGATGGAGATCAGGTCAATCAGGGCGGATGCAGTATTTCTAAAGGATAATCGAGTGCTGGGGGTGGTAAAGATAAAACCAATCAACTTCGGGGTGCTGAGTAGAGAAGACCAGGACACCGTAATCTACGGATTCCTTGAGTTTGTGAATTCACTGAGTTTCCCGATACAGATTGTGATGAGATCCATCAACCTTGATTTAAGCGATTACCTCGGGGCATTAAAGAGAAGGATTGTGCAAAGAGATGATAAAATGGCTCTAGCCTACTATGAACATTTCTCAGAGTACATGTATGACTACATAAAGACTAATGAAATCAATGACAGGCTATTCTACATAGTAGTTCCAGCCAAAAGATACGCTGATGAGACAAAAACCATCATGACTCTGGAGGATAGATGTAAGGCGGTTACTGAAACCCTGGGTCTTTCAGGGATTATTGCAGAAAGACTGGGTAACAGACAATTACTTAGCCTTTATGCATCCTATTTCACAGACTCATTCAGACTGGATGAGGAATTTGTTTCACCCATCACTATGTATAAAAGAATGTGGCATGAAGCACCTAAAAAAGTGTATTATACGGATGAGGAACTGTAAATGAAGCTTGGAGATATACTGCCGATATTTAAGAAAAAGGAAGGGGCAGCGGATGAGAAAGGAGAGGCGTATGAGGAATATGAAGACAAGCTTATAGGATATCTGACATCCCCTTCAACCATAATAAAACATGCGGATGATATCCAGATAGAGAAATTTCACCGGATAATATCGGCCATAAATTACCCCAGACTGGTGGAAGCGGGATGGTTGACCCGGCTTATAGAAATGAACCTGGATTTCGACTTAAGTATTCATATATCCCCCTACTCCATTGAATCCACCGTTAAATTGCTGGAGACAGAGATAAAGAAGCAGAAAACCGACCTCTATGGATTAAAGGCTGAAGGAAAGATAATCCCCCAGTCATTAATACAGAAGCATGAGGACACCAAGGCTTTGCTGGAGGCGATACAGAATGGTACGGAAAAAATGTTTACCATGAGCCTTTACTTAGATGCTAAAGCCCATGATAAAAAAATCCTGGAGAAAGTGACGACTATGATAAAAGCCAAGATGAGTTCAATCATGGTCACCCCAAAGGTTCCCTCCTTTCAGATGGATAAAGCACTTAAATCGGTACTGCCTGTTCAGAGTGACATGCTTCATATAACGAGAGAGATCACATCATCTGCCGTATCAGCATGCTTCCCCTTTGCTATCACCTCCCTGGAGCATCACGCCACAGGGATACTGATAGGGTTTAATCAGATAAATAATATCCCAATCATAATTGATCCGTTTGAGTTAAGCAACCCCAACATCCTGGTCCTGGGAACATCCGGGGGGGGTAAGAGTTACACTATAAAACTGCTATTGATGAGGGAATTCATGGAGGGTGTTGATATAAACATTATTGATCCGCAGGCTGAATACACTGACCTGGTTACGACATTTAGGGGGAAAACCATTAGGATTGCCCCTGATTCAGACAACATAATTAATCCATTCGATCTCATGGGTCAGCCCCTGGATGAAAAGAAGCTTTCTCTTTTAGCGTTCTTCAGGGTTCTTCTCGGAGAGCTGAATGAGGGACAAAGAGCCATACTTGATGACGCCATTGACAGCACCTATGAAGATGCAGGGATTACAAAGGACCCCAAGACCTGGTCAAAGAAACCCCCCAAATTAGAGAATCTCTATGACCATGTCCTCCCCCTCACCAGATCAGAGAAAGAGATCATCTATAAACCAGCCATGTCCATCGTGAATAGATTAAAGACGTACGTATTTGGGCCGCTGAAATTTTTGAACCAGGAAACTAAGCTAGAGCTGGATAATAGGGTGATATCATTCGATATAAGGGATATACCTGAGGTGGGTAAGGGAACCATCATGTTCCTAATCCTGGAGTATGTCTATACCCAGATGAAAAGAAGCAGAAGGAGGAAAACCCTGGTTATTGATGAGGCGTGGAGTGTTTTCTCTGCAGGAGATGAAGGAGAGTATATCCTAAGGCTGGTGAAGACCTGTAGAAAATTCAATCTATCATTGATTATGATAACCCAGGATGTGGAGGATGTTCTCACCTCAAGGGCGGGAAGAGCGGTGATGACCAATACCGCAACTAAACTATTACTTAAGCAGGATACCACAGTAGTCGACGCTATTAGTGAGAAATTCAAGCTTAATGAAGCCGAAACCAGATTCCTACGGATTGCCGGCGTAGGTACTGCATTATTGACTGCAGAAAACCTCAGGGTTCCTATTCACATCCAGGCATCCCCGGAGGAGCACAGGATTATAACCACTAAACCAGATGAACTCCTGGAGATGATAAGGAAGGAGGGGGGGGCGGAAGTGGACAGGGAGATGAAACCTGAGCTGGATATTACCGACGTTGTTCAGAATAAGATTAAATTAACCAATGAACAGATAGACTCCCTGGTGGATATAGGATTCACTGAAGTCAGGGTTACCTCACTAGAGGGCAAGAGTGAACTATATATTATAAATAATGAGACAGAGAATACCGACGAACATTTTATCTTACAGCATTTAATATCAGAGGAAATAAAGAAACATACAGGCAAGGTATTAATTCATCACACTAAACTACCGGATGTGACATTTGAAACAAATGATGGGAAATTGATTGGTGTAGAGGTAATCGCTGACTTGAGTCTGAAAGCAAACATAGAAAATATGGAGGAGAAACTGCCGATATTAAAGAAATATAATGATTACTTCTATGTAGTTAAAGACCCGGATTTAAGGAAGTATGAAAGCTTTGGTGAAATCCTGATTAGGACACAGGTTCCAACCAAAATTAAATCCTATTTCGAAGCAGGTGAGTAGTGAATTATGGCCGAAATACCGTTAGGTGAAGGAACTACTGAAGAGAAAACCCACGCTGCGGAGGGGGGGTTAAGAGAGGTAGATATAAACATCATAGAGAGATGGCGGGGTGTGATATTTGTCCTCCTTGTTATTGCGTTTATCCTGACCATACTGTTTGTTGACAAAGACCTTACAATAGGTACTGCCGTTGAAATTAATCTTAAATATTCAATCCTTGTTGTACTAACTATCCTGACGGGAAGGCTGTCGATTCTGAGACTCACTGAGTATGATAGGGCGGTGGTATTCCGGATGGGTAAATTCCATAGGGTAGCGGGTCCTGGCTGGGAATTCATTCCACCACTAGTAGAGGGATTTCGGAGGGTTGATTTGAGATTAAAGGTTTATAACATCGATCCTCAGGAGATAGTCACGAAAGATAAGATAAGGTTCCTGGTCGCGCCGGAGGTATTCATGTACGTGTCCAACCCCAAGGATGCGATATTGAATGTAGACGATTACGAAAAGACGGTTCTTGCTTATGTAAACTCGGCTTTGACACATACCGGGGGTGATTCCACCTCAGATTATATAGTAGCGCATATGGATAACATAAGCCATATGCTGGTGCATAGTATTGAACACATATCCACGTCACCAGGTAAGGAGTGGGGTGTGGTTGTGCCGAAGATTAAGCTGGGGTTCATTAGATTCCCTGATGAGGTCCAGTTTGCTATGCATAAAAGAGCTGCTGCTGAACAACTAAAGCTGGCCGCACATGAAAAAGCGGATGCCACAAAGATTGAGTTGGATGCTATTAGAGAGGCAGGCTCCAAGCTCACTGACCCGGCAATTACCTATTTATACCTTGAGGCATTGGATAAGATGGCCAGTGGAAAAGCCACAAAGATAGTATTGCCTTTAGAGCTATCCAGAATTGCGGAGAGCATAACCAAGAGAACCGGTGCTTTATCATCCGCACCCGAGATTGATATACCCCCGGATTTAATTCAGAAATATACGGACACCCTCAGTAAATATGATGATAGACTGAAAGGGATAGAGGATAAACTGACTGAAAAAAAGGATGCTATAGAGGTGAAGCCAGAGAGGGTGGGGGAGGCGAAAACAGAGAAGAAAGAAACCAAGGAGGAACTTGATGAATACAAGAAGAGGATCAGGGAGATAAAGAGGAGGGTGGGCATCAGTTAATTTTAACTGAATCCATAATTATTCTAAGATGGGCGATAAAATAGATACAGATAATATTTATGTTGATCCTGAGAAAAGATTTGTCAGCATAAGGGTGAATCCAAGGCTTTATAAGATCCACACCATCATGAATTCCGCAGATGAATTCCTGGAGGTGGCAGAAATAGTTGTGGACGGGGACCCGGAGAAGGAGATCATCGTGAAAATAATCCCTAATAAAAAGGATGTGACTGAGAAGGAATTGCTTCAATATGCCTACAAATTCAATACCTACCTGATATCCCACACCGCCAGAAGATAAGGTTTACGAACCGTATAAATAGCTTTCTTGACATATAGTTTAAATAATTCTTTTATCGGATAGGAAAGTATCATCAAAATTTTATCGAGAGATTGCTTTGAGCAATCTATCGACCCATCGAGAGATTGCTATAAGCAATCTATCGACCCATCGTCTCTCAAAGAGACTCTGGGTAGTCTCTCAAAGAGACTCTGGGTCTCTAAGACCCGAATCAGCGATAAAATCGCTGATTGGGCACAAAAATTTTGTTTTAGAAACAAAAATTTTTTTGTATGCTTTCCTATTGGAAAGATTCTCTTCAAGAGAATTGAAAAGATTCCTTTAGAATCTTTGCAAGCAAAAAGGCGAAGCCTTTTTTCTATCTTTGCAAGCAAAAATAGGAAAGCAATTTTTCCTATTTTATCGTCTCGAAGACATGGATTATTTCGAAAGATTTTGGGAGGGAATGGAGGAGGAAGAGCTGGGTATAGAATCAAAGAGACTTAGAGAGATTATATCAAGGGTGCTGAGTGAATTCGATCTGGAATTAAAATCAATCGAGGAAATCGAGGGGAAAAAAGGTGACTTATTAGCGATATGCTCAGATAAACTAGAGGAGAAGGTAACATCTTTGATAAGGATTAGTACCGATATCGAAGGGGTTGAAAGGTTTGATGTGGAAGATCTCTATGAGGATATGCTACAGGGAAAGTCCAGAACCGCTGTCTTCATCACCACCTCCTACTTCTTTAAGGAAACTAAGGAGTTTGCAGAAGAACTCCCAGTAAAGCTGATTGATAAAATAAAACTCTCAGAGATTATTGCCGAGATCGAGGCGATAAAGCGTGAGAGAGCATTTGTTTCTGACATGAGTGACAGGGATGTCGTGAATTATTTCCAGAGAAGGATAAGGGGGGTAACTTGGGGTAAATTAGGGCTGATGATCCCTGAGACTATTGCAGGGATAGACCGCAGATACGCCCCCGTAGGGGCTTTCATTCTCAAAAGGGTTGAAGACACCATGGAGGATAGAAGGCCTGTATACATAGACCTTAGTAGTGGGGATATCCTGTATATAGATGAGGGGGCTATAAAAAAAGACGGTTTCATGAAAAATATCCTTAACCTGCCTAAGAAATCCAGGGAACATCTCATGGATTTAGTTGAACACGGGGAACTGCATCATGAACATATTGAGGGGAAACACCTGACCATACTTGAAAAAAAAGGGTTGGTGAGTAAGTATGAAAAGAAGAGTGGGGGACTCCTGGGTTCCATATTAAAGGAAATCATGACTGCATTTATAGAAATAATCAGCCAAGTGGGGGAACTTGTGACCACTTCAACCACAAGACCTATACCCCCACCGGGGGCTGCTCCTCCAGTAAAGAAACGGGTCATGGCCCACATCAATATCCCCCTCTTTGATCAACCCTATAACCTGGGGAGGTTTATGGAGGTTTCAAAAGCCAGTGAGGGATTTGATCCAGACCCAAAGATATATGAACCTGAAGAAATAGAGGAGATCCTGAACAGAACCACCAACTATGAAGTGAAATTCGAGTATATGGTTTACTTCCCCTACTACCTGGGTAAATACTCCAGCAGGAAAGGGGAGAGATACATGAGACTATACTCGGCCAAGTTTAAGGAATTCTTCCCCAGACCAAGCTCATATGGTCTACTGCATCACATCATAAATAAATACCCTGAATTATTCTACATTTTGGTGGCTGTTTTATATATCGGCTACAGCATCAATGAAATAGAAGGGATAAAGCAGGTATTTTCCGCCGCACTCATTTTCATGGTTATATGCGGTATCACCGGAACATTATTGAAAGCCGCCTTCAAGACAGAAAGGGAGGTACCTTACTATGGAGTATCAATCTTTAGATACGGGTTTCCATCCCTCCACAGTCTGCTCTCCATCGGCCTTATAGGGTTCGTGTATTTCATAGACCCGATAGGGCCTGTGTTTTCACTAGCATTAATACCGGTAGGCCTGATCTATGGTTACTCCAGAATCAGGATACGCGCACATACATTAGCTGATGTCGTCGGAGGAGGAATCATTGGCCTTATCATTGGAATACTCTCGGGTATGTATCTGCTGAGTATTGATTTTCCAGAGCCCGTTGGGACAATACTAGCCGCCCTGTTTATCCTCACGCCGTTTATCTCAATCATAGTCAGGATTAAATATATACGCTAATCACTTCTTCACCCTGGGAGAGAATCTCTTAACATACTCCTTACGGGACACATCTTTTTTCCCTGCCTGGGCATTTACATAAACATCAACCCTGCTCCAGACACCCTCCTCTGTTTTAACTGTAATACTTCCCTTATAAAATTTCTTTGTTATATCCCCCCGGGGATTGATCATTATCGAAATAACCCTCTCTTCACCCCCCCCTAACCTGAATTTATTCCCGACATAGGTTATCATTATCCCCGCAGACAGCAGGTCTTCATCATACATCACGACTTTGGAAAAAGATTGCCTTCCCTCGTTTCTTACGGCAATCTCCACCCTCTCAGTCCCGCCAGGAGGAACATTTACAACAAGAACAGGTGATACCCGCCTAGGAGGTAGGGTTACAGTAATCATACCCGTTTTCTTTGGAGTTATTCTGGAAACGTGTGCAGGTATCTTACTCGTCATTGACTCCCCCCTTGAGGGTTTCACCTTCAAAGCCTTCTCAGGTACCCCAGGCTTGATATAACCCTCCCCTGAAACAAGCCTGAACCCGTATTTCTCCCTGATAAATTCCTCCAGAGACATCCCCCTCTCCCTTGCACCATGGATAAGTGAATTATAAAGCCCTTTATTTCTCTGAATCGCCTCCAAAGATATTTCCCCGTTTATATCCACCATGACATCTAATGTAGACCCGATATAAGCCCCCACATCCACCCCCCTCAAAACAACCTTGAATCCATATTTCTCCCTGACAAATTCCTCCAGAGACATCCCCCTCTTTCTTGCACCATAGATAAGTGAATTATAAAGCGCTTTATCCCCCTGAATTTCCTCCAAAGGAATCTTCTCCCACATACCAACCATACCAGTTAATATATCTTTGACCTCCTCCTCAGACAGCCCCCCTTCCTCAGGTGCAACCTCATAACCATGTAAACCAACCGCCGCCGTTGGTTCCGCCACATGCTTTTCTTCCTCCTCTGATTCACCAAACTCCAGCTCAGGCTCCTCAAAGAGGATTATCAAGGGGGATAAAGGCCTGATAAAGATTGCAGCTGAGATCGCAAATATTGCTAACCAGTTCATTAATCCAAAAAGGATTAGGGGGGAGATTATCAAAAGAAGGGTTCCCGAGAGGTTTACTACGTCAGAAATCCCAGGTATTAAATCGATAAGGGTTTGACTGCCCGCCACTATGATTACTAACGCCAGAGCATACCCTACAGGGAGGAACATCCAGAGCAACAGCTGTTTTATGATCATCTGACCTATATCCTTTGTTAGATGGAATAAACCAAGGAATATTGCAAACGGGAAGAATATGATTAAGAAGATTAGGAGTATGTATCTAGCAACAAAGATAACAAACAGGCCCATAGCCAGAATGAACGTGAATACTAAAAAAGGTATCCCTATCGATATGTCAATCCACATAAAATCCGCTGTCTTATACTTTAAATAATCCACAGCCTTTTTGTATATAACCCCTATATCCAGAGGCCCCTGGGATAGAATGCTCCGGGTTAAATCCTGAGATACCCCAGATAGTAACTGCATGATAGGTAAAGAAAGGGAGATGATAACCATACCAACAAGCAACTGTAGTATCATAGACTTCGCCTTTGATCTACCCTGTGGTGAGCCGGAAAAGAACATGAGGTACATACCCACAAGTATTATGGCTGTGACATAGAATGGCTCCAAAACCTTAATGAAATATTTTGTTATATCTGATACCATAGGGTCCTTTAGTGGCGGGTCTTTCAACAGGTATTCCCGAAGGTTGTCATGAAACTCATCCTCAATAACATCTATCTTGCCCAGGATCATTCCAGAGAATGTCAGCCTCCTTGATAACTCCGAAAAATGTTTTAGAACTGCATCGGCATTGGACTTTAGAAACTCACTAAACTCCGGGGGAACTGCATAGGCTACAGGGGTTATCATCAATAATGCCAGGGATATAATGATTAGGTTTCTATATCTCATTTTCCTATCTCTTTCTCAAGATTTGTGTATTCCTCATCTCCTTCATCTCTTTTGCCGCCTCCCTCGACATATGTCATTGTCATTGCTACCGGCTCCATGAGGACGGACGATATCAAACCTAAGGAGGCTGCCCAGCTCATTACCTTCAAAACCATTAA
>JAYEKX010000129.1:0-2386 GCA_034716875.1 Candidatus Altarchaeota archaeon | reverse complement strand
GAATAGCAAAGCTTCTGACTGAACACAGGGTAAGTTACTTTGCAATACAACCAATAAGTCGTAGCGTCCCAATTAAGGAATGTGTGGGGAGGATATACATAAACAGGAAGGCTTATGACAGGATCGTAAAGAGCTATAGCGGCGATATAGATGTCAGTAGCATCTTGATCCCGGTGGAGGAGAGCAGTGATCCACGCAGGACATACAACATCAACATCACCAAAAAAATTCTTGAGGACGAGCATAATGAGTACCTGAATGGGATATACGGGCATGTCAGGGAGATAATATCTCAGTCCCGGAAGGATGGTATCACTCCGGAGGAAATCGCTGATGAATACACGATAAAACACGCATCAGGCGTATACGATGAAACCGGGGAAGTATTCGTTGAGAGAGAATATCCATTGATCAGAGACGCTGTTGCGGAAATATTCCTGAAGCTGCAGGATGAGTTCCTGCTGGTTCCCGATGTGAATGAATACGGCTTAAGGACGTTTAGGGCATACGGTAGAAGGCCCAAGAGGAGACAGAATTACTCAAGGGATTACCTGTGGGGTGAACTAACTATTGATGAAACAAGGAAGGCTGTTGTCAAGGGTATAGGGGATGTGATTGCAGACCTCTCTAGGGGGGAGATACGTACCATCAGGGATAAACTAGCTTTCCTGGCAGAAATCGAGGGGGTAATCAGGTCTGAAAAATCCCCTGCAGAAATCCGCAAGCATGTTGTAGAGTCAATCAAGAAGCTTCCGAAGGTAAGCAGGGAGTTAATTAGAAGGGTTTCTGATACTGAGGATGAGGAATTTAAGGGGACTATCGAGGTCCTTAAGGGGATAGACAAGCTGGATGAGGGGGATATTGAGTTGCTGTTTTTAATCGAAGAGGGGCTCAGAGAACCGATTGCGTTAATCAGAAACCTACGGAATAGATATCGGGGAGGTATTGTTCAGTATATAGATGTGCTGCTTGACGTGTTGAGGGAGGATTCATACAGTGAGAAGCCGCATACAGAGAAGTTCAGAAAGGTGGTTAACTTCATCAATCATGTTATCGATAGATACGACCTATCTGACGACGATAAAAAACTGCTCCAGGAGAGTAAGGTAGAACTGAGGACAGAAGAACCTGGCGGAATCTTTGTTTTAAGGCCAAGGGAATTCTCCAGTGAATACCAGAAGGAGGGAGAGAAATTCCCAGGAATCAAGGAGCGATTGGAGAAAGCTTCTTTAGATGAATTCTCCGGGGCCCTGCCCATCTTATTCAATACATGGGTTCAGGCCAATCTCAAGCCAGAATACAAAAAGGAAATAGAACTCTTCTTGAGAGGGGTGTTGATGCGGCTTTATTCTGAGAACTCCGGGGGTACCGAAGGGGGGGTTAAAGCAGCCATTGAAAAAATAACCCGGATTGATGTAGAGAGGGATGATGAAGCTGTTAAAGAGACAAGAAAATTTTTGCAAAATAAAAATTTTGTGCTGCAGGATAAAGCTATACTTTATCCTACAGTAAAAAAGAGCCATGAAAAAAAACTTGAGGCGTTATGGAATGAAGTAAAAGCGGATGGGGGGAAACGACTTAAGCAGCTGGATGGATTAATTAAGGCTCAGGGTATTAGATCCGATAAACAGAAAGAGATTTGGAGAGTTATTGTAGTAAGAGGATTGAATCGCTTCAGCCCGGATGAAATCGCGAAGTTGAGTGGGATTAAAGCAGGGAGTGTTAGAGAAGCCTTAGCCAGGATGGCAGAAGAAACCGCAGGCGTATTAACCAGATCAGTAGAAGGCCGTTACCTGCTGAGTGAGGATTTTATTAACATACTACGTGAATCAGCTATTATCGATGACTACATAAGAGATGAGTTGCTGCTGGATCAGAAACGAGAGACAGTCTATGATGAATTCCAGGGGGAGAGCGGGATTGAGTTAGAACCAAGTATTAGAGACATCTTAGACTTCATCCTGCATAATAAATTGAATCGCTTCAGCCCGGATGAAATCGCAGGATTAGCCGGCATATCCAATGGCAGCAGCAGAAGAATATTACCTAAACTAAAAAACGCAGGGATCCTGCACCGGTCTGTGAAAAACCGTTACATACTGGATGATAAGTTCGTTAACAGGCTATATGATTTAGATGTTATAGCTGGTTCCTGGAGAGATACGCTGATGCTGAATTTCGGACGTGAAAAACTCTATGACAACTGTAAAATAAAACTGGAAGCAAGCTCCAGAGTAATCGTGGATTTATTCCTAGATACTGGATTAAAGGATCTCAGGCAACCTGAAATCGCACGTCTGTTGCCTGATATAACCTATTCAACTGTCAGAGAAAGATTACCTAAACTATCAAAAGCTAATATCCTTGAGGTTAAGGACGGCGCCTA
>JAYEKX010000128.1:0-2409 GCA_034716875.1 Candidatus Altarchaeota archaeon | reverse complement strand
AGATAGTGAAGCACGTCAGCAGGCGGGTGAAGGAGGGTATGTCCACCAGAGAGATTTACAAAATCACCTTCAGACTACTTAAAAAGGAGAAACACTCCCTGGCCTCAAGATATGATTTAAAGCATGCGATAATGCGTTTAGGTCCGGCGGGATTCCCCTTCGAAACGTATCTAGGGGAGATCCTTAGGGAGCAGGGTCATTCCATCCAGCTGAGGCAGATGCTTCAAGGTAAATGCGTTGAACACGAGATAGACGTAGTACTAAATGGAGATACCCTGGTGGAATGTAAATACCATAACATGCCGGGAATCTACACCGGATTAAAACCCGCAATGTATACCTACGCAAGATTTCTGGACCTCCGAAACAATACAGGGGAAAAGGAATCAGGGGAATTCAAGGGCGTGTGGCTGGCTACGAACACAAAATTTTCATCCGACGCCATAGAATATGCAGAATGCATAGGCATAACGCTTTTAGGTTGGAGACACCCTAAAGAAAACAGCCTGGAGCAGATGATTGAATCCAGAGGGCTTTACCCGATAACGATACTACAGAGCATTGACTCCTCCACCAAGGATTGCTTCTCTAATGCAGGGATGATGCTGATAAAGGACTTGACTGAATTGAATCCAACAACAATTAAGGCTAAGACAGGGGTTTCAAACAACAAGCTCTCCAGAATTATTCAGGAAGCAAGAGAGATATTAAAGAACTGAGACCTGTATTGATCTTTCATAGACTAAAAGTCACTTACCCATCCGCTTACGATGCCTCTTCTGCCTCATCGCATCCCTGTAACTGGTTTTACGTCTCTTAGCTGGCATAAGTATTAATAAGAAGGTGATGAATAAAAACCAGCAGCATATCGAAAGAAACAAGAGACTACATAACCAATTCTGCGCTGATGAAGGCTTCGATGAAGGCGGCAATCAAAAGCAGGGGGATTACCACAAACAGATAGATAACTGCAGCCTCCTTGATTCCTTGACTCACCTTATCCACCCTCCCCTCATTATCCCTCGTCAGATAAGAGAGACCGATCCTTAATCCCACGGCGGCGGAGATGAAGATTGCAGGCAGTTCAAGAATGGAGTGCAAAAAGATCCCTTTTATGAAGAAAAACGGGCCGCGATTTTTCTCCAGAATAAGTTTCAACACAAACCCAACCAAAAAGCCGTTGCCAAACATTATGAAAAAAGAGGGGAGGATGAATGTTCCACTGACAAGGAGTATGAGGCAGACCCTGAGATTGTTAAAGAATATGTTTAATGCAGTCTGGAATCTTGATTCATCCATAATCAGTTCCTTAATCTGCTCCAGACTCGGAAGCAGCACTCCTTCAGTCTCCTCAAAAAGAATAAACCCGAAGGGGGAACCAAGTATAAAGAAGAATAAGCAGATTAGCATCAGGTTTATGTTTTCTTTAAGGATATTGGTTATCATCTTGACTCTTTCATTGATTACTTAGAAAAGAAAGCAGAAAAAACTTTATATCGATTCTATTATCCTGTAGATTTCTTTTCTATATTCTTGATTGAGATAATAATGCTTTTCTTTACCATGAGGGAATTTTACCAATAGACCTTTTCTGACTAATTTATCCGCTATCTCTAAAATCCCCTCCTTATATTTACGATCCTGGCCTTTTACCAGGTTATCACTTGATATGTGTCCTTTACCCCAATATTTATGCCTAACCAGTTTCTTAATGATCCATATCTCAAGATCCTTATCAGAGACCTTCATTGTATTAACTTAGATATCTACCTATATATAACTATTTCAATATTTGAAACTGCCAGTTTCATTTTTATAGACTAGTTTCTATGTAGTAACAATGGAAAAATCACTATTCTTACGGGTTTTTGGGGATTACCCGCAGATAAAGGTATTGGACTTTCTGATGGAGAATGACATTTTTGACTACTCAAAAACACAGATAGCAAAACTATCAGGGGTTAGCTTTAATACCCTGGAAACCTTGTGGGATAATCTTCTGGGAGAAAGCATCATCAGGGAAACCCGGAGAGTGGGAAACTCTCGGATGTACCAGTTAAACAAAGAGAATCCCATAGTGAAGATGTTATTAGAGATAGACAAGAAACTTATGCTGGAATCGATAAAGGAAATTGAGAACGAAAAGATGAAAGTAATGGCATAAATCCTTTACAGTATCTTGATCCCTAACTCACCAAAAGGCGTTATGTGTTGGACGGACAATAAATTCACAGGAATTGGTTTCACGTTCGACAATCAACATCGTCTCTTTCATTGATTACTCAGAAAAGAAAGCAGAAAAGTATTATTTTCCCTTAACCGCCTCCAGATTAGCTTATCTATTCAAATAACACATATTGAAATAACACTCTCAAGCTAATTTCTTTGACGGAAAACCACTCATTATGT
>JAYEKX010000127.1:0-9958 GCA_034716875.1 Candidatus Altarchaeota archaeon | reverse complement strand
ATTTTTATGACACAAGAAAATCCGTTTGACGGATTTTGTGTGCACAAATTTTCGGGAAATTTGTTGCACAAAAATCGTCTTTGAGACGATTTTTCTTGTCTACAACCCCCCAGACCACATTACAACAAACATAGAACATTAAAAAAAATAATTTATTTAAGCCTAAATTTAAAGTTTTTTTTGTAAAAAAAAAGAAAATGATTAAAGAAAAGATTAAGGAGATGGGTTATGAAGTATTTCTTGGATTGGTGGCAGTTATAATAGTCCTGGCTTTCATCTATAAGTTTATTATAGGGAATCTCTTTCTAGCCCTGCTGTCTATGGGGATAGCAGTCATCGGCTGTTACTACCTCTTCAGGTATATACTGGAGGAGGAGGAGCCTCTTACCCTGAGGGCGGGTGAGACACTAATCCTTAAGACCCTGGATAGGGGGGCTGTTTTATTTCCCAGGAAGAAGGGTAAATTCTTCGGAAGGAAAGGCTCCAGGGATTTATCCCTTTACCTCACCTCCGAGAGGATTCTTGCCCGGGGCCGTAATGAATTCATACTGGATCTACCCCTGGATTCGGTATTACGTTGGGGGGAGGAGGAGAAGCTGAAGAGTAATTACCTGAGGGTTGGGTTCATGGAGAAGAAAGAGGAGAGGGATGTGTTATTGTTTGTCGGCGATACAAAGCTTTGGATGGATAAACTAAGTGGTTTAGTGAAGAGGGAGGGAAATAATCTCTCTGGGGATGTTGGTAGGGTGAAGGATTTGATTTAAATGGAAATGAAACACCGGATCCTGCTGCTCCTGGGGGTTTTAATCTGCTGTACTCTGGTTTCTGCTAAATTCATTGATGTGAGATGTACCTGTGAATGTAAGGGGGGGCTTATAATTGCTGTGGGCGTGTATCCCAAGCAGGTATTGGAGTTTGAGGAGACGGAGTATATGAATGCAATGAAGAAATGCCATGAGCAGTGTGGGGCTGATTGCGGGGGGTATGTGGATTATGAAAGCGATCTGGGTAAGGACTGCAGTAATTGCGGCAGTTTCTGTAGCGCACAGGGGTTTACGGGCGATGAGGCTGAGGCCGCCTGTGTAGAGTCCTGCAGGAGTAAATGCGGGTTTAATGATATAGTTTATGGCATCATCGACATAATCCATTATGTTGTGGGCATTATTGCTGCGGTAATACTTCTAGTTAATAGTTATGGATTAATCACATCCACTACCCCGGAGGATAGGGATAATGCAAAGAAGGGGATTATATGCGCTATCCTGGCCTTGGTTATTGCTGGTGTCGCCGGTCCCCTGGCGAAGTTAATGATGGAGGATATAGATCCTACAGCAGCTTCTGCGGAATTTGCTGTGGAGATATTAGATACTGTTTATGACTATGATGCTGAATCTTTTAACCCCATAGTTAATCCAACAACCGCATTCTCATTCAGTGTTGTTAATGTAGGTAAGGGGGAACTTACGAATGTGGCGGTTAATGTAAAGGCTCTGGATTATTTTTCATGTACGGGGACTGATGTTCATTCAGAGAATCTGGGCGATATAAGCCCTAAAGGCAGTAAGACGTATTCTTATACTTATCCATGTGCTCTGCCACAAAAATATGGTATATCCCTCCAGAGTGATCAGTTTTCGCAGGGATTTTGTGTACGGGATTGTCATGGGGGAGCATGTTATGAAACCACAATCGGCTCCTGTTAAATAATCATTTAGGTAAAAACCTACGTTTTTTTAAGCCATCATTCATAAATGATTTAAAGTGAAAGAAAGAATAAGAAAACCTACAGTGGAAAAAAGGAAGGGGAATAAATGGGTTATACCCTTAATTGCTTTAACCCTGATTCTGGCATCCAGCGGGGTGACGGCTGATGAGGATACATGTGATGAAATCTTTCAAATGATAGGTGCCTGGGAGGAAGGTGATTGCGATAGTGCATCTCTGCAAGTCGACGGTGGTTGCTGGTATGATCCTAAGGCCGTTATATATGGAGGCACCCACTGTTGGAACTGCGACGGCTCAGATCCAAAGCACCCTGAACCAGTCACTGAATGTGAGCATTACATAAAACGCGAGTGCACACGTAATCCCTGCAAGCTAGCGGGAGGTTGTACCTTAGATGGGGGGAATTGCAAAAAGGCAGGTGCTTCAACCGAAACATGCAGTGAACTCTGTGGAGGGCTTTGTACTAGTGGTGACTGTGATGTAGCATCAGTACTGTCTGAGGATGATTGCTGGCATGAGCAAGTTGGAGGAACCGTAGTGCCCGATAACTGCTGGAACTGTGACGGCAGAGACTCAAGCGGTTCAAAAACAATCAATGCATGTGGAGACTACACACAGCAGGGAGCATGTATAGCTAATCACTGCATAGATAGGATAGGTCATGACTGCGGCTGGGATGGAACCACTTGCATTAAGGCTGGTTCTTCAGAATTATCATGCAGTGAAATCTGTGGTGGATCTCTATGCGATAAGGATAAATGTGATGGAGCATCCCAATCAGTTTCCACTCATTGCTGGTTTGAGATAGATGGTGGAGTACTGATACCTGATCACTGCTGGAGCTGCGATGGCTCAGACTCGGGTGGTTCAAAAACAATCAACGCATGTGGAGACTACACACAGCAGGGAGCATGTATAGCTAATCACTGCATAGATAGGATAGGAGGTCATGAGTGTAGCTGGGATAAGACTAAGAATCCTGCAGAATGTGTGGAAAAAGGAACCTCAACAGGCACATGCAATGAATTATGTAAATCTTTTTCTATAACTGGTCTTACCTGCTCGCCCGAGGGCTGTCGGGATGCAAGTGATGCAGCAGGTGGTTGCTGGTTTGAGGAGGGGGCGGCAATAGCATGGCCGGATAACTGTTGGAGGTGCGACGGCTCAGAGGGTGAAAATAAGGGGCTTGGTAGTTGTGGAGGCTATGGTCCCTTTGATTGCCCTAAGAATCCCTGTGGCGTTAATTTACCCGACGGTTGTGAATGGAATGAAGGATGTGTTGAAGTCGGGGCGGGCCCATATAAACCCCCCGGCGGCTTAGAGATTAAGAAATGCACGTGTACGTGTAAGGAAGAGGAGATAACGGCGCATGGTGCAACAACTGAAGGCTGTGCTGAGGCATGCGGGGGGATGTGCGGCGGATCCGCAGATTATGAAGAAGACCTTGATGAGGATTGCAGCAACTGCGAAGACTTCTGTAGCAATAATCTAGTGTGTCCCGCACACCAAGTCGAGTGTAAAAAAGGCTGCGTAACCGCATGCGAGAGCGTGTGCAGCCTTAATGAAACACTCTACGGCCTCGTTGACATAATATACTACGTCGCCGGGATCATCGCAGCCATAATGTTCATCATCCAGGGCTATAAATTCATAGTCTCCACCACACCCGAAGAAAGGGATGAGGCTAAAAAAGCGATCATGTACATCATCCTGGCCATGATACTCATCGGCATCGCCGGCACCCTGGTGAAAACCTTCTTAGGAACCGTATCACTCGGAGGGGAAGAGCCACCGGCACCAATAACCACATCAACATCAACGACATCATCCAGCAGTATACCCCTACCACCACCATCCTGCTCCAGTATGGGAACAAAAGAGGCGTGTGAAAATTCCGCCGAGATTGAATGCTGGTGGAAAGAAGCCACGCTAGCTAATGGAGGAGATAAGTGTGAAGCTTGTGCTGGAGTGATAGGCAAATGCGATGATTATCACGCTATAGGTAAGCAGCTAGATGAAGACTTATGTTTCAGAGACCCCTGTGGGGCTGGTCCATGTCATTATACTTTTCCCGTAGGTCAGTGTAAAAGCTGTTCCGACTCTACAAATCTCCAATGCTCTGAGTATAATTGCCAAAGTTGTGAGGCGAATCCATGTGGAGTACAAAGCGGTTGCGAAACTTATCAAGCATCTCCACTTGACTGTAAATGTAGGAGTAAACAAACTATCAGCAGAACAAATGAGTATCATCCAGGCACAACTCCATCCTGTGCTGAAGGCTCAAAAACCGCTTGGTGTGGATTCCCAGATGACTGTGTATCCTGTTCCGGTAATTGCTGGAATTCAGGCGTAGTTTTAGGTCCTGGTTTCTCTGAACCATATAGGTGGATGTGCTATGAAGGTAAATGGGATTACTGTGATGCTTCAAAAGATGGTAGCACACATGGCAGTTGGACGTGTGATGGATCCACAGGTAAGTGGACTAAGTGACAATATTTGCGATAAAGTGGAGGGTGCCGCCTATTGCACCATCGGGACATGCCCATGAGAGCAGGTTTAGGATCACGAGAGAGGATTTTCTTAAGGTAGTCTTCCTGCAGGGAGTATCCCCCAACCCTCCGACATCCATACCCGGAAAGAGGGAGGAAATCAATAAAAAAAAACCTATGCTTTTTTTAAGCCATCATTCACATGATTTAAATGAAGAGAATGACGAAAGAGAATAAAAATAAATGGTTTGTTTTAGGAATTTTGATGTTGATTTTAGTGTCAGGTAGGGTAACTGCTGAAAATTGTGAATGCGTGGGGATGGCCGGGATAGTGTACGATGGTGACTGTGGTGTAAGATTAGCCAGGACGGGCACACCATTTTCAGATGACTTGTTTGTGTATAAACATAGAATGTATTTTAAGTATGCTGGTACTCCGTGTTTCCCTGCTGCAGGAATAATGGATACAGATAAGTTAACCTTGGGTCAGGTTAAAACATACTGTGATGGACACTGCAAGATTAGCAATATTGCCGATCCTTCAGGTTGTGGTGGTGGATGGAAAAAAGCCTGTGTAGAAGATTTAGGAGTTCCTTGTGATCAGCCAGTTGAGGTTAGAGATAAATATTCGGATGAACAGCTTGAGGGGATAAAAGTAGGGGCACGAACGGGTGGCATAACAACAAGCTCTTGTACAACAGATAATCTTGGAAGATGTGAACTTGAGGGATTAGTTACTGGAGACGAATATACTGTACATGTTATTGAGGCAGTGATTCCAGCAGGTTACGAATGCGAAAGCGTCAGACCTGATTGTGAAAAAGACATAACAGCATGTGAATCAAAGAAAACGCTTAAATTGACGAGCACGGCAATAGTATCTTGTGATCAGCCAGTCAAAGTTGTTGATAAGGCCGACGCTACGAAAGGTATAGAAGGTGTGAAGGTCGTTGCATGGCTGCTTGGCGAACAAGCAGGGAACTGTTTAACAGATGGTGACGGCAAATGCACGATTTCAGATTTGATTAGGGATCGGATGTATGATATAACAGCAGAAACTTATCCCGCAGGTTATGGATGTGAGTCTCCATCAGATTGTACACATAATATGCAGAGGGCATGTGAGGCTGAAATAAACCTGAAATTGAAGGAGGGAGTGAGTCCACCAACGACTGGAACACCACCAACGACTGGAACCCCCCCGCCACCCGGCCCATCGGCCTTGGATGAGATCAAGGAGAGGATTAAGAACGCCGCCTGCTACATACTCAGCCTGCTCATCACGTTGGTTGGGGCGGTCGCGGCATTATTCATAATACTTGCCGGAATCAAATACATAGGATCCGACGACCCCGCCGGTAGACAGGAAGCCCGAAGCAGACTCACGTGGGCACTAATCGGACTAGCCATAGCGATAATAGCCTGCCCGCTCGTGGAGATGCTGAAGATACCCCCACTCTCAGGAGGATGCTACGACTGCGACTTCGATATGGCCCCTGTAGGACCGGTAGAACCCGTAGAACCAGATGAAGGCTGCGACCACACACGACAATGCGGAACCAGCCAATACTGCAAAAAAACAGAGGGGGGAGATAAGAAAGGTGAATGCACGGATAAACTAAGTTTCAGCGATTCCTGCACCAACGCCGACGAAGTGGATGACGACAACAACCTCTCATGTAAAACCGGCTACTGCAAGCCAGAGAACCCCGAAAACCCCGAGGGCCCGAAGAAATGTGATATAAAACCTACTGACTGCACTGGAGAGACCCCATGCAACGCTTATGATGAAGATGGAGGCGTTAAACCCTTTGAAGCAGGAACCTGCCATAAACTGATTTGCTCAATAGAGGACTTAGTTTGTGTGAAAGATTATGATGGGTACAGTCCAGCAGACAATTGTAAGAATGGTATTGATCTCTATGAAGCATACCCCAACGGGGAGTGGTGTGAGACAACTACAATTGACTGCTATAAAAAATGTGGCGGCCATGGAGGAAAGTGCGTAGCCAGCGACAAATGTGAATGCCTAGAGGATAACTGTATGATGAAAAAGCAACCCCAGTCAGCTACTTTAAACTTAGAGCATGGAGAGTGCCATCTAAAGGGAAAGATGAATGCCAATAGCGACGTCCATGTCGAAATAGATGAATTATATCGTGAAGCAATGGCTAGAAGGTGCTGTATAGACCCATGGGATGCAAATTGCGATCCAAAGGGTGAATTCGTACGAACCGGGGTTAATGGACCTCTTGAAGAAGAAATCTTTAACTGCTATGGTGGTGCAGAATGTAAGGTAACAATAGATGCCTACCAACCCTATTCAGGGGGTGATTTTTATTATACAGTCTGCATCGAGGATATTACACCCGAAGAGTGAGGACCTGAAGAGGGACACCACCCTGATATCACAGACCCGTTATTACTTAACCAAGCCACCAAGACAGATAAAGGGAAATGCAAAATGGGATACACAATTATATCGGAGAAAGGAAGGGAATCAGGATATGTCGCAATTTGCCCAATTCTGCGTGGTTGTGTTGCCCAAGGCAAAACCAAGAAAGAGACATTAAAGAATATACGGGAGGCAATCAGCGATTATATCGAATGTCTGATTGAAGATGGTATTCCAGTCCCAAAAGAAGTAGGTAAGAGGATGCTGGAAAGGTAGGTAGTAGCACATTAACTAAATTACCTCGAGGTTTATCCGGTAGAAAAGTAATTCATGCCCTGAAAAGAACAGGGTTTTATATCAGAAGGCAAAAATCATCTCACGTAATTATGAGGAGGGATAATCCCTTCACCCAGGTGGTTGTCCCGATGCACAAGTCAATAGATACAGGAACATTAGATGCAATCATCGAAGGTGCGGGATTAACGATTGAGGAATTCATAAGGTTACTCTAATAATCCCATCCAGAATCACCCCCCAATCTAAGGGGATAACAGGATGCTTAACCATAGCTCTTCTTAAGCCTGATAAGCTCACATGTGTCCGACTTCTCTGCCCCCAGGTAATCCAAGGTAACCTGCCTCACCCGGCCGCCTTCACGAACCGACTTCACCCACATCCCGGCTGAAATGAGCACCAGGGAACCAGTCCTCAACAAAGAATCCCCCCC
The DNA here is from genome assembly GCA_034716875.1 of Candidatus Altarchaeota archaeon. GTDB lineage: Archaea > Altiarchaeota > Altiarchaeia > IMC4 > QMZM01 > QMZG01. Next base: position 2,622 of record JAYEKX010000127.1, on the reverse strand, counting down.
ATCCACCACCAAAACCTCATCCCCCGCCCTCAAGTCTAAGCTTTTTTATCCATAAAATCTAAGGTATAGTTGATTGGAATGGAAAGCATTAAAATTCAAACCCCGGAATTGGACGCTGAAGTACTAGCATCCTTTGCAGAACGATTAAATGAAGTAATAACTGATTTTAGGGAGGAGATGGAAATCCTAAGCAATAGAAAGGTTATGACCCAGATTATAAAAACCCAAAAAGCAAAAAAAGAGGGAAAATTAGTAGAGTTCAACTCTTTAGACGAGTTCCTCGAGGAGATCGATAGAAATGAGCAGATATAAGATAGCTATAGAGGAGAGCGTATTAAGATTCATAAAGAAGAATTTCAACAGAAAACTAAAAGAAGAGTTCAAGAAATGCATCTCAAAAATAGCAGAAAACCCACACAGGTCCAAGCCGTTGAGGTACAGATTAAAGGGATTTTATCGTGCCAGATTCGATAAATTCAGAATCATATTTGAAATTGAGGAAGATACGATAATTATCAACTCCATTGAACACAGAAAGAAGAGTTATAGAAAGATTTAATCCTCAACAAAAAAAAAAATCCCTGAACCTTTTAATTTAGGGGGATAACAGGATGCTTAACCATAGCTCTTCTTAAGCCTGATAAGCTCACATGTGTCCGGCTTCTCTGCCCCCAGGTAATCCAGGGTAACCTGCCTCACCCGGTCTCCTTCACGAACCGACTTCACCAAGTAATAATACATATTCCCCTTAACCCTCTTAGACCTGACGTAAACCATTTTTTATTATTATTATTCATCTGACTTTAACAGCCACACCCCGGCTGAAATCCAACGCCTCCCTGGGCGAGAGTACCAGAGAACCAGTCCTCAACAACGAATCCCCCCCATCCACAATCAAAACCTCATCCCCCGCTCTTAAGTCCGGATCAATTTCCTCCACAAACCCGGCGAAAACACTCTTACCCTCCAGGATGAAGGGAACAGCATCATCATGAACCGCAACTCTCAACAGGGGAGGCTTAAACCGCTCATGCAGTTTCACAGCCAACGATTTCTTAGGAATCACGTAATGATCCGAAGCCCGGATAGACGCGATCAACTCCTTCCCGCTGTAAACCCACCTGATCCGGCCAGTCCTCCTCGACCTCTTGATTCGTACATTACCGATTAACTCACCAGCCCCAGAACCAAACTGATAATCCATGATCCCTCTGATCTTATCTATATCCTGAACGTTATTTACAGGTTTATCCTCTATGGAGTTAAAGGGGTAGATATCCAACACCTCAAGAGGAACCAGTCCGAAGGGAGGCACCTCAGCCTTATTCACCGAATCAAGCCGCTTAAGCCTACTCTTTACGTTCACGACTTCACTCCGGTCCACTGATTCAGGACCCTGGATGTAAAAAGCCGATTTCTTTGTTATGGAGTCCAGTGCCGGAAGCCAGCCTTGTTTAGTTAATTTTTTTAAGGCAGAGAATAATTCAGGGTGCGCCCTGCACCTCATACCCAGAAACTCCCAGAGATTATCCTCCGCTATAGCCTCCTTAATCCGGTTAATCTCCTCGAAACTTACATACAGGTTATGTCTGGCAAGCTCCCGGATCTTCTCTCTTACGGGAAGTTCCTTCAACTCCAGGCCAAATTTAGTGCATACGGGACAGCTGCACGGCAGGTAATCCAGTTCATCAATCCTCTTAGTCCCGGTTACTGTCATGTATCTGAGTCCTTCCGCATACAGGGCATAGGCTGCCGAATCAAATAAATCACAGCCAAGAGCAACAGCCAAAGAAAACACCATCGGATGCCCCATGCCAAAGGCGTGCACCACCCTGTCAGTAGGGATATTCTGTTTAATAACCGAGATAATCTCCACCAGCTCCGTGAAGCGATAACACTCCATCAACCTCACAATACCCCCCACAGCACATAATCTGAACTCCCTGCCGATCTCTTTAGCCGCCCTCTCCCGTAAATCCATGTATGTAGAACCCTGGATTCCGGCATTCACCAGAAAACCCGCACCCTCCGCTTCCCCTGCTCTTTTTAGAGTCAACTCCAGCTGCTCCATGGCGCGGGGCTTATAGGCATCCGGCAGGGTGGGGATGTCGAGGAATGAACCTATGTCAGACCCAATCTCCTCCTGAAACCGGATTATCTCACTGTTCGTTGCAGTGACGTTTCCATACGCCATCAATTGATAAGAACCTGAGTCAGTGGCAATAACCCCCTCAAAATCCATGAACCTGTGGATCCCCTCTTCAAGGACCTTATCCCGAAACCCATCATTCCTCAAAAGCATATAAGCATTAGTCATCAAGGCACTGCACCTGAATTCATCCCGCAACTCCTTAGGGCTTATTAAAGGCTTACCGGGGTTATAGACCGGCATCAACACAGGGGTTTCAATCACCCTGTCACCTATCTTCAGCCTGCCGATTCTCGCAGCAATATCCTTGTTTCTTATTTCGAACTCAACCTGTTTAGCTTTCATCCTTTGATTTTTAAGTATCTAAACACAATGAATTTCAATTCTATCTTTTTAAATTTCATTAGATAAATATTAACGAATGAACACAAAAAAAATGGAACTGAGAGTTGGAGACGCCATGACCAAAGGAG
>JAYEKX010000126.1:0-10038 GCA_034716875.1 Candidatus Altarchaeota archaeon | reverse complement strand
GAGCAATTTATGGTAACACAAGGATGAGGGTGTCTGCTAAATGGAGTTCAGCCCCCCTTCCGTGTGGATTATTTAGCTATGGTGAGGTGGAGGATTATACTGTATGGATAAGTAGTTCCGTGACGACTACTACAACCTCAACAACCCTGCCTTCTAATCATGTGTATGTGGATCCTCATACGCAGGCAACAGATGTCGATGACACTGTAACGGTAGCAATAGAAGTAGATGATGTGACCGACCTTTATTCATTTCAGTTTGATATAGGATTTGACCCTGATGTGTTGGAAGGCGTTTTGGTTGCAGAGGGTGATTTCTTAAGCTCTGGAGGTACTACCACCGGTCTTGCCGGTACTATTGATAATACTGCAGGTACAATTACAGGATCAGCGTATACCCTCACCGGGATGGTGCCTGGTGTAAGTGGTTCAGGTACATTAGCAACCATAACCTTTACTGCATCAGCTAATGGAACTTCCGACATAGAACTAAGTAATGTTGAACTAGTAACCTCCAGTGTAACTGTGATGCCAAGCACTACTACAGATGGTTCAGTAACTGTTGGAGCCCTGGTTGGAGATATAAATGGTGATGGTAGTGTGAGTATATTTGATCTAGTTCTTATGGGGCAGGCGTGGGGTTCATCACCCGGTGACCCTAATTACAATGCAGATGCGGATCTTAATGCTGATGGAATAATTAATTTGTTTGATCTGGTGATTTTAGCGCAGAATTGGAACCCTTAGCAATCACCCAGTTCATTAAACTGCAGTTATATCCCTACATCTACCTCTTTTCCCCTTCACATACCCTGTTTTTATCAGTTTCTTATGCTCCAGCTTCTTTACCAGTTCATTATACTTTGTTATTCCAATCCCGCTGTCTTCCCTGAATTTTTTGTAGATAAAACCGGAACCATGGTCGCTGGACTCTGAAATAATCCTCAGTAACCCCCCCTCATCCACGGAAAGCCTGTTCTTTTTCATTAGCATGTTTCCCTCATAAGCCTTTTTGACATGCTTCTCTCTTATTTCTTTTGTTGAATCATGCTCCGCCAAAAGAGCACTCCTCCTCAAGAGCTCTATCCCACTCCGTAAATCACCCCCCTCAAGGGTTTTATCAACGACATCATCCAGTAACGAAGGGGACATAACCCCCTCATAGAAACCTGACTTAACCCTCCCTGATAAGATGTCATGAATCTCCTCTCGGGTATACGGGTGGAAGAATACCCTCGTGGGATTAAAAACACTCCTGGTTTTCTCATCCAGATGAATCATATAATCCTCATCAATCATTATGCCAACAACCCCCAGTTTATCATACCCGTATGTGACATGTGACTTCAAAAGATCAATTAACACCCCCTCAATGTTGTTATTTATAAAGAGATGATCCATCTCATCTAATGCCACCACCAGGCTTTTCCCATCCTTCAAGAGTTTTGTAAAAATCTTCTCCTTGATTGATTCCAACGGCTTTCCGGTGCTCGGGGGGCTTAAACCATAGATTTTCCGGTATATGCTCGCAAAAATCGAGTAGGGTGTTTCAAAATCCTCACAATTTATATAAACCGGTATAAATTTTTGAGTGACCTCACCTATTCTCCTGAACAGGAATCTCACTGCCGAGGTCTTTCCAGTCCCTGGGGGTCCGTGAACTAGGGTGTTGACGGGATTCATACCCCTAAGACCTGGCTTTAGGGAAATCTCTAATTCCCTTAATTGATTATCCCTGTGGCTGAATTCCTCCGGGACATAGCCTGGAGTAAAGACTGATTCGTCTCTAAACAGGGTTTGATCAGATAACAACAGATCCCTTGATTCCATGTTAAATAATAATAAGAAGAAAAAAAGGATAAAGGGATTAGGTTTAGCCCCGATTTTTTGTCAATCGGGGTGTAAATCCCATTCTCCTGAGGACATAATCCTCTTCTGTCAGGCCTTTAACACATAATTCGCCTATTCCCGTGCAGTTTCTTGTGCATTCCTGTAATGTAGGGTAGATCATAGCAACCACCTCCGCCTTGTTTATTTAATATAACTTACTGTATTGGTTTATAAAAGGTTTCGCCGAGAGCGGAGGAAAAATAAAAAAGTATTCGACAGGCATTCAGATTTTCCTACGGCCCCCAAACTTCTTCTCCAGAGACTTTAGAAATGACGGTTCATACCTCCAGAGGAGTTCCTCCCTCTCCACATCCTCCAGCTTAAATATATGATCCTTCCTAACCTTTTTTATTTTACCCTTATCCTCAATACAGGTCTTCACGAGACTTGATATCCTATCCCCGCTGATCATCTTGGGCAGTATTACATAATCTGCCCCGGCGTTATAAAGTTCCAGGGCCTGATCAAGGTAATTAGCGGTTATAAATATCAGGGTCTCCGGGTTTCTTTTCTTTGTTTCATAGATCAAAAGGAGGTTTGCCCCCTGATCAGGGATGGTGGAAACAACAATTCTTGCATTCCCTAAACCAATCTTCTCCAGGATTTCCGCATCCCCCATATCTCCATATATGCAGGGAATTCGCTGCTCCATCAGTTGTTTGATAACATCCGGGTCATAATCCACTACCAGGAAATCCGCCCTTATCCTTTTTAGTGTATTCGTGATTTTGGAACCCATCCTATGACAGCCGAATACTATGATATGTTTCTCCGATGTCTCTGGTATGCTCTCCAATTCCTTGTCTGTAGAGATTCTGTCGAATATACTGAGGATGGGAAGTAATCTACTATACATCCCTCTCTTATGGGTTATGAAATATGAACTGACAGTAATGGTTATGAGCGCAATCCATGTTACCAGGGAGAATATCTCTTCACCTATATGCCCCAGCGTCTCACCCTCCATCACCAGGATTAATGAAAATTCAGATATCTGGGCTAATGAGATGGCGGTTAAAAAAGACGTTCTTTTCCTGTATCCAAATAGGGTTGCGGTGATGAACATAATCAGGGCCGTGCCAAATAAAACAAACAGTGAGAGTATGATAATATCCTTGGTTAATGGATTTTTAATGAGGGTGATCAATAGATTCGTAACGGAATCAAGAAACGTGGGTATGTCTATGAATTGAAGCCCGTGGGCTCCGATAGTGACCTTCATCCCCAGCGAGGCAAAGAACAGGGTGGCGAAGAAATCCTTCAGGGATTTGATTCTACCAACTATCTCGATGTTGTAGGGGAATGAAGCCAGGCTTATGCCTGCAAGGAACGAGCCGATAGCGATTGGTGGAATCTCAAAGCCCAGGAGGTGGAGGAATACAAGGTATGTAAACAGGGAGAAGAGGAAACACCAGGAGATGGCGAATAGGAATAGTAGTTCAATGGATTTGGCAGCAAATCGTATGAATAAGGGGAGAATGAATCTACTGCTAATCATGGCGATAGAAATCAGGCCTATACCGGTTATCATGGATGCGGTCAGGATTGAGGGCGTAAAGTCCTTTAATGTGGGGAGGGCTGCTAGAACCATGATAGTTACCGCATCCTGAACCAGCAGGGTTCCCAGAATTATTTTTCCATGTAATGTGCCTAATTCATTCTCATCAGACAGTAGCTTGATCACCACCATAGTGCTGCTGATGGTGAGGGCGAATGCTATGTAGAAGGGGGCTAATGGGGGCGACGTGAACCCGAGGTATACTGCGAGGATATACCCGAAGATGAATGTGATGATTATTTGTCCCAGTCCGCAGCCTACTGAAACCTTTCCCACGTTCTTAAGCCTTTTTATGTCCAGTTCCAGACCCACCATAAACAACAGAAGAGCGATACCTAATTGCGCTAATGTATCTATGATTGTCTTCTCTGTTACCAGCCCCAGACCGAAGGGTCCTACCACAATGCCTGCAAGCACGTATGCGGGTATCAAGGGCTGTTTGAGTGACTTGGCTATGAATCCCAGGAATGTTGCGGCGACTATTATGATTCCAATATCCCGGAGTAGTATCATCTCCATCTCCATTTTAACCTGATTTAAGTTACAATATTAGACGGTTATACAAAAATAGTGTTGTTTATCTACTGGGAATCTAAATAAATCAAAAACGACAGAATGAATAAAAAGCAGATAATCACAAGGCTTGAGGGGTTGAGGGGGACGGATCCGTCCTTTAGGGATGGGAGAATACTCTCGTCTGTATCCACCGAGCCGTTGGATGTGGCCCTGGATGCGTTCAGGATTTTTTCAGATACTAATGCGCTTGACCTCCACATATTCTCGTCTGTAGAGAAGATTGAGAGGGAGGTTATAGGGTGGTTTGGTGATCTCTTAAATAACCCCCAGATTTCCGGCTACGTAACAACCGGCGGTACAGAGGCTAATATGGCTGCTTTATATGCGGCGAAAAGGATGTATCCAAAAAAGAGAGAGATTATTGTTCCAGAATCAGCTCATTACTCTATAGCAAGAGTGGCTGACTTGATGGATTTAAGGATCAGGTGGGCGGCATTAGATGGATTTAAGGCTGATGTTGATTCAATAAAAGGCATGATTAATGAGAATACTTTGGCGGTAGTCGCTACTGCAGGAACATCCGCTCTCGGTGTGGTGGATCCTATAGAGGAGATAAATGATTTTTGCACGGAGGTTTTCTTTCATGTGGATGCTGCGTTTGGCGGGTTTGTCCTGCCTTTTTTGGATGGAAAAAAAATTGATTTCACTTTAAGTAATATAGACTCCTTCACCATAGACCCTCATAAGATGGGTATGGCTCCAATTCCGGCGGGCTCTATCCTGTTTAGGGATGATTCCTATCTGGATAAGTTGAAGGTATCGCCCCCTTATCTACCCTTTTTTACATCCACGTTAAGTGGAAGCAGGTCGGGTGGGGCTATAGCTGCTACTTGGGCTACTTTGATGTATCATGGGTTTGATGGATATAAACGGGTTGTAGGGGAATGTATGGAAAATACAGGATTTCTCTGTAATGAACTGAAAAACATCCCTCACGTAGGTTTGGTGACGGAACCTGAGATGAATATTGTTGGCATAAAGATCCCTGATATGGAGAGGGTTACCCGGGAATTAAGGGGGTTTGGCTGGAGGATTGCAGTCAACAGGGATGTGGGGTGCATCAGGGTTGCTGTGATGCCTCATGTTACCCGGGAAGTGATTTTGGAATTCCTCGGGGACTTGAAGGTAATCCTGAGGAAATCAGGGTAATTTTTATATCTATCCCTCCTTTAGAATAACTAACTAAACGAGGTGAAGGGAATATGGATGATTTTATCAGGAAAGTACTGCAGGTAGCTATGCTGGTGATGGTTACAACCTCTCTGGTGGTGGGTCTTGAATGGGAGCCTGTGTTGATAGTTGGCGGAGGCAGGGGCGATGAGGACGGAGAACTCTACGAGCCGGTGGATGTTACAGTAGACGTCAACGGCTCAATCTATGTCCTGGAGAGATATAATGAGAGGATACAGAAGTTTGATGTAAACGGCGTATTCAAGGAGATATACGGCGAGGCCGGAAGCTCTGGACCAGGGGAATTCGACGGTCCCGGGGGAATAGCCATACGGGAGGTGAATGCGACCATCACCCAATTATTCATCGCAGACACCGACAACCACCGGATACAGGTAATGACGAATGAATTAAGGACGACCGAAGACAATGATACTATACTCAACACAACCTGGCAGGCGTTCGGTGAGCGGTGTTATGGAGACTGCGTCTCCTGGGTATACATTTATTTCGAGGAGCCTGGTGGGGTTGACGTGGATGACTCCGGCAGGATTTATGTAGCCGACACAGGAAACAACCGGATAAGCATCATCTACGATCTGCCAGCTAACCTGAGTAAATACCCCACCCCACACAACCGGACCGACTTAAATGGCTTCAATGAACCTAAAGCGGTTTCGGTGAGGGATGATCGAATCTATGTAGCCGACACAGGAAACAATCAGGTGAAGATACTCAACCTCACCGGTTCAGAAATAAACTCAATCGACGGACTCAATAAACCCAGCTCCATAGCATTGGATTCTGTAGGCAACATTTATGTAGCTGACTCATTAAACAGCAGGATAATGATTTTTAATCCCCAGGGGCTTTATCTCACGGAATTCGGTGAGGAAAACTGTTCGGTGCACATATATAATGATCCGGAGGCGGCTGTGGGGCAATTCTGCATGCCTGAGGGGATAGAGATTAGGGGGGAGAAGATTTATGTAGCCGACACAGGGAACCATCGAATCCAGGTGTTTGAGACCCGGGAGCTTCCTTTACCAACCTGTCCTCTTGCCGGAGACTACGACCCCTGTGGTGAGGTGATACTGGAGGAGGTGGTTGATTATATGGTCCTGTGGGGTCAAGGCCAGGCTGAGGTAGGGGATGTGGTGGCATTGATTAATGCGTGGGCTTGGGGGTGATGCGGGCTATAGGTGGTGTTGGAAAAATTCCTTTCAGGAATTTTTGCAAGCAAAAATCGCATAGCGATTTTTCCTATTCCTGAGAGCACCCCCGTAATGATGACACAATAGACCTCTGGTCTGGTGTGTCTCAGACTGAAAGTCTGCCACATCAATCTGTCTGCAGGTTGGGTTGGGGGGTGAAAACGCTCCAACCCCTGAATATCTTTTATTAAATGGTCTGTAAATGATATAATATATACTCTAACGGATGTGTGTGGTTTAAATGGTTAGGTTTGATTCTGGTTTAGTGGGTGGATACAGGGTTTGGTTGCTGGTGGGGGTTTTGGTTGCGTTAACAGCATCGGCTACAGCGGTTAGAACAACCTCAACAACTATTCTGGATACTCGTTTAGTAATCGATGATGTTGTGGTGTCTGGTGTGACTAATGTCTCGGCGGTTATCTCCTGGGTAACGGATGAGGCAAGTGATAGTGTGGTGGAGTATGAGGGTGGTGATGGCTGTGGGCTGGTGCAGAGTAGCCCTGATTTAGTAACTGTGCATGAGATTACTTTAGGTGAATTGACTCCGGGGGATTTAATCCATTTCAGGGCGAGGTCGACGAACGGTAGCGGTAATACGGCAATGAGCTCGGATTACAGTTTCAGCACACCACTAACGTTTTATGAGACTGAGGTTGAGGCAACTGTGAGTGAAACAGTGACTGTGAATGCTACAGGGTATGGTATCCCTGTTGTTCTTGAGTTAAAGACTGTGGGGGATGCTGTGGGTGATATACGGATGAGCGTGTATTCAGAATATGAGTTTAGTGCTGCTTTCAGCCTCCTTGGTACCGGGAGATATATCCGGATAGAGGCAGGTGATGCGTTGAGTGATGCCTTGGATTATGTGGTAATCATGTTGTGTTACACGGATGAGGGGGTTGAGGGATTAAATGAGGATTCCCTTAATGTTTATCACTACAACCCTGATTTAGGTGGATGGGAGCTGTTGAGGGATCGTATGGATTGGGTTTATGATACCGGGGTGGATTCTGTGGGGAATTATGTGTGGGCTAATGTCAGTCATTTCAGTGACTACACCCTCGGCGGGGATGTTATTGTGCATGAGTCCTCCACAACCCTGCCTCGTAGAAGACGTCGTAGTAGGGGGCCGGGGGGCGGGCCTTACGTGAGGGGGATTAAGGTTAAAGATGTTCCGACTACCACTACAACAACTGGGATTGATGCATCCACCGTGACCTCAACTACTTCAACGATAAGGATCAGCTCATCAACTACGGTAGCTACGTCAACATCAACTACCCCCTCAACTATTTTAGTAACTGCCACCTCCCTTCCCAGGGAGGCTGCTACCTCATCCGCCGTTCCATCTACCCCGGCACCAGGGGTGTTAGGGCGGGTGGCGGCATTCGTAGCAGGGAATGTTCCTGCAATAACGGGGGTGGTTATACTGCTGGTATTGATTATATATTCTGTTCATAGGCGAAGGATTACTTGATTATATAACTCCCTTTAATCTAAGGATTAAGTGTCTCAGTTAGGTTATACTGTAAATGCGAGTCTAATAATGAAAAGAATATTTGGTGATAAACTCTACGGTAATGCCACTTACCTGATGGTAACTTCCGTAGTTACCTCAGGTTTAGGTTTTTTTTTCTGGACTATTGTGGCAGGTTTTTATTCGGTTGGGGAGGTGGGTCTGGCGTCAACCATCATAACCTCTATGATGCTTCTGGCAGCCCTCTCTACATTAGGTTTTGATTTAGGTCTGGTAAGATTTCTACCTCAGCTAGGTAAAGAGAAATCTGATAAACTGATTAATTCGTGTCTCACCTTATCAGGGATATTTGCAATCCTACTCCCCATAATCTTTCTCATTGGTCTACGTTTTTGGGCGCCGAAATTGATTCCAATTCTCTGGGGGAATATACTCTTCACTTTTTTTTTCATTTTATTCACATTTGTCTGGCTACTGGGTATGCTGGTGGATGCTGTGTTTATAGCCAAGAGGACTGCGAAATACATATTTATCCGTAATCTTGTTTTCAGCGTTATTAAGTTGATAATACCCTTCTTTGTCATAACCTTGGGGGCTTTTGGTATCTTTTTTTCATGGGGGTTTTCGGCGTTAATTGCATTTTTTATCGTGTTACTTTATTTCATCCCTAAGCTGGGGTATGGACTAAGATTCTTTGTCGACAGAGCGGTTATTAAACCAGTTTTCAAATTTTCTATGGGGAATTATGTCGCTAATTTCTTAGGGAGTTCACCCTACTTTTTGCTACCCCTGTTGATTACCCACATCCTATCTCCTGAGATAACAGCTTATTTCTATGTATCCTGGATGATAGCAGCTATTCTGTTTATGATACCTGCAGCCGTTTCAAGCTCCCTGCTTGCGGAGGTTTCCACAAACGAGGAAAGATTCAAAGAGAATCTCAGGAGGGGGATAATCTTCGCCTATCTCTTGGTAATACCGGGCGTATTTTTCATATTTCTCCTGGGGGATAGATTGCTTTTACTCTTCGGTGAATTATACCGGGATAATGCTCTTGAGCCTTTAAAGATTTTTGCTTTTTCCGCAATTCTTTATAGCATCAATATCATCTATGTGGCAGTGAATAATATCAAGAAGAGGGTGGATTTAGTTGTCCTGGTGAATGGAATAACCGCCTTTATTACTCTTGGCGTGAGTTATCTCCTGATGGAGAGCTATGGGCTTATGGGTATAGCTTTTGCCTGGACTCTAAGTCAAATAGTAGTGATCCTGTTCATCGTATGCCGGCATCTTGGTGATTTCAGACGTATCGTCTCTTTTATCATCTCTCGATAATGGCAAATAGGTAGTAACCGGTTATCCTGGAAAGGGGTGTTTTTTCAACTATTTTATCTATCTTTTCTATGAGAGAGACGATCTTAAGTTTATCTAAAATACCGTAGGCTTTACCTGCATGTCTCTCTATGGACCAAAAAAGTCTCATGAAGTTTAATATGCCTTTAACCTGATTTTTTTCAAATATCCTGGAGAGTGTTTTTTTGAGTTCTCCATATCCCTGCTTGTAGTAATATATCTCCCCTGCATGATACCCCTGTTTATCTCTGAAAATCCTATCGATAAAATCATAGTTGTAGGTTGATAGGAATATCCCACCCCCTGATTTGCAGACCCTTTTCATTTCCATTAGTGCCGATTCTCTATCTTTTTTTGACGGTAAATGTTCAAAGACACCCGCTGAGAGTACCTTATTTACAACCTCAGGCTTTAACGGCAGGTCACAGACATCAGCCCTTATGATACAATAGTCAACACCATTTCGCTTATTAAGATTCTGGCACTTTTTCTTACATATAACCAGGGATTTCATAGAGTAATCGATTGCTATAACCTTAGCATCCGCTTTCAGGATCTCTTGGGTGAATCTACCTGTTCCACAGCCCGCATCCAGGATCATCTCATTTTTTTGCGGTTTTAAAGCGTTAGAGTAGATAGACAGCTCTAATCTATGATGATATCTGGGGACTATTTTTTCATCATACTCACCTGCTTCCCGGTCTCTTAGAAGCATTTCCTTTCTCTTGTCTGACTTACTTTGTTCAATAGTCCCGTTCTTTTCCATGGTATCAGGAATATTATTTATGTATTTATAGTCTA
>JAYEKX010000125.1:0-2499 GCA_034716875.1 Candidatus Altarchaeota archaeon | reverse complement strand
CTGGTATAAACTCTATAAATACCTGCAGTCCATAAAAGTCCTGACTCTGGCTATGTGCGGCATAGTCTTCATCATATTATCTATGTTTATCTTCATCTTCGGCTTCCATGACCTGTTGACTTTCAGCGTAGGCGAAACCTACAAGAAACCAACCTTCACCCAACAATATGCCTGGGTTATAGAAACCATCGTCTTCGGTCTCCTGGGCTCTTTGCTACTGTTTCTTGCAGAGAGAACCAGGAAAAAATTGGGGATGGATAAATCAGTATACCCCGTCATCACGATCCCCAGCGCCTACGTCTTCCTTTTCACTACACTCTTCATCTCCATCATAGGATTCCATAATTTCCTCTACACCAGCGATTACACCGACTCCAGGGGGAATCTAGCATGGATCATAGAGACCCTGGTTTATGGATTCCCCTGTCTGATGCTCTTTTATGGATCAGATAGTATAAGAAAAAAAACAGGTGAAGTTAAATCCGTTCTGGTTAATCCAGTACTTATTGCATCCACAATACTGCTTATAGCGACCGTCCTTGTCTATATCTTTGGCGTAAACAGCTCGTTCTGGGATTTAAAAGATGACGTCGACTTTAAATGGTTTATTGAAGCACTTGTATTCGCCCTCCCCTGCGCAGTTTTTATGTTAACTGCTGAAGGCATAAGAAGGAAGGAGGATGTGAAGGAGTCATTAATCCCTGAATTCCTCATACCCGCATCTGCAGTTTTACTCTTCGCCTCTGTTACTGTATACTTCACAGCCATACACATGTCCCTGTACGATATAACTGAGGTTAATTACTCCTGGATAATAGAATTCATCCTGTTTATTGTTCCCTGTGCAGCATTATTGATGGTAAGCGAAAAACTTAGTAAGGACTCTTCATCCGTCATCCCTTATTTCACAGTCCCATTAGCATACATATTACTCTTCGCCTCCCTGGTGGCATACATCATAGGTATACATCTCAGCCTATGGGAATCTGAAAAAAACTTTATCTGGATTCTGGAACTAGCTGCCTTCATTATCCCCTCCATAGCATTCCTCATGATTAGCACTGGAATCAGGAATAATGAGGCTGGAAAGGCAGCCTTGGTGGAGCCTTTCATCCTTGCTACATCATCCATCCTCACAGTAGCAACAGTCTTCACCTACATAATAGGGATGTTCATGGTTTTCGCGGATTTACCCTGGAATTCAGATAACTTCCTCTTAATCATTCTGGAGAGTATTCTCTTCGCACTACCGGCAGCGGTTCTCCTATTATATGCTGACAGAATCAGGATGCAAAAGCCTGAAATGAAATCCATTACCTCATGGTTTTTAATACCAGCAGCATACATGCTATTGCTAGCCTTCTCTATCGTTTATATGGGGGGCATATTTGAGGCTATATCACCGTCCTCCGAGAAAAACATCATGCTTATCCCTGAGGCCCTCTTATTCCTGCTTCCCGCCGTCTATTTATTATGGAAGACGGAGTGTATACTCAAGAAGGAGGGTGCAACCAAATCCCTGCTGAAGCAACCCCTCAGAGTAATAGGCTCATTCTTTATTATCACCTCAATTTTATTTGTCTACATCTTTGGTCTGCATGGAGTCTTCTCAGATCTCCCCCTTGACTCAGATAGATTCCTTTTGATTGTAGTTGAAGTCGTTATCCTGGGACTGCCGGCTGCTGTATTCCTGATTCTTGCAGATTTGATCAGGAGAAAGGAACATAGGAAAAAATCAGTCCTCCCATCAGTTCTAGAGCCGATATCTTACTTACTATTAATCTCCTTCACCCTGGTTTACCTATTTGGAGTTCATGATACAGTCTCAGATAAGAGAGACTTCATGTGGATATTTGAGGTCCTGCTCTTTGCAATACCCGGATTCTATTTCCTCTGGAGGTCAGATGTTATAAGAAGGGGAGAGGGCAGTACTAAGTCTTTATTTGTGACGCCTCTTTATGCAATAGGAGGATTATTTATAGTAGCTACCTTAATCTCCTTCATCTCCGGTTTCAATAACTTCCTGTACAGTGATGAACCAAGTATAAACTGGTTCATAGAGACAATGGTTTACCTAATCTCTGCAGTAATCCCACTATACCTAGCAGATAGACTTAAAACAAGTAAACCAGAGCAGCGATAATGCAGCCGAACTCGGAATCAACCCTTAAAGACTCGGTTTCGATCCTGATTTCCTTAACCCCCATCCCCCGTGATGATGCCATCTCCCGCAGTTTCCTCTCAACTTCACTTCCCGCTTCTTCTTTCAGCCTGTTGATGCAGTCTTCTGCAACCAAGCCATACCCTTCTTTGTTCATTACTGCACAGCCGATTCCAGAAGCAATCTCTTCACCTTTCACCCCATCGGACCGGGAGAGGACCGTGAAGGTTAATGTTCCTGGTTCAAGTTCCACAGGAGGGGTTTCCACGCAATTCCTCGGGAGAATGGAGGATACCTTAATCAGGTTGCATTGACCTATGCCTGCGTTTATCAAGGCC
>JAYEKX010000124.1:0-2541 GCA_034716875.1 Candidatus Altarchaeota archaeon | reverse complement strand
GTACCACTTTGTTGAGCGGTAGATGCATACCAGGCGATGCCCTCAAATGTCCACTCGGGAAGGGTTTCGACAATATCTTTCTCTTCCTTACTGATGGTAAAGAAATGGCTCCTATAAGTGTCACTCCAGAAACGATAGACCGGTAAAGTACCACTTTGTTGAGCGGTAGATGCATACCAGGCGATGCCCTCAAATGTCCACTCGGGAAGGGTTTTCACAAAATCTTTTTCTTCTTCATTGATGGTAAAAAAATGGCTCCTATAAGTGTCACTCCAGAAACGATAGACCGGGGAAGTGGCAATAATGGCATTTAAGGCTGATAGGGCGTCAATACGCGGGAAGGATAACCCTATTCTTGAATCAAAAATGGACATACCTGTATTCTTTAATATATTTGCAATGTCATCAGGCGATAAAGCAGAATTTTTCTGGAGCAATAAAGCAGCCACAGCAGCTGCATGGGGGGAAGCTTGGGAGGTTCCTCCCAAGGAGTTGTTTCCTCCACCTATATAAGAGGAGGTAATCATTGCGCCAGGAGCAAGAAGATCCATAACTGAGGAAACATTACTAACGCATGCAATCTTATCTGCCCAGGTCATATAGTCGCTGCAAACCTCAGGGTCCCCCCAAATTATATCACCTACATTTGCATCATAAACCATGCCCACCGAAATCACCGATGAGATACATGCTGGAGAACTCATTTGAGAATTATATGCTTCATTGCCTGAGGCAGAAAATAAGGTAATCCCGGCACTTTTAGCTGCTTCTGCTACAGCGGCCTCAGCGGTGTTAATGCTATCACAGGTTCCCGAGAATGCGCCGGATCCAAGACTTAGATTTATGATTTTAATTCCATAAGTGTCATTATTGCTGGTAACCCAATCAATGGCAGCTATCTCATCGGAAACCCTGCCATTCCCAGCATCATCTAAGACTTTGATCGCTACAATATCAGCATCAGGGGCGACCCCTTTATAGATCGTATTGGAAGAGGTAATAATTCCAGAAACATGAGTTCCATGACCATTTCCATCCTCGGCACTACCTAATCCGCTTGCTCTTGTCCCTCCGGTTATAGGACATCCTCCATGTAAAAAACACTCTTCCCAAATAAGATTATTCCAAAGGTTGGGGTGATCTGTATCAATACCTGTATCAAACACTGCAACAGTAACTCCACTGCCTGTATATCCCAAACTATGAGCACCGTCTCGATTAATCAATGGACCACTTTCAGATAAAAAGGCTTTGACATGCCTATCCTCAACAATCATAGCGACATTAGGATTTGTCTGGAGCTTTTTCAATGCCCTTTGGGTAATGTTGCCAGTTATCCATGGAATGTTATCCAATCTATGTATAATCTCAATATCATATTCCAGTTCTTCAGATGAAAAGGATTGTTCAAGTCTCAATTGTAAACTCTTAATATGCTCTTTACTTATAAAAAGGGAGGGGTCAGAAGATGTAGCCATTCTAGAAATGAAAGGGCCATCTGATCCGTATCTTAATTTTATAAGAACGGGGACTTTTTGTTCTAAATTTAAAGCCTCAATGATTTCCGGATTGATAATTGGTCCGTTTGATTCTCCTCCCTTCTCAATGCCTCCTGCTATAACAGGCGAGAAGAATAAGAGAAATATAAAAAGGTATTTTATAGGTCTTATCATTTTTCATCCTCCTGTGTAGTTGTTTAAACCTACAAGTCGAATAAATCCTGTCATTTCAACGAGGAACTTTGGAGTTTTAATCCATCCTTGATAATCTCTCTGTCTTCAGAAAGGAACTCGTATGTAACATTTAAGTCATCAGTTAAATCATCAGTAGTGCTGAATTCTTGTGATTGGTTCATAACCGAGGTAGTAATGGTGATATTGTATTCTAGAAAGTTAGAAACTATGTATTTATCAGGGTTATCAAAGAGCTCACCTGGATCACCTGGACAGTCAACTATAGCTATTATGATAGGACCAGAACCCCTTACCTGGCTAGGAATATAAACAGGAAATTCAATAGTATCTCCTGTCAGGGTAAGACCTCCAATCTTAATGGCTATTGTCATTATTGTTTGTGTTTCTGTTATAGGAATTATAGCGAAAGCTTGAGCCTCACCAATGGAATTAAAGTCGCCTTCTTCAAATTTAACGCTGCTGCTGTAAGTCTCACCAGGTATTACTTGGGAAGGCATGCTTAGGTGAGAGATGTGTATCCTAAAGATCGACTTGTCGACCGCATAATAAGCAATGCCCTCATAACGCCATTCGGGGAGGGTTTCGACATAATCTTTCTCTGCTGCACTTATTGTGTAAAAATGGTGCTGTTTTTCATCACTCCAAAAACGGTAGATAGGAGATGTCCCACTTGACTGTTCTGGCCAGGAATACCAGGCAATGCCCTCATAACGCCATTCGGGGAGGGTTTCGACATAATCTTTCTCTGCTGCACTTATTGTGTAAAAATGGCCCTGTTTTTCATCACTCCAAAAACGATAAACTTGTGAAAGAACAGATGCGTGTGATAATCCGGACAGCAGGATGT
>JAYEKX010000123.1:0-2568 GCA_034716875.1 Candidatus Altarchaeota archaeon | reverse complement strand
GACCGGCATCAACACAGGGGTTTCAATCACCCTGTCACCTATCTTCAGCCTGCCGATTCTCGCAGCAATATCCTTGTTTCTTATTTCGAACTCAACCTGTTTAGCTTTCATCCTTTGATTTTTAAGCATTTAAACACAATGAATTTCAATTCTATCTTTTTAAATTTCATTAGATAAATATTAACGAATGAACACAAAAAAAATGGAACTGAGAGTTGGAGACGCCATGACCAAGGGAGTGATTTATGCAACCCCGGAGGATAACATACATAGGATAGCCGAGATAATGAAAAAAAATGATATAGACTCTGTTATCGTGATGGCAGAAGGTAAGGGGGTGGGTATCGTTACTGATACAGACATAATCACTAAAGTAGTTGCAGACGGTAAAACCCCCAGCTTAATCTCCGTCTCAGATATTATGACCTCCCCACTAATCACCATCCCGCCTAGTGCAGACATAGACGATGCAGCCAGGGTGATGAGGGATAAAAACATCAGGAGACTGGTTGTCGTCCAAAATAACAAAATCATCGGCCTTCTCTCCGAATTTGATTTAGTGAGGGTGGAGCCTGCAATGCATCTCCTGATAAGTGAACATAGTAAGTGGGATATTGCAGATATTTCCTCATTAACAGGCACTATCTCAGGGATCTGCGAAGTCTGTGGGAATTACTCAGAGGATCTGAGGAATATCAATGGCAGAATGATTTGCGATGAATGTGGTGCTTAAGCATAACCTACTGTACAAAAGAAAATGATTCTGGTTAAAGATGTGATGACAAAGGACCTAGTCTGCATCCAATCCACTGACGTTGTAACTAAAGCCAGATCCATGATACGTGATCACGGATTCAGGGCACTGCCTGTTCTGGAGGATGATGAACTCGTGGGAGTATTATCCCGGGGGGATATCCTAAAGATTACTTCAAGTAAAACCAACATCCCTGTAGAGGGGGTAATGAACAGGAACCCCGTGAAAATATCTGGAGACAGTGATTTATTCACTGCAGCAAGGAGCATTGTTAAATCAGGCGTAAGACAGCTTCTTGTTATGGACAACAAGACTCTCTTAGGGATCATCTCTTCCATAGATGTTCTGAATAACTTTGTAAATAAAAACTATAGCCCCCCGAAAAAAAAGATTAATGAGGTTATGAATACTGAAGTGGTTTACTGTGAACAAGATGATGAAATCTCCAAGATATGGGATTTAATGCATAGTAGTGGCTTTAGTGGACTGCCTGTGGTGAAAGACAGTAAGGTTATAGGCATGGTTACCCGGATGAATATACTGAAACACGGTAGTGTCAGATTATCAAAGGAATCAGGCAGAATCAGGAATGCATCAGTGAAAAAGGTTATGAAGACCCCTGCAGTTACAGTCACCCCCACCACCGATGTGAAGGAGGCGGCAGGCATAATGGTGGATAAAAAAATCATCAGGCTCCCAGTAGTGGATAAAGAGAAAACCCTGGAGGGGATAGTGGATATAGAGGATGTCCTCAGGGCCTACGTAGGGTGAGGATATACCCTCCTATTTTTCTTTCAGCCCCAATAGTATACCATGAAATTCTCTCTAGACTGTCAATTGATTCTAAGCAGGGATTTAGAAGTTGACTTAGGACCCTTAATAGAGGATTCCAGAGGGATTCTGAAGAAAGGTGCTCCCGGCGGTAAGGGGGCTGAGATTGATGAGTGGTCGGTTTCCGGGGATAAAATAAACCTCAGGATATCCTCAGGCAGATACGTTAGACCTCATGATGCAGTCTACAGACTAAAGAATTATTTCTCAGAGCATCTCGGTAAAAAACATCATGTTGGCGTCAGGGAGATAACTGCTTCAAGGTATGTGATTGAATTTAAGCTGAATAATAAACCGAAGAAACCCTTCAAAATCCCTTTCGCCAAGAAAATTGAGTTCAGAGACAAGGCATGCATCCTTGAGTTAGGTAACCTGGATGCGGAATTCCTCCGGAATAATTACGTTGACAGGATGATAAACCTCATCAACGAGAAGGTGGATGCACAGTATTACGAGGGTAAGAGAGAGCACTGGGAGTTAATCTGGCAGTCAGAAGAAAGGAAGCATACATGGGATAAGGATCCGACAGAGGAGATGGCGAAGAGGGACTGGATTAAACACCGGGGTCGGGGACAGTGGATTTTCGGCCCGGTTGCAACAAAGATCATAAAGACTATGGAGGGGATTGTTGTAGCGGAACTCTTGAATCCGCTGGAATTCAATGAAGTGATAATCCCTAAAGCAGTTACATGGGACGTGTGGAAGAAATCCGGGCATGCGAAAAATATTTACGGGGAAATATATTTCCTCTGCCCGCCTAAAACAAGGGAGCATGGGTTCTGGGAGGAGGTGACTGACCTCTACAAGATCACGGGGGAGATCCCCCTAAAGCTGGTTAAGGAAAAGATTAAGGAGCCTATAGGCGGGGTCTCCTACGCCCAGTGCCCACCCCTATGGCCGTATTTCGATGGGAAAACAATGTCTGATGAAAACCTTCCCCTGAGGGTCTTTGACCGCTCCGGCACATCTATGAGATACGAGTC
>JAYEKX010000122.1:0-10407 GCA_034716875.1 Candidatus Altarchaeota archaeon | reverse complement strand
CACGCTTCCTTCAGACCCTGCCTCACGACAACGCCCTTGCGCTTCTCTAGCCTTCGCCTCCATCAGGCTGGCAGAGGGACTTTCACCCTCTAAGTATTGGGACATGCCCGGCACACATGACAAGAAATTTTGCCTAAAGCAAAATTTGTGTCCAAAAATTTGCTTTACAAATTTTTTGGATCAACCTGTCTGCAGGTTGTTTTATCTCTTTATTTCGTATCTATTCTCCAGCTCCTCAAGAAGCCTGCATAGATACTCCGCGCTTTTATCGACAACCTCGGGTTTTACGTTCTCCCTAAACACCACAGCAGGTTTTTTATTTCCCTTAAAGAGATACCTGCCCCCTATTTTTTCCACCATACCCAGTTTGCGGAAGAACTTCAGCCAAAGCTGTATATTCCTCAGGGAAAGCCCTTTATCCACATCCAGGCCCCGTTTATTTCTGAGTTCAATGATCCCGGTCTTTAATTGAGTGGAGGTTAATGATATGTTTCCTGCCTTCGCTTGAAGCAGGGCCTCAAACACGTCTGCAGCCACATTCCTGCTTACGCCGAGTGAATCCAAGAAAAGCTCCACCAACTCCCTCCTATCCTCCAGCATCAGGCTGCTGTCGTCATACCACTTTAGGGTTATTTCAGAAAGTAGATTCATTGTAAATTCATAAGATATATATTATATTTAGCCACAACACGATAAATTACTGTGAAGTAAGTCACTCGCTGAATTATTAACAATGAAATCCCATGATTAAATCCCTAAAATGTCCGATAAACCTATTCTGGAAAAGGAGTTCAATGAGAATCTGGATATAGAGCGGTATCTGAGGGAGGGTTCGATACTGGCGAGGATATTTATTGAGGTTCAAGGGAATGACAAAGATACATGTCAGAAGGCGTTGGAACGAACGATCTTTGACTCCCTGGCTGATGAGGATCCGGTTAAACTGATTAATGTGAAGTTTTATGAATTAAAGAGGGATGATGTAAATAAATTCTTCTCCGGTGTTGTGGAGGTAAAGCTTCTATTCAGGGATTTCAGATGGTTTATCAGTGTGGTAATGCGTTATGGACCTTCTGCCATGGAGATTATTGAACCGCATTCTGTGAAACTGAATCTGGATGAGATGCAGTCTATTATAGCGGATGTGAGCGAGTTAAGTCAAACTTTTTCTTCCCAGATTTTATCGCTGCTGAAGGATGATGAACGAAAGGCGGTGTATGATAAAATGCTTAAAGGGACTTAACGCGGATTAATAAGTATTTATATCGCGGTTCAATATACATAAACAAAGATGAGTTCTAAAATTTTATCAATCTCAGTTATGTTGCTGTTATTTACGGTTGCGGTAATGGGTGAGAATACTTCATCATTATCTGCCTTGGAGTCGGGTATAATCCAGGTTGATTCAGTTGATATGGTGATTGATCAAAATGGTTTAGTCTCAGTTAGTGAGAAATTAGTTGTCCAGAGGGGTGATAGGGTAGCGATATTAATCCCGGGAAATGTTCGGGAGCTTCAAGTCTCTGACTCCGGAGGAACTGAGGTTTCATATGAATCCACGCCAGAGGGTGATAAACAGTTAATAGCCTTCTTTTTAGATGAATCTGGGGGGGAGGATGAGGAGATTATTGTAGTATATAATACACAGCAACTTACTGCAAAAGTTGGTGAGATATGGAGTATAAGGTTCTCAGCCACTGCCACACCTCAGCATACAATCCTGAAGATAAATTTTCCAGGGGATAGCAGGATAACTTCAATGGATCCTGAGGATCTTTATTGGACTCCGATCAGGGATTCTGAGTTATGGGTTTACCCCCAAATCAAGGAGTTCTATTTCAAGTTTGAGTATAAAATCGGGACAAGCGGACCTATTATCCCCAAGTCAACCACTACTTCCCCTACCACCACACTACCTGCTTCAGTTGTCCATCCGGATGATTCCCTGATTGGTCCAGCTGTAATCCTTATCCTTGTGGTTACAGCCACACTTTTTGTTCTCAAAAGGAGGAGGAAGGATAAGAAAAAGATTGCTGAGGGAGTTGAGGGTGAAGCGGGGGAGGGTGAATCCCTGAGGGTTAAGACCTCCATCATGGGTATGCTGGATGAGAATGAGAAAAGGATTGTTGAGATATTGGGGGAGTCTGGGGGGGAGGAGATAACTCAGGCGTATATATATAAGAGTACGGGGATACCTAAATCATCTCTTTCTGATACAATGAAGAGGTTGGAGAGACGTAATATAATAGAAAGGAAGAGGGAGGGTAGGACTAACTGGATAAGGCTTAAAGAATGGGTTTTTGAGCAAGGAAATCCTTAAACAAAGGGGTTTCTTTCCGTCAGTACTTTCTTTTCCAAAAAAAAGGTGTTAGGAACGTTTTTATTAAAAATAAAGACCTCAGGAACGTTTATTTCTAATTGTTCGCCCTTCGTTCACTTTAGGTTATAAATAGTAGCTTATCTAAAATGTAGTATACCAAAAATATAAAAAAAAATATATAAAGAGGTAAATGAAAAAAAAATAGGACGAAAATGAAAAGCATTGATATAAAAAGGATTGGTTCCGTTGTAGCTGGAACCGCGATGTTGGGGGCAGCCCTTTCCGCACCCGTAATTGCTGGATTGGATAGTGCGGGGCTTGATAAGGGTTTCTTCTATGATGCAAACTTCAACCCGAAAGTGCAGATAGTGGTTGGAGAGAAGGTAGGGAATGCGATGGATTTCGTGGCTGCAGGAAACATAGCCGCCACCATAGGAAATCTGGCGTATATGACCAAGACAGTGACACCAACAGGTCCCACCTACGTGCCTGAAGGACAGGTTGTCATAACAACCGCCGCCAGAGGAGCTGTAGGTGATTATGTACAGGATACAGATAAGGATATGTATCAATTTCCTGGTGACACTGTAGAGGATTTCTATAAGAAGGGTGATGGACTCTATTTCGACAACCCCAGTGTTGGAGATCCCAGAGAGTATGAGAGAGGGGATTTCACGTCCTACACATTAGCCTGTGACAAGCAAACAAGAACAGATGCAGGACTTCTTATGGAGGGAACGTATGACAATGTACACTGTTTATTCTGTCAAAACCTTTGTATGGAAGCCTTAGAGAATCCAGCCCACACGATGAAAGAGAAAATAATCATTGATTCTGAGGGTATACACTATTATGAGGCAGGTATTGGCAATGACGACTCTGAAAGCCTTAAGATGGATATAGATAAGGGATCAGTCGTATATACAGTAGAAACTGATTACATACCAATGAAGAGAATTACAGAACAACTTATCGGCGGTGATGCAGACGACTACCTGGACTTTGAATACAGGGGTAAGATGATCCTCTTTGGAGATGATGACTATTATGTCAAGGATATAGATGGAGTTAGCAAGATAACCCTTTGTAAGGGCAAGGTTCTTGAGGATGTGACTAATGAAGGATTCACGGCAGAGTATAACGGCTACAAGTTTAAGATTGACCACCTTATATTTGCTGAAGAGTTTAAGGTAGCAGGTATTCTCCTGGATGTGGAAAAGCCGGATGGAACAACAGTCGGAGTACAGATATCTAAGATGGCTAATTCACCACCCATAGACGGGAAACTGGAAGTGGCTGGTATTTATGCCGAAGAGTCAGCTCCATTACAAACCGCGTCTATAATCGTCTATGATCTGGACAGTGAAGTCATTCTGGAGGATAGTGAAGACCTGGAGCTTGGCGGAGAAGTGAAGAAAGACTGGGAGGTTGAATTTACAGTTGTTAATACATGCACTGGTACAGCCGATTGTGATATCGATGAATATGATACCATGGATCCTGCCACGACAAATGCGTTACTAGAGGAGATAACAATTACATACAACCATGATTTGGATGGAGATGAAGCCCTTGAGAAGGATGAGTCGTTGATGTTCCCAAACAACTTCAGGCTGACATATAAGGGGTATATGACCAATGATTACAAGGAAAGTCCCTGCTCAGGTGCCGGTGAAGGCGATATCAAGGTGGATAAAGGAGATTCCGCATACCAGTTAGTGCTCAGCCTTACTGGAGAGGACGGCAACAGGTATGATGAAGTGAGACTGGATGAGGGACCATTCAAGAAGAATGACCTCTTCATGGTGAACGGAGTTGTATACAAGTACGACAAGTATGAAGATGAGGAAGGAAATACTGATGCAGAAGATGAAATGGAGATAACCCTTGATCCAGTGATCAGAGGAAGCAGGAAGAAGATAACACTTCAGAGATACTGTGACCCAGACGACGACGGAAATGTAGCAACAACATATACAGGTATGAACTGTGCAGCTGTTGGAGGGGATATAATACTCAGGACTTTGGCATTGACTGATGCGTTGGATGATGATGGCAGTGGTGACTATGAAAACGATGATGAGATAGACTTGGACCCCTATGACCTGTTCATTAAGGACACTGCAATACCAGTAGCAGGTGGGGCGACAGTTGATATGATCTTTGATGATGGAGGAAATACGATATTGTTTGCTACGCATATTGACCCAGATCCTACGAGTGCTACCAATGATTTCCTGCTGACAGTGAATGCAGACATGGTAGGAACGTTTGATGACTTTGACGTAGATGACTACAGTCTGGAGATGAATGTGGTAACAGAGGCTGGCCTGACAACAGATGTAAACGATGCCGTAGATACAACAGCTATCGATGACTTGAATAACGACGGTGATGATGACGACATACTGGTGATATTTGAAACCGATGATGGTGATGTTGTTATAGATATAAGTGACAGGAATTATGACGAAAACATCAAGTATGACTTCGACACAAGTGTTGCCCTCTATGACCCCATATTTGATACCACGGCCCCTGCTACGAATGTGATTAATCTAGTGGGTAATGCAGAGCTGGATGAGGATGTAGATACCTTATTGATTACTCCGAATGGTGGTGATGAGTTTACCATCGACTGGGGTTCAGACAACAGGGTTGATGCAGTAGATGTGTGCCATCCAGTGGATGAAGTGGATTCTACCTACTTCATCGGAACCGTGGAGGAGGAGACAGTCAGTGAGTCCATCATAACCAAGGCGGATGAAGGCAAGGAGGTGTCAGCGGGTTGTTGTACCTTCACTGTCTCCAAGTTTGAGGTGACAGCAGGAGGCGGCGCTACAGAGACAGTAACTGTTTCAGAGCCAGTGCAGCTAGTGGGTAATATGGTAGTGCCCGAAGTTGCGGCAGATACCAGCATGAACCTTATCCTTGTTGGAGGCCCGGCTGTCAACGCAATGACTGAGACGGCAGGAGTAAGCAAGGATGAGATAGATAAGGCATCAAACCACTATGTAGTGAAGAAGATTGGTAACAAAGTTGTTGTTGCCGGTTGGACCGCAGATGACACGGTGGCTGCAGGAACTGCCTTAATCAACTGGTTGAAAGTGAACGTCCACGCATAAGCGCTTGGGAATGACTTAAACGCCTCCAAAAAGAGGCGTTTATTTTTTTATTTTTTTTTATTATTATTCTTTCTTGTTCTACCCTCCACTTCAGTTTAGCTATATGCTTTATCCTACAGCAAGAAAATCCATGAAATGAATTTTCTTGATTATTGGAAAACTCCTGATGAATTTTTATAATTCATATAAGAAGAAAATGCTTTACGTTATAGGTTTAGGTATCCATGATGAGAGGGATATCTCGTTGAGGGGGTTGGAGATTCTGAAGGATTGTGACGAGATTTATGCAGAATTCTACACCAACGTCTTTAGAGGGAATTTAGGAATTCTGGAGTCGCTGATCAAAAAGGAGATAATGATTCTGGAGCGAAGGGATATGGAGGAGAACCCTGAAGAAGGTATCCTCAGGAATGCTGTAGACAGTAAGGTGGCATTATTGGTCCCCGGGGACCCTATGGTCGCTACCACCCATATTGACCTGATTTTAAGAGCAAGGAAGCTTGGCATTAAATACAAAATAATTCATGCCTCCTCAATCTATTCAGCGGTTGGGGAGACGGGACTGCAGATGTATAAATTCGGGAAAACCTCCTCCCTAGTGTTCCCTGAAAAGAATTACTTTCCGACCACACCCTACGAGGTCTTGAAAGAGAATCAGGGAGCTGGACTTCACACCCTCTTTCTCCTGGATATAAAGTCTGGGGAAAAAAGATTTATGACAGTGAATGAAGGGATTAATTTACTTTTGAGGATGGAGGGGATTAAGAAGGGAAAAATCTTTAATGCAGACACCCCCTGTGTTGGAATAGCGAGGCTTGGCGGCGACTCCAAAATAAAAGCAGGAAAAGCGGAGGAACTCCTGAAGGAGGATTTCGGAGCCCCACCGCATATCCTAGTTATCCCAGGTAAACTGCATTTTATGGAAGAAGAAGCACTTGAGATTTTCAGATAACGCCATTCCTCATAACCTGGACTATCTTCTCCAGATTACCTTTATTATCGAAATCATTTACTACAACCTTCAACTCCTCTTCAACGAAATCCCGCATCTTCCCAGCCAGCTTAATCATATTAGGGATTGCTCGGACTACATTATCCACAATACTTACAGTAGCACTCTCTGAAGTCCGGGATAACGGATTTAAATCGATGGAAATCACTTTCTTCCCCATAGCAATTAACGCTTCTGTTCGATCACCATCCTCCAGCGGAACCAAAACCGTGTCAGAGACCTGAATTCCCCTAAGATCCACCTTACCCCGTTCAGAGTCCAGGTGAGGTATCCTCCCTCTGCCGCCTACACCAAAGACCTCCTTTGCACCACAGCCCCTCAAAACCTCTTCAATCAATTTCTCTCTCTTTAGTGTTCTATAAAACAGGTTAACCTCAAGCTGGGCATTCAATAAACCCGCCAGCTGGACAATACCTTGGGGAACTAAAGCCGCCAGGTTACCGTTCACGGAAATAACAGGATTTCTTGAGTTTAAGAGTAGGGCGACTGCCGCCTTCTCAGCCTCCAACGCCTCCTTCAACGTCTCTTCGCCCAACAGATAATCAAACGCCTCACCCCTACCATGAGCAATGAGACCCGCCTCCGCAACAAAACCACTCCTCAACCCATCAAGCAATTTATGTCTCAACCTTAAAGACTCATACCGGGGATGAGATTCAGGTATATTCATTTCATTTATATATACTATTTCCGTTACAGTCGATTGCAACAACTAAGGGACCGAGTTTATCCACATCCAAAACCCAGACCGCCTCCGGAACCCCCAAATCCAGCCACAACACATCCACTATCTTCTTAATCTGGGAAGCGGTGATAGCAGCGCAACCACCCGTCATCGCCAGATAAACCGCCTTACCCCTCATAGCTTCAACCACCTCCCCATCCATACCCCCCTTCCCGATCACGGCTTTAAGCCCAAACCGCTCTATGAACTCAGGCTCAACGGAATTCATCCTGGAGCTGGTGGTAGGCCCTATCGAAACCATCTCCCAACCACCCCCCATCTTTCTAACTAAGGGTCCGGAATGAAATAATACATCAGTTACCGGGAAACTATTTAGCTTCAATGCCCTCTCATGAGCCTTATCCCTCGCAGTACAGACCCTCCCGGATAGATAGATGATTTCACCAACCTTAAGCCTCTTTATATCCTCCATCTGCAGCGGCGTAGTTAAATACATTTTTCTCATAATATATTACCTCTAGAAAATGAAAAAGGAATACGACATCATAATCATAGGTGCAGGGGTGGTGGGATGCAGCATAGCAAGGGAATTATCCAAGTATCAAGTCGATACACTGCTCATAGAGAAGGAATGTGATGTAGCTATGGGAACCAGCGGAAGCAACAGCGGGGTTGCACACGCCGGATTCTATGTGAAACCAGGCACCCTGAAAGCCGAATTAAATATTAAGGGGCACCGGGTGATGCCGAAACTCTGCCAGGAACTGGATGTCCCCTACCAGGAGGTGGGGAAACTTGTGGTGGCGAAAAATGAGGATGAAACAGAATACCTGTATAAGCTTAAGGAAGTGGGGGAGGTGAATGGAACAAAAGAGCTTAATGTAATAGATAGAGAGAGGATAAAGGAGCTGGAGCCGAATATAGAGGGGGTTAACGCCCTGCATTCACCCACCAGCGCCATCCTGGACCCCTTCCTTTTAACAATCGGGTTGGCTGAGAATGCCGTAAGAAACGAAGTAAGAATCCTGCTTGATACAGAGGTTCTTGGTATTGAGGTAAATGATTTCTTCACAGTAAAGACGGGTAGAGGGAAATTCAGGACAGAGTATGTGGTTAACAGCGCCGGCTTATTCTCTGATAGAATAGCCAGGATGGTTGGAATCACCAGATATAGAATATATCCCTGCCGGGGGGAATACCATATCCTGGATAAAAACAGGAGAAACCTGATTAATGGAATGATTTATCCCGTCCCCCCGAAGGACTTGGGTGGGTTAGGTGTGCATCTGACACCGACAACAGACGAGAACATATTGATAGGTCCGAGCGCTGAATACATTGAGGAAGTAAATGTTGCAAACACAGTAGGGGTAATGGATAACCTATTCAGGGAGGCTGAGGAATTACTGCCCAAGGTTTCAAGAAAAGACATCATCCGTAGTTTCGCAGGGATAAGAACTAAATTGATTCAGGAAGGATCTACGGAGCCGAAGGATTTCGTCATAGAAGACGCTATGGTTAATAATTTCATAAACCTTATAGGAATAGAATCCCCTGGATTAACTGCCGCCCCCGCTATTGCAGAAAAGGTGGTGGAGTTAATTAAAAAAGGAAGAGAGCTTGATATAAACCAGGGATTTAAACCGGAGAGAAAATCCCCGGTTCGTTTCAATAAATTAACGCCTCAAGAGAAAACAGAGTTGATAAAGAGAAACCCTAATTACGGTGAAATAGTCTGTAGATGCGAAACCGTTACCAAGCAGGAGGTAATAGATGCCTTAAATAATCCATTGGGTGCGGGAAGCATATACAGCGTAAGGAGAAGGACTAAAGCCACCTGCGGCAGATGCCAGGGAGGCTTCTGTATACCCAAGATAGTGGAGGTAATAAATGAGGTTTCTCATCCATCTATTGAGGACCTGACCCTGAAGGGGAAGGGGTCTGAATTATTCATCGGGAGAACAAGAGAATGATTAATAAAGAAGTTGATGTTGTGATAGTCGGGGGGGGTCCCGCCGGCTTATCGGCGGCAGTCTCTGTAAAGGAGAGTGGCGTGGATAATATCCTGATAATCGAGAGGAATGAGTCCCTCGGAGGAATTCTGAACCAGTGTATCCATGAAGGCTTCGGTATTGAGATATTCAAGGAAGCATTAACCGGACCGGAGTATATGCAGAAATTTATTGATGAAGTAAAGAGGCTTGAGATCCCTTATCTCTTGGATAGTATGGTCCTTGATATTTCGGGGGATAAGAAGCTTTTGGTCAGCAGCAGGGAGGGTTTATGTGAGATCCAGGCGAAGTCAATCATCCTCTCCATGGGTTGTAGAGAGAGAACACGGGGGCAGATATGTATTCCTGGAACGCGGCCTTCAGGAATCTATACCGCCGGCACTGCACAGTATTTCATAAATCTGGGGAATTATAGGATAGGAAAGAATATTATTATTCTTGGTTCCGGGGACATAGGCTTGATAATGGCCCGGAGGTTTACGCTGGAGGGGGCGAGGGTTCTTGCGGTGGTGGAAATCCTGCCGTATAGCAGCGGGCTTCCCAGGAACATAGTTCAGTGCCTGGATGATTTCGATATACCCCTTTACCTGAGTCATACAGTAGTTAACACATACGGAGATAAAAAACTGGAGGCGGTTTCTATCGCAGAAGTCAACGGCAACTGTAAACCTGTTGAGGGGACAATGAGGCGGATAGATTGTGACACCCTTCTCTTGTCGGTAGGCCTTATCCCGGAGAATGAGTTATCAAAAAAAGCAGGGGTTGTTATTGATGAAGTCACGGGAGGGGCGGTGGTGGATGAACACCTTGAGACAAACGTGGAGGGGATTTTTGCCTGCGGTAATGTGCTTCACGTTCATGACGTCGTAGACTATGTAACACTTGAGGCAAGGAAAGCCGGGGAATCAGCCGCCAGATATGTTGAAGGCAAGCATATAGAGTATGAAATGATTAAAGTGAAGCCTGGGGGGGGTGTAAGATATGTTCTCCCTCACCTAATCAGCACCAAGAGGGATGTGAAGCTGTCTCTCAGGGTTACGAAACCCGGCAGAAATAGGGTGGTGAAGGTAAGGGATGGGGATGAAATCATAAAGGAGATTCCCATGCTCAGGGTAAACCCTGCAGAAATGATTCAGTTTAAATTAAGAGGGGATGACATCAGGGGTTGTAGGGAATTACAAATAGAGGTGGTTGAGGGTGAATAAGAGATATGTATGCATTATCTGCCCCAGCGGTTGTGAGATAGAAGTGGA
>JAYEKX010000121.1:0-10523 GCA_034716875.1 Candidatus Altarchaeota archaeon | reverse complement strand
CGGAGGCGGAATTAAACCTGGATTACTGCAGGGAAAATGACATTAAGGTGGTGAGGCGTTCAACCGGCGGAGGAGCGGGTTATATGGATCCCAAGCAGTTAAACTATGAGGTGACGGTGGATAGACGGGAATATAACATCCCCTCGGACTTCGTGGGATCATATGGCCGGATAATGGATGGTTTTGTGGAGGCATTGAAATACCTGGGGTTAGAGGCGGAATTCAAACCCATAAATGACTTAATCGTTAACGATGGAAAAGTATCCGGGGGGTGTATGGCACGCAAGGGCACGATCATTCTGCAGCATGGATCGCTTTTGGTTGATTTCGACCTGAATACCGCTTTTAAGGTGTTAAACATCCCTAAAGTGAAATATGAAAGCAAGGGGGTGAAGTCAGCTAAAAGCAGGGTCAGCTGGATAAATAAGGAATTAGGTTATGAGGTTAACCTGGATGACCTGAAGAATGCAGTCAAAAAAGGTTTTGAAAAATCCTTTAAAATAAAATTCATGGATTCCGGGTTAACTAAATACGAGGAGGAGCTTGTCCAGGAGTTACTGCCCAAGTATCGTTCAGAAGAATTTATTTACAGGATGTGAGTCATATGAAAATCGACATAACCAGGTATAAACAGGGGCTGTATAAATCAACAGGAGGGTTGATACGGGTCTTTCTGAAAGAGGGGGGAGGAAGGATCAATGAGGTGTTGTTTACCGGTGATTTCTTCATATTTCCGGAGGAGGCCCTTGATATAATGGCTCGATCCCTGAAGGGGGTTACCTTAAACAGAGAGGCAATACTGGATAATATTAAAGAGGTATATCTCCGGGAGGATATAGACTCGCCGGGCACAACCCCCAAAGATTTTATGAATGCGGTAATGGCTGCGATCGAATAAAACCGGTTTATCCCTACCTTCTCCCCCTGCCTCTGCCCTGACCTCCACCCCTGCCTTTCCCAACCCCTCTCCTCTGGCCTCCACCAACCCCCCGGCCCTGGCCAGAACCAACCCCCTGATTAAATCCCTTGCTCATATCATTTTCTCTATTTAATCCAGGCATTTCACCATCAAGAATAATTGCTTGATTAGGGCAGGCGGTTGCAGCATTCTTCAAACAATCTAAGTTCTGGTCTTTTATTCTCGCAATCCCCTTCACTACCTCAATACCCTCAGGGCAGGTTATTTCACAAACACCACAACCAGTGCATTTACCTTCATCTATCCACGGCATTTCTCACCCTGTAAAACCCCCAATCTCTTCCAGGGTTTTTTCTGCAACTATCTTCTCTTTATTAAAATGCTTTACCATCCTCTTGAGAAATTCCTGCCTATCCCCCTCTGTTTCATAGTGTTTCATCAGTTTTTTCACCCATAGGATGTTTTCCTCTATCTCCTGCGGAATCTTCTCACTATCGTGTCTAACTGCGTCCTGGGGACAAACCGTATGGCACCTGCCACACCGTATACACTCAGTCATATCCATTTCAGCCTTATCATCCCTCATACGTATGGCATTAACCGGACACTCACTAACGCAAATCCCACAACCAACGCATCTATCTTCATCTATCCACGGCATTTTAATCACAGGTTTTTGTTAAGCCAATCCCTCACATGAGGTTCGGGTATCGCTCCCAGAAATTCCCCCGTCATCTTACCTCCCTTAAACATCTTTACGGAGGGGATGCTCATAATCCTATATCTCTGCGCTACGCCCCTGTTCTGGTCTATATTAATCTTGGCTAAGATGAATCTTCCCTCATGATCTTTCGCCAGTCTCTCTAAAGAGGGGGATAGCATTAAACAGGGTTGACACCAGGGAGCCCAGAAATCTACCACCACAGGTGTTTCCCGGGATTTCTCTATCACCTTCTCCTGAAACTCTCCATCATTAACCGCCATTACTACATCCACTACTGTTTCTGTTTCTCCGTTCATTTTCTTTCTCAACGCCTCTATTTTCTTCTTCCTGATCTCCTCTAAATCATCATCATTCATTTTTATTCCTTTGTTATAGCCTCTACCGGGCAGGAAGATAATGCTTCCTCCACACAAGCTGCATCCTCATCCTTCACCTGGGCTTTCCCTTCATTCATCTCAAAACCCTCCGGGCAGAGATTTTCACACATCTCACATCCTACACACTTTTCTTGATCAACTTTCACAACCATCTTATTTACCTCAATTATATTTCTTTTATCGTATAGGAAAGTATATAAACTTTCCTATGCGACACAAAATTTTGTCTTTCAGACAAAATTTTCTTGTTCTAAAGCCTTAAATTAACTTCCGTGAAGTGTTTCCTGGCTTTCTCCTTTAACCCCTTAAGGAACTCCTGGGGGTAGGGTTTGGGGGATTCTGCAAGGGTTCTTTCCGGAGAAAACTGTTGTAGGGTATATTTTTTAGCCCCCTCAATTAATCTGAAAATCCCCTGAAAATCCTCTTCCTTTAACTTTGGGTAACATGTGGTCCTGAATTCATACTCTCTTTGAGAATTCATTACTATCCTGATAGACTTTCTTAACTTCTCAGGGTTAATTTCCACTCCCGCAATCTCCTTATATTTCTCTAGAGGGGCTTTAATATCCATCCCTATGTAATCCACCAGCCCGTCCTCCAGCAGTTTTTCCAGCATCTCTGGATTGGTTCCATTAGTCTCTAATCCAATTAAAAAACCCTTAGTTTTTATCTTCTCCATGAATTCCGGAAGGTCAGGGTGGATGGTGGGTTCGCCACCCGTTATAACTACCGCATCTAAAAGATCTTTTCGTTCATCTAAAAATTTAAAGATATATTCCTCCGGGATTTCCGCTGCAGTCTCCTTCACCAAATCAGGGTTATAGCAATAAGGGCATCTGAGATTGCATCCCATGGTAAAGATGATACAGGATAATCTACGGGGGTAGTCTATTAATGAAAGCTGTTGTAATCCTCCGATTTTCATCGTTACGAAAATTCCTCTCTATTTTGTTTGTCAAAGGTCTGCCTCTTCCTAAATTCAGCTTCTTTCCCTTCATTCCACTGGGATACCGGCCTTAAATAACCCACCGACCTGGAGTAAACCTCGCAGGTTTTCCCGCAGGTGGGGCACTTTTGATGCTCTCCCGGGATATAACCATGCTCTGGACAAACACTGAAGGTGGGGGTGATGGTGAAATAGGGTAGAGAGAAGTTTTGGGTAATTTTTCTCACCAAACGCTTTACCGATTCATTGGAGGGCATTTTCTCCCCCATAAACCCGTGGAAAACCGTACCCCCCGTGTATTTCACCTGTAATTTATCCTGCAGGCGGAGGGCTTCGAACATATCATCGGTATAATCCACAGGCAGCTGCGTGGAATTAGTGTAGTAGGGTTCTACCCCAGTATCCCTAACCTCATTACTATTGGCTACTATAATGCCGGGGTATTTCCTTTGATCTAACCTCGCTAACCGGTAAGATGATCCTTCTGCTGGAGTAGCCTCCAGATTGTAGATGTCTCCGGTTTCGAATTGGAAATCCGAGAGTCTTTTCCGCATATAATCAAGAACTTTTAGGGTAAACCCTCTCCCCTCCTCAGTTCCAATATCCTTCCCCATTAAATTGAGAAGAGCCTCATTCATTCCAATCACCCCTATGGTGGAGAAGTGATTCTTCCAATAGAAGCCAAAGCCTTCTTTGGTAGTTCCCAGATAGATGGTTGAATAAGGATAAAGACCATTTTCGGTGAAATTCTCTATCACGTTCCTCTTTATCTCCAGGGAATTCTTAGCTAAGATCATTAATTCATCCAGTCTCTCAAAAAATTCATCCTCGTTTTTTGACAGATAACCAAGGCGAGGCATGTTTATGGTAACTACCCCGATACTTCCCGTTAAGGGATTGGCTCCAAACAAACCCCCACCCCTCTTCTTCAGTTCTCTCTTGTCCAGCCTCAATCTGCAGCACATACTTCGGACATCATCAGGGGACATATCCGAGTTTACGAAGTTGGAGAAGTAGGGAATTCCATACTTGGCAGTCATCGCCCACAGAGGCTCATAATTCCTGTTATCCCAATCAAAGTCTTTGGTAATGTTTAAGGTTGGAATTGGGAAGGTGAAGGGTCGTCCTTTTCCATCCCCCTCCATCATTATCTCACCAAAGGCCCGGTCAAACATATTCATTTCCTCCTGGAAACCACCATAGACCTGATCCTGGATTTCCCCTCCCACAATCACGGGTTCATTCCTCATGAAATCCGGAACCTCTAAATCCAGGGTGAAATTTACGAAGGGGGTTTGAAATCCCACCCGGGTAGGAACATTCAGGTTGAAAATAAATTCCTGCATAGCCTGCTTAACTTCCTTATAGTCTAATCCATCATATCTGATGAAGGGGGATAAATATGTGTCAACATTACTAAATGCCTGAGCCCCAGCTGCCTCCCCCTGTAGGGTATAGAGGAAATTCACTATCTGACCTAAAGCTGATTTAAAGTGTTTAGCTGGCTTAGACTCTATCTTCCCGGAAACGCCCTTAATCCCTCTCCTCAAGAGATCCAGGAGATCCCAGCCCACGCAGTAGGCTCCTAAAATGCCTAAGTCATGAATATGAAAGTCTCCACTGGTATGAGCCTCCCTTATCCTGGGGGGGTAAATTTGATGAAGCCAATAATGGGAGACTACTATCGAGGAGAGATAACAGTTTAATCCTTGTAGAGAGTAAGTCATATTACTGTTTTCTTTAACCCGCCAGTCCTCCCTCTTTAAATAATCCTCCACCACGTTTACATCATGGATAAGCCCCGTTATCTCCCTTATCTTCTGGTGTTGTTCCCTATAGAGGATATATGCCTTAGCTGTCCTATAATAACCGAGCTTCATTAAGGTACTCTCCACCAGGTTTTGAATCTCTTCCACCTGCGGGGTTTTTCTGCTTTCTTTTAACTGTTCTACCACAGTATCTGAAACCTTTCTAGCATCTTCCTTCCCTCCCTCCCCTGTAGCCATGAATGCCTTGAAAAGGGCATTAGTTATCTTCTCCTGCCTAAATTTAACTGTTCTACCATCCCGTTTTATAATTTCTTTTGAGGTCATTCTCCCTTCACCAGATTTTTTAGCTCTTCCTCAAAGGAGGTTATGTCGGTAAAAGAGCGGTAAACCGAGGCAAATCGTATGTAAGCCACTTGATCTAACTTTTTAAGTTTCCTGAGGGTAATTTCACCAATCTTTGAACTCTCTACCTCCTTTTTACCAAGTTGATGGACCTTTTCTTCCACCTCATCAATCATGTCCTCAACAGCATCTATTCCTATGGGTCTTTTCTCCAGGGCCTTCATGATCCCTTTTTTCAATTTTTTCCTGTTAAATTCCTCTCTCCCACCATCCCTCTTAATTACATAAAGGGGGGTTAACTCCACTCTCTCGTAGGTGGTAAATCGCTTTTTACAATCCATACATTCTCTTCTCCTCCGGATTGCGTATGGTCCAGACTCCCTTGAGTCAATAACCCGGGTCTCAGAAAAACTGCAGTAAAGGCATTTCACTTTCAGTTCCTATACCCCCCATATTGTAGTGAGGGAATAGTAGCACACAATATATTGGGTATTCAAGTATAAAAATGACCAGAAGAATATTTGCTTTAGATGAATAGAAACCGGGAAAATTAGATAGCTACCCCTCCTTTTTTAATCATAACATCCAGTCCTATCAGCAGTAGCCCCATTAAGGAAACCAAAACCGATGGAATCCAGTATGCATAAACAACCTGGGATATCTTAAACCGCGATGTTGCCACCCTGATAAAGGTGGAAGCTATGAAGATTATCAGGAATAATTTAATGAAAAAGAATGCTAAATCCGCCAGAACTCCTGTTATCCCAGATAAGCCCAAACCATAAGGGAGGAATAGTGCTATGATAATTGAACCGAAGACTACGGCTTTTACCGCATCTGCTAGATAGAATAAGGCAAAATTTCTGCCGGAGTATTCCGCCAGAATTCCGCCGGCTATTTCCTGACTTGCCTCGGGAACATCAAAGGGGATCCTTCCAAGTTCCCCCAGCATAACAAACAATAAAACCAGGAGCAAAAGAATCAATCCTATAAAGCCCACCGGGCCCACAAGACCCCACACGGGATTATTGCTTATTACCTGCAGGGAAAAAGGCTCCGCTATACCGGATACAGTAAGTAGCCAGGCAAGGGAGATGACTACAATAGCTAATGGAAACTCATAACTCATCATCATGATCATCTCTCTCTGCGCCCCAACCCACGCATAAGGGGAGCCGGAGGAAAAACCCCCTAGTACCAGGGCTAAGGCGGGGATAATCAGGAGGTAGAGTATTAAAATAAGATCCCCATGACCCTCCAGAACAGGTTCAATCCCCCCAAGGGGCAGGTAAAGAAGGATTATGAGGGTGGAGGCTAAAGCCAGTATTGGCATTAGATTAAACAACCATTTCACTGAATTCACAGGGATTATATTCTCCTTTATCATCAGCTTTCTAATATCCAGAAAAGGCTGGGTAAGTGGGGGACCAACCCTCTCCTGCATTCTTGCGGGATGAAGTGAAAGGGCTGTGGAAGTTGAGGATACTTATGCTGAAGCATACAGGGTTTTATCCCTGAATTCAGAATTATGTGATTTCAGTTTTCTCCTTATTTCAATCTATTTCTCCTATCCTTCGTTAATTCCAATATCCTTTTAAATTCAGGTGTCCCTGCTTTCCCCGTTAGTTCATAGATCAATGCCTCAGTTGTGGTGATAATTGCCCCAGAATCCCTCAATCTTTCAAGGGCTATCCCAAAATCCTCTCTCGTATGAGAGGATGTGGCATCCCCTGGAATCCGGACCCCGTAACCATTCTCCATCAGATCAAGTGCAGTTTGACTAACACAGATGTGTGCCTCAATTCCACAGATCACCAGATTGGAACAACCGCTCTGCTCTAGAATTCCTCTAAATTTTTCATTCCTATAACAACTAAAATCTAATTTTCTGATTGGATTATAGGAACCTGATTTTTCAAGTATTCCCCTGAGTTGAGGGACCGTATCCCCCAGCTTTTCCTGCTCTGTTACTACTGTGGGTATGTCAAAAATTCTCGCGGAATTAATCAGTGCCCCGATATTTACCAGCAGTTTATCTGCCTCGTATATCGTGGAGATTAACCTGTTCTGCACGTCTATAACCAAAAGTATGCTGTTTCCTCTCATTGTTATAAAATCAAACAACTCCACACTAAAGTGTGGAGTATGTAACTTACAAATTCATCATTAGCATTCATCTGCGGGCTGAAGCCCGCAGTATTCTGCTGAATTTGTAATAAAGAAAAAGAAGGAAAAAAGAAAAAAAAGAGGGGTAAACCAGGGACAGGGATTATTTCGCATGGTCAAGTCCGTCAACCGCCTCCGGGTTTGCAAGTGTGGAGATATCCCCTACCGGCTCACCCTTAGCCTTCGCCTTTATGACCCTTCTCATAATCTTTCCGGATCTTGTCTTTGGCAGGTCCTCGACAAAGCTGATGTCATCTGGTCTTGCGATGGGTCCGATCTCTATCCCCACCCACTTCTTTAGTTCATCCTTTAGCTCTGCAGAGGGTGTAACACCTATATTCAGGACCGCATATACCTTTAGAGACTCACCCTTTAACTCGTGCGGTATCCCAACTGCTGCAGCCTCTGCAACCGATTCATGGCTTACAAGTGCGGACTCCACCTCCATTGTTCCAAGTCTGTGCCCTGAGATGTTGACCACGTCATCTGACCTGCCCTGGATCCAGAAGTAACCGTCATCATCCTTTCTTGTTACGTCGCCTGCCAGGTAAACCCCCTTGAATTTGCTCCAGTATACCTCCTTATATCTGTCGTCGTCATTGTAGAGTGTCCTTAGCATTGACGGCCAGGGTGCTTTTATTACCAGATTACCCCCGCTGTTTGTGATCGATTCACCCGCTTCATTGAATATGTCTGCCTGAATACCCGGTAACGGTTTTGTAGCCGTGCCTGGTTTTAGGGCTGTCATGGGTGTCGGAGATATCATAAAGTTCCCTGTTTCCGTCTGCCACCATGTATCCATTATCTGGCACTTCTTATTTCCAATAAGGTTGTAGTACCATATCCATGCCTCAGGGTTTATCGGCTCACCCACACTTCCCAGGAGCCTCAGGGAGCTAAGGTCGCACTTCTTTGGGAATTCATCACCAAATCTCATGTGTGCCCTGATTGCCGTGGGTGAGGTGTAGAGTATGGTTACCCCATGGTGTTCCACCATCTTCCACCACCTGTCTCCCTTAGGATACATCGGTGCACCCTCGTACATAAGTGATGTCGCACCCGCTATCAACGGGGCGTAAACGATATAGCTGTGTCCTGTAACCCAGCCTATGTCTGCGGCACACCACCATATATCGTCCTCCTTCAGGTCAAAAACCATGTTGAGTGTACTTGAGGTTCCTACTGCATAGCCCCCGTGGACGTGAACGATCCCCTTTGGCTTTCCTGTTGTCCCTGAGGTGTAGAGAATGTAGAGTATATCCTCGGAGTCCATCTCCTCGGTATCCGCGTGTGACGATTCCCCTTTTATGATCTCATCCCAGTAGACATCCCGGTTGCTTTGCATATTGATCTCTTCCCCGGTTCGTCTGACGACAACAACGGTCTCAACTGATGGGGCATCCTTTAGTGCCTCGTCGGTGTTTTCCTTTACCGGCACTGTTTTCCCACGCCTGTAGAAACCATCTGCTGTGATAACCATTTTTGCCTTGCAGTCATTCATTCTGTCCCTCAATGCCTTTGCCGAGAATCCTGAGAAAACAACAGAATGTATTGCACCTATCTTCGCACATGCAAGCATCGCAATAGGTAGTTCAAGGAGCATCGGCAGGTATATCCCGACACGGTCGCCCTTCTTAATACCATGACTTCTCAGGGCGTTTGCGAATTTGTTTACCTCCCTGTATAGGTCCCCGTAACTCAGTTTCCTTATGTCTCCGTCTTCGCCCTCCCAGATGTATGCTACCTTGTTCTTGCGCCATGTCTTCATGTGCCTGTCCACCGCATTATAGGTGATATTGATCTTCCCGTTGACAAACCACTTGAAAAACGGGGCATCTGAGTCATCAAGTACCTTATCCCATGGCTTAAACCAGTTCAATTCCTTGGCCACCTCACCCCAATACCACTCAATATCCTGTGCCTTCTTCAGCAGTTCGTCATAATCTGTTATGTCATGATCATCCATCCACTTCTTGATATTGCTCTGATCTACCAGTTCTTCAGTCGGGTTAAAAACCCTTTCTTCCTTCAACAAAACATCCAAATCCTTCGTTGTCATTTTTTTAACCCCTCGAATTTAAAATTTTCTTATTTATCATGATTAATTATTTGAAATTAATTATTTAAAAAAGGATTTTTCGGTTCTTCTTCAAATTTTCTTTTCAACCTCCCTAATGAACTCCTCTGGAGAGTCCAATGTCACTTCAATCTTTTTGAATCTAAATCCCCTCGTGTGAATTACGACAACATCTCCGCTCATCCTGCTCCTGAAATATATGTTGGAATCGCCGTTTTCCCCAACTACCTTGCACCCGTAGCCCGTAAGATAATCACTCCATCTCCTGTCTATGATTTCCATGGATTTTATTTTTTTGTAGGGTATGGGAATTCTTGCGAATGGAAAGGAGATCAGGGTGATATTCTTCCTTTTCATCTCCACCCTCATACTGTAGAAGCCCTTGTATATGAAGATGAGGTATGTAAATATTATGGATACGGTTATCACTATGAAAAAAATGTCTTTATTGAATATGCTTATATATGAAGTTGTTGTAAGAACAATCGCCGTGGTCATATCTATAATAAATCTCAGGGTAAATATTACGGATAATCTCCATTTTTTTACCGGGGGTTTGTTAATTTTATTTTTCACTTTACTCTATTCACTCTAAATTAATATATGGAACTATGTAATCTAAAATGTCAAAAGGGAGGATACCCGGGTGTGAGGTGGCAACAGGAGGGGAAAACGGGAAAACAGATAATGATATCCCCTTACTCTTTGTAGGACTTATACTAATATTATATGCCGCATATTGTATCATGGTGGCTATTGCTTATGGTTTTGGTGGCTGGGGTTATGCCTCTTTCTTTCTGTTTATGGCATTCGTATTTGTTTTCATCGCAAAGGGGGTTACGAACAAAAGAAGGATACATGTGATCTCGGCCTTGATTTTTTTCGTATTATACGTTGTGTTCATCGTGGTGGCTTTAATATCCTACGGGTATGAGGCAAACAGCATTATCACCCCGATGTTCCTCCTTTTGAATTTAGCATGTGCGCTGGTTTTGTTTATTAAACTGGAGTGGCACAGGAAAATTGGCATAAGAAAATCATAAGAAATTATCGTCTTTAGTCGAATTTTATAATCTTCCTTTTTATAGTTTGCTATCAAAGTTAAATAAATTGAAATGATTTATAATGATAGATTATGATAGATAAATTAGATTTGATAAATTATTTGATTTAATGGAGTGGTGAAACAATGGCAATATTAGG
>JAYEKX010000120.1:0-10695 GCA_034716875.1 Candidatus Altarchaeota archaeon | reverse complement strand
GATTCTGATGATGACCTACCCCCTGGTTGGGAATTACGGGGTAAATAAGGAGGATTATGAGTCGGATAAGATCCAGGTGGAGGGGTTTATAATCAGAGAGCTTGCAACACATCCAAGCCATGGTAAATTAACGGGCCTTCTGGATGATTTCCTGAAGGAATATGATATCCCGGGCATACACTGCGTTGACACAAGATTCTTAACGAGAAAGATTCGAACTTACGGGGTGATGAACGGGATCCTGAAGTATCCCTGTGAAGGGAATGAGATTGGGGATTTAACGGAGCAAGCCAGGAATCTAAGAGACATATCTGATCTCGATCTCGTGCGTTTAGTGTCGATAAAAAAACCGAGGAGGTATGATGTTGATGGTAAAAAAACAGTTGTTTTGATAGACTGCGGGGTAAAACATAGTATCGTCTCTTTTTTGTTGGATAGGGGGATTAATGTAATCCAGGTTCCAGCCAAAACCCCTGTGGATGAAATTTTGGGGCATGAACCGGATGGTGTATTAGTCTCTAATGGTCCCGGAGACCCTGAGAGGGTGGATTACGTGATCGAGACTGTAAAAAAATTATTTTCTGAGGAAATTCCGATGTTCGGCATCTGCCTGGGTCTGCAGATCATGGCTTTAGCCTCAGGGGCGAAGACATATAAGCTGAAGTTCGGTCACAGGGGCAGTAATCATCCCGTGAAGGATTTAAAGACAGGGAGGGCTCACATAACCTCCCAAAACCACGGGTTCGCGGTTGATGCGGATTCACTGCCAAGAGATATTGAGATCACCCATACAAGCCTGAACGATGAATCAGTGGAGGGTGTCACCCATAAGGAACTGCCTATCAGGGCTGTTCAATATCACCCGGAGGCTCACCCAGGACCCTGGTACAACTACTACCTCTTTGATGAATTCGCAGGTATGCTGAAATAAAACAACCTTCAGAAAGGTTGACACAGCCGACCTCTGGTCGGGTGTGTGTCTGACCAAAGGTCAGCAACATCATCAGAACGGGGTTGGGGGGGTTCATCAAAAATCTGTCTGACAGGACAGATTTTTATGACACAAGAAAATCCTCAAAGGATTTTCTATGCACAAATTTTCGAGAAATTTGTTGCACAAAAATCATCTCAAAGATGATTTTTCTTGTCTACGAACCCCCAGACCACATTACACCAACAGGATGGTACTATACACCACAGTGAGAAAATGATCAAGGTCGGAGTTCTGAGTCTGCAGGGTGATGTGTCTGAGCATGTCCGGATGACCGGAAAGGCAATAGAGGACCTTAAGCTTGAGGGTGAGGTTATTAAGGTCAAGACCCTGGAGGGGATTGAAGGCCTCGATGCGTTAATAATACCTGGGGGAGAGAGCACCACCCTGGGGAAACTGATCACACTGTATCGGCTGGATAAGGAGATACGTGATCTGGCGGATAATGGGGTTCCGATCATGGGGACCTGCGCCGGCTTAATACTGCTTGGAGGGGGTGGCGGGTATTCGCTGGGGTTGATGGATATAACCGTTGAGAGAAATGCCTTCGGCCGCCAGAGAGAGAGTTTCGAGGTGGATTTAAGTATTCCTGCGCTTGGGGATGAGTTGTATCACGCTGTTTTCATCAGGGCGCCTGTGATTAAGGGTGTGGGTGAGGATGTTGAGGCCCTGGCGGAATATGACGGGAGGACTGTGATGGCCCGGCAGGATAAATTAATTGCGGTGGCGTTTCACCCGGAGTCAACCATGGATACGAGAGTGCATAAATACTTCTTAGGGTTATTGGGAAAATGATTGCTGTAGTGGACTATGGGATGGGTAATATCTTCAGTATCCGAAATGCCTTAGGGAGGGTGGGGGCTAAAGTCAAGGTGATAAGCCCGCCTGAGGAACTTGGTGATGCCGATGGGCTGGTGATCCCCGGGGTTGGCTCCTTCGGCGAGGCCATGAAACAGCTTCTGCCTTACAGGGAGAGGATTATGGATGCTGTTGAAGCGGGGACTCCCTTTCTGGGTATCTGCCTCGGGATGCAGGTGCTTTTTGAACGTAGTCAGGAAAATCCTGTGAACGGTTTTGGAGTAATCAAGGGTGAGGTCATAAGACTCCCCGACGATGTTTTAGTTCCCCAGATGGGCTGGAATGAACTGAATATAAAAAAAGATATTAGTCTATTGGAGGGGATTAGGGAGGGTGATTTCTTTTATTTCGTGCATTCCTACCACTGTGTCCCCCGGGATAAAGAGGGGGTTGTAGCAACCACCAAACACGGTACGGAGGTTGTTGCCGTGATAGCTAGAGATAACATGTACGCAGTTCAGTTCCACCCCGAGAAATCAGGGGAAAAAGGCTTATTACTGCTAAAAAATTTTGTGGGGGATGTGAAATGTTAGCGAAAAGAATCATCCCCTGCCTCGACTGTGATCTGGGGGTTCCTGGCGGCAGGGTTGTGAAGGGAATTGAGTTTAAGCAAATACGGTATGCCGGCATTCCCTGGGAGCTTGCCGAGAAATACTACCTGGATTCTGCGGATGAGATTGTTTTTCTGGATATTACAGCCTCCAGTGACCGGCGGGAGACCATGGTTAATGTGATAAAGAAGACGTCGAGGAATGTTTTCATACCCCTCACGGTGGGGGGAGGTATTAAATCTATAGAGGATGCCCGATCGGCCTTTAATTTTGGGGCGGATAAGGTGACCGTAAATACCGCTGCATTAAAGAATCCCGGACTCATAGATCAGATAGCTGGCAGGTATGGCAGTCAGGCGTGTGTGGTGGCTATAGATGCCAAGAGGCGGGATGGGTGGTTTGAGTGCTCTACTTACGGGGGCAGAAAGTTCACGGGTGTTGATGCCATCGCCTGGGCCCGGGAGGCTGAAGAGAGGGGGGCTGGTGACATACTGTTGACTTCAATGGACCGGGATGGTACGTATGACGGGTTCGATATTGAGTTAACTAAGGCGGTGTCTGAAAAAGTGAAGATTCCTGTAATAGCCTCCGGGGGTTGTGGGAAGCCCGCGCATATCCTGGAGGTGTTTCAGAAGACTAAGGCTCAGGCGGCATTAGCTGCAAGTATCTTTCATTACGGTGAATACAAAATCAGGGATGTTAAGGAGTACCTGAAAGAAAACGGGATTCATGTGAGGTTGTAGATGACTGACTGTATACTGGTGCTGGATTTCGGGGGG
Organism: Candidatus Altarchaeota archaeon; assembly: GCA_034716875.1. Taxonomy (GTDB): domain Archaea; phylum Altiarchaeota; class Altiarchaeia; order IMC4; family QMZM01; genus QMZG01. The sequence continues at coordinate 7,516 of JAYEKX010000120.1, read as the reverse complement.
CAGTACTGCCATTTGATTGCCCGAAGGATCAGGGAGTTGAATGTTTACTCTGAAATAGTTTCACCCGACATAACCCCCGGGGGGATAGCTGAGTATAGCAGGAAATACGACGTTAAGGGTTTAATAATATCCGGGGGACCTCAAAGCGTTTATGATATGAATGCCTCTAAATTTGTTGATGATTTACTAGATCTGGATCTAGGCATCCTCGGGTTATGTTACGGTCACCAGCTCATAGCCCATTACGTGGGCGGAAGGGTTGAGTCCGGGGAGAGGAAGGAGTATGGGATCACAAAAGCTGTGGTAGACAAACCAGTGGGGATTCTAAGGGGCTTGATGAGGGAGGAGAGGGTGTGGATGAGTCATTCAGACACTGTATTAAGTATGCCAAAGGACTATGAAGTGCTGGCTCACACACTTAATTCCCCCATCGCCGCCTTCAGACATAAAACAAAGAGAATCTATGGTCTACAGTGGCATCCGGAGGTTGTTCATACAGTGAACGGCAGAAAGATGTTCAGGAATTTCGTTTACGACGTCTGCGGGTGTGAAGGAAACTGGGTTATGGAGGATTTCATAGGGGAGTCTGTAGCGAGGATCAGGGAGGAGATAGGTGATAAAAAAGCGATCATTGCCTTAAGCGGCGGTGTTGATTCAAGCGCAGCAGCCGTCCTGGTGCATAAAGCAATTGGGAGAAACCTTACATCGGTTTTCGTCGATACGGGGCTTATGAGAATGAATGAGCCTGAATCGATAAAAAAATTGTTTACAGGGGATTTAGACTTGAATTTCAGGTGTGTAGATGCCGGGGAGCGGTTTTTTAAGGCGTTAACGGGGGTTTTGGATCCGGAGGAAAAGAGAAAGGTTATTGGGGAGTTATTCATACGCATCTTTGAGGAGGAGGCAAAGGGGATTAATGCCGACTTTCTGGTGCAGGGAACGATTTATCCGGACAGGATTGAGAGCGGAACAGAGCATGCTTTCACCATAAAGAGCCATCATAATGTGGGCGGGCTACCTGATGTTCTGGGACTTACTATTATGGAGCCGTTGGAGGATTTATATAAGGATGAGGTCAGGGTTATCGCTAAGAAACTCAGGCTTCCGGATGAGATCGCATACAGGCATCCGTTCCCGGGTCCGGGTCTGGCGGTACGGATTATTGGTGAGGTAACCACGGAGTCGACAGGGATTGTTAGGGGGGCTGATGCCATAGTGAAGGAGGAGATCAGGAAGGCCGGCTTGGAGAAGGATCTCTGGCAGTTCTTCGCTGTTCTACTGCCCTTAAAGACTGTTGGCGTGCAGGGTGATGTCAGAACATATAAGAATACGGTTGCTTTAAGGATTGTTCAGAGTGTGGATGGGATGACAGCTAATTTCGCAGAGATACCCTATGATGTTCTTGAAAGAATTTCAACAAGAATCACGAACGAAATTCCTGAAGTGAACAGGGTTGTTTATGACCTAACACATAAACCGCCGGGAACTATAGAGTGGGAGTGAAATGGGTTATCTGTGAATTCAGTAGTGTTTGGAAACTAAAAAATATGGGGGGATTCCAATGCGATAGTGGGGTCGAGCAAAACGAGACCCCACAATCCCGTTTCGGGGGGTCAGGATTAACCTAAAACTGGGGGGGCGGCAGCCCCCGCGGTTTGGTTCCCGAGGTGAACAGGGTTGTTTATGACCTAACACATAAACCGCCGGGAACTATAGAGTGGGAGTAACTATCTCCCCGCCAAACGTTTTTTTATATCTAATCCCTTATGGTTTCAATCTAATTAATTCTTTGAGATGGCTTATATTGATGAGTTAAGGGGATTGCTTGGTAATGCTGTTAAAGAAACCTGTGATTTGGAGACGGGGGTAGTATTCTCCGGAGGAATAGACTCCGTAATAATCGCTATGCTGGCTGCCAGATTCAGCCGGGTTACCGCGTATTCCTGCGGTATCAAAGACTCCCCTGACCTAGAATACGTGAACAGATGCGAGGGTCTGGGTTTTGAAGTCAGGGTTATAGAAATTAGTCCGGAGGAAATCGAGCAATCTCTGGCTGAGATAATCCATGCAATCAATGACGTAAATCCTGTGAAGGTTTCTGTTGAAATCCCCTTTTATTTCGCTTCAAAAAAAGCCGGGGAGGATGGCTTAAGTGTAATGCTCTCTGGTCAGGGAGGGGATGAGTTATTCGGTGGCTACAACAGATACTTGAGTCCACTCCCTGATTATAGTGTGGTTGAGGAGATGATGACGAGGGATGTAGAAAGCATATATGTAGATCAGATAAACAAGGACATCGCCGTCTGCAGGATAAATGATATAACGCTCTGTGCACCCTATTTGGATGAGGGATTTAAGGATTATGCGTTGAAAATTCCTGTTGAATCAAAACTGCATGAAGTCAGGAATTCGCCGGAGTTCTCGTGCGTTGATACTGTGAATGACAGGAGATTCATAAGGAAATATATTCTCAGGGAGCTTGGGCGTGAAATCGGAGTACCTGAATTCATCTTGAACCGAAAGAAGAAGGCTGTGCAGTATGGTTCCGGAACCTGGAAGATACTTGATAAAATTGCGAGGGGGAGGGGGTTTAAGGTGAAGGCAAAAAAAGCAGGGAGAACCGATTATGTGGGGATGTTTCTGGAAGGTATCCACTGATTTTGTATGGTTTTTAATCCAATTTATGTGGCAGTGGTCTTGCGAGTTTTTCATGACCTATCTCATCAATCACCTTAAGGAATAGTTCCTTGTCGGAGTTCTTCCTCATGCTTTTAGCTGAGAGGATGTATAGTTTCTTTATCTCGCTTATATGGCCTCTCCCCGTTTGCAGTATGTGGAAGTAGTGGTCGAGTTCCTCCAGGCTCCTGAATCCATAGGTTACTATGTGGGTTACATCCCCCTCCGGAACCCTGTAGAAGTCTATGATGTGGGGGCCTTTCACCCGCTCATCTATGTCTTCCTCCTTCAGTGTCTTCCTTGATTCCGGCGTAAACTTGAATAATGCTATTGCCAGTACATTAATACCCAGTTTCCCGTAATCTATCCTAGTTGAGTATCCCTGTATAATGCCATTAGACTCCAGTTTCCTCCTGATTTTTCCAACAGCCTGGGGTGTGATGTTAAGGTTTCTTGCTATGTCTGTATCCTGGGTTCTGCTGTTTTCAATAAGGAACCTGAGAACCCGCTTATCGTTCCTCGTTAGTTTCATTATGTAAATAATTTATGGGGTTAAGTTTAAAAAGTAAATCAATGCTATTTAAGGCGGGATACATAATATGATAGGTATATCATTGAGGTGTTAACTAAAATGGATGAAGAATTGAATCCATTCAAGATTGCTCAAACGCAGCTGGATGGTGTGATAGATAAATTAGGTCTGGATGAAGCAACCCATATGATGTTACGGGAACCCATGAGGATTTTGGAGGTTACGATTCCCGTGTTGATGGATGACGGATTAACTAAGGTGTTTAAGGGTTTTCGGGTGCAGTATAATGATGCACGGGGCCCGACTAAGGGAGGAATTCGGTTCCATCCGGATGAGACGATCGATACTGTAAAGGCCTTAGCGGCCTGGATGACGTGGAAAACCGCGGTTGTTGACATACCCTACGGCGGTGCGAAAGGAGGGATAATCTGTAATCCCAAGGAGCTATCCAGCGGAGAGCTGGAGAGGCTCAGCAGGGAATACATTAGGGCTATAGCACAGATCGTAGGGCCTGAAAAGGATATCCCCGCCCCCGATGTATATACGACACCGCAGATTATGGCCTGGATGATGGATGAATTCAGTAAACTGAATCAGTTCAACGTCTTAGGGATAATTACCGGGAAACCTGTGGAACTAGGCGGGTCTGTAGGCAGAAATGATGCGACTGCAAGGGGGACGATATTCACGATAAGGGAGGCTGCAAAGCATTTCGACATAGACTTAACCAAAGCAACCGTTGTCGTGCAGGGTTACGGTAATGCAGGGTCCTACTGTGCCTCCCTGATGGAGGAACTGGGTTCAAAGGTTATTGCCATTTCCGACTCCAAGGGAGGAATCTATAACACAGACGGCATGGATGCTAAAGCAGTATTGGAGCATAAACAAAAGACAAGCAGTGTCATTGGTTTTTCCGGGTCCAGGGAGATAACTAATGAAGAACTCCTTGAACTTGAATGCGACATATTGATTCCAGCAGCCCTGGAGAATGTCATAACGATGAGGAATGCGGACAGGATTAAGGCAAAGATTGTTGCAGAAGCAGCTAACGGCCCGACAACACCCGATGCAGATAAGGTACTGTATGGGAAGGATATATTCGTCATACCTGATTTCCTGTGTAATGCCGGAGGTGTGACGGTCAGCTACTTTGAGTGGGTGCAGAACTTAAGCGGTTACTACTGGACGGTTGATATGGTCTATGACCGGCTGGATAAGAAGATGACTACGGCATTCTGGGATGTATTGAACATGTCTCTTGAACACAAGGTTGACATGAGGGTTGCTGCCTACATGCTTGCTGTTAAGAGGGTTGCGGACGCAATGAAACTACGGGGCTGGGTTTAGAACCCCCACCCTCTCTTATACCTTTCTTTTTCTTATATTTCTCTATTTTAAACCCGGGAGTATCCAATATTTACAACTCAAAAACATTTAAATATATGAAAGATCTAAATATTAATGTGATTAGTATGGGAACAATAACCGTAAATGTTGATGATAGGGTGGAACAAAGATTCAGGGAGGTCGCCACAGCCACCTACCATAAACGAAAGGGCTATCTCGGGAAAGCAATTACTGAGGCAATGCAGCACTGGGTATATGAAAAGAGACAGAAGGAGATTGCTAAAAGGGCATTAAAGTTGATGGAACAGGATTTTAATTTTGGGGAGAGATTATATAAAACAAGGGGTGAACTCCATGAGCGATAAACCTTTGTTTGACTCGAATCTGCTCACATATATATTTGATAACAACGAACCAGTGAAACAAAAGGTTTGCAGGAAGTTGGCGAAGAGATGCTGGGAGGGTAAACAGGACTATATGGTTTTGATACAAAACCTGTCCGAGTTTTATGTCGTGGTTACGGCGAAAATCAGGTTCCCGATACCCAAGGAGCTTGCAAGGGAGTTCATTCAGATGATATTCGAGTTTCGGGGGTGGAGGATTATCACCCCATCAGCCGATGCTGTTTTATCTGCAATTGAAATAAACACGGAGCAGGATATTCCCTATTATGATGCATTGATAGCCGCTACGATGAAGGAGAATGGTGTTTCAGAAATTCTAACAGAAAACGAAAAAGATTTCAGAGGGATACCCTGGTTGAAGGTAATAAACCCCCTTAGGTGAATTTTTGTGGCTTTATATTCTTCTTTATCTTATATTTTTTTATATATTGGACAATAAAATGGATTATGAGTTAGTGGTTGCCGGCGGGGGGCCGGCGGGATTGTCTGCTGCACTTACTGCAGCATATTTTAAGCTGAAGACTGTTGTGATTGAATCCGCATCCGCTGGCGGTGCCTTGATGAATCAATACCCCTGGAAGAAGGTTGATAACCACCTAGGGTTTTACAACATGAAGGGTGCGGAGGTTGCAAAGGGGATGATTGATCACGTCAAGGCGGAGGGTGTTGAAATACGTGAGAATGAGACAGTAACAGACATACGCCGGGGGGACTCGGACATACTGGTGTCGACATCAAAGGGTGAGCATAAATGTAAGGCATTGGTTATGGCGATAGGGCTTGGTGTTCCAAGAAAGCTTGATGTCCCGGGCGTGAATCTGGATGGGGTAATATACTCGCTGCCTGACCCGGACAGATATATAGGAAAGAAGGCATTAGTCATCGGCGGCGGAGACAGTGCGGTGGAGATTGCAATGGCTTTCGCCAACGCAGGGGCTGAGTCAACAATAATCCACAGGAGGGATGTCTTCCGCGCATCAGAGGAGAATACGGGAGAGATAAGGGATAGTGATGTTAACATACTCTGGAATACCGAGCTTAAGGAGATCACCGGCAATACATCGGTCGAGGGGGCTGTATTGGTGAATAACCAGACGGAGGAGACATTAACCTATGAATTCGATACTGTTTTATTCAGCCTTGGAACAGTCCCTAACACGGATTTCCTTACGAAGATTGGTGTTGAGACTGATAAAAACAGGATCGTGATTGACGGGAATGCGCGAACGAATATAAAAGGAATTTTTGCTGCAGGCGATATCGTCGGTAAGTGGATTAGGATTCCGCAGGCAATCGGTGAGGGGGGTTATGCCGGAATCTCCGCATTCAAGTATATAAAGAATCCCTATTGGACTTAGATGGTGTTAAAATGGATTTTGATGCAAAAGAATTTATTGAGGAGAAAACAAGGGAATTAAGCGATGTGATTGGTGATGCGAAAGTAATTTGCGCTACTTCAGGTGGCGTAGACAGCATGGCATGCACTGTTTTAGCTCATAATGTTGTTGGAGACCAGTTAACGGCTGTCTTCCTTGATGATGGTTTGATGCGGGAGGGTGAGCCTGAGGCGGTTACAGGCTGGTTAAAGAGTAATGGAATAAACACCCGGCTGATGGATGTTGCGGATGAATTCTTCACGGCCTTAAAGGGGATCGATGATCCTGAGGTGAAGAGGAAGGCGTTCAGGGATACATTCTATAAAGTCCTTGGGAGGGCTGTGAGGGAGTCTGGGGCATCATTCATGATTCAGGGGACTATTGCCGCAGATATTATAGAGACTAAGGGGGGCATTAAAACCCAACATAATATTCTTGAGCAGATCGGCATTGATCCGGAAACCTATGGTCTCAGGATTCTTGAGCCTTTGCGGGAGATTTATAAGCCGCAGGTCAGGGAGGTGGCTAGGGAGCTTGGGCTTCCTGAGGAGTATCATCAGAGAATGCCTTTCCCGGGGCCGGGTCTTGCTACCCGGATAATCGGGGAGGTGACTCCAGAGAGGACTGCGGTCGTCAGGAAGGCCTGCAGTATTGTGGAGGAAGAAATACTGAGGGAATTAACGCCCTTCCAAGCTTTTGCAGTATTGTTGAATGACAGGGCAACCGGCGTAGTTGATGGAGAGAGGGCATTTGGTAACATAATCGTTGTCAGGTCTGTGGAGAGCAGGGATGCTATGACCGCTACGGCAACAGAAATTCCGTGGGAGACCCTACAATTGATTCAGGAGAGAATCTGTAGGGAGATACCTGAAGTAACCAAGGTACTGTATGACCTGACACCTAAGCCACCGAGCACTATAGAATATATTTGAGTGTAAGAAATAATAGGGGTGTGTGTATTTTTTTTCTCACACCCTCTTTTTTTCAGGTAATTAATCTTTTTTTCGTTATTTAGGCTTGCTCATCGCGAAACTGAAGATACCTATCAGTAGCACCACTAGACCGAAGACTATGAAGCCGAATCCTTCCCCGAATGGCTTGAAGTATTCTGCAAATAGTCTTGCAAGACCCCAGGTGGCGAACACCAGACCCACAAGAGTGCATCCCATCCCTAAAAACAG
>JAYEKX010000119.1:0-10721 GCA_034716875.1 Candidatus Altarchaeota archaeon | reverse complement strand
GGGCGGATACCACCCCGATTTTAATGTTTTCACCAAGAGAGGGGGGTAAAATAAAATAGAATCCAACAATGTATGTGAGTATAATCAGTACTACCGAGTGTTTCATGCCGAATTTGACGGAGCCGCCGGACATTTTACCTGCGATAATCCCCACAAAGAAGGCGTTTATTATCACGATATGGAATAGATAATGCATAGTCGTTTCCGGAGCTAACATTTGACCCACCGACGCACCGGATAAGGCCTTGGACAGCATTGATACATTCATGCCCTGTAGACCTGGCAAAAGGTATTGGGCATAGACCGCGGCGAGGAAGACGAGAATTGCCTGGGCCATGTAGAGGATAATAACATACATTTTTAGATTTCCCTCCTTTTCTCTTTCCAGGTTCATGAATTTCTTCATATCCCCTGAGGATTTTATAATAATCTCCGAGACGTTTCCTCCCGTAAAGGAGGCGTGGATCAGGAGGTCGGTGTATTTCCCAATCAGGTTGCTTTTCATGGAAGATGCCATCTCCCTCATCGAGTAATCGAATGATTTACCAAACTTCATCCTGATGGTTGCCCTGCGCACATGCTTTGTTATTTTTCCTAGGTTGGATTTTGAGAGTTCGTGTATGGCCTTTACAGGGTCAATACCACCCCTCATCATCTCAGACATATCAAACAGGAAGTCGCTGAATTCCTCTTCATACCTTCGCAATTTCTTTTTCTGGATGAAGACGTCTACGGAGTAGGGTATCATGGCAATGAGTACGGCAAAGATCACTATGTCATCCAGCCAGGCATCCCCGCCGCCTTTTTTTTCACGCTCCATTTTTTTCTTCGCCTGCTTCAGTCTGGCTATATCTGCCTCGCTGAATTCCTCCACCCCCTCAAATTGGCTGACGTCTATTTCCAAATCACCCTCGTCGCCCGCACCCAAACCAAGGTCTATGTAACCCAGATGGAACAAAGAAACTAAAACAAAGACGACAGACAACACCAGCGGCAGGTATACTGTGATTACCTCCCTTCCAAGGTTATACCTTAGTTTCAGCTTTAAGATCAGCTTTTTAAAGGGGTTTCTCATTTTACTTATGGTTTTCTAGGGTATGGCGGAGTATTTAGCCTCTAACACAGCTAAAAACAATATATTGATAAAGGGCAGGAGCAGGTAAGTGAACATAATAAAGAGGTGATTGGCACTTAGGGAAGCTATTTCTAATCCGAAAATCCCCATCAGAGGAATGACTATCAATGCCAATATCACCATCAGTATAATGAACAGATATCCTTCCGCCATCATGGATAAATCCTCGATAAATTCCTTGGTGGATAATCTCTTAATGGCCACTAAATCATTTGATTTCCCCTCAAGATACTCCCGTAATCCGGTTCCTGAGTGGATGATGTTGCTTAGCTCCATGCAGATATCCCTGAAAATCTTAGAGGGTGTGTTGTTTGCCAGGTTATTTATCGCAGTTATAGAGTCCTCGCCGAGAAAATATACCCTGTAGCCCATCTTCATGAATTCATTGGATATGTGACCATAGTTCTGTATGGATAGAGCGGCCAGAACCTTCAGGGGGGTTGAGCCGGCACTTGCCATAATGGACATGTATGAGAGTGCAAAGGGTAGATTTCTCTCTATCTCTACTTTCTTGATGTTTATTTTATTGTGCAGGTAGAAGAAGAACCCTAAGATGACGGCAACAAATGTGACGAATGCCATCATTATTGACAGGGGAATGGCCATCATTGACTCCAATGCATAGATGAGTATGATATCAGATAAAACGAATACCAGGATAGCGGCCAGGGATGCCGTAACCAAGTAGAGTGATGTGAACATCCCCGGGCTCATCTCAATATCTGCCTGGTAGAGCATGGTGGACAGTTTCGTATACTTTCCCTTGTCAAGTATACTGCCCAACCTGTAGGTTAAATTCATGTATTTCAAAACTATTTTATCATAGTATCTTTTCCCGTATTTTTGTGTCGTTATGTTCATCTGATTCACCGTAAATGTTGAAAACGTTACGTTGGTGTTGGAAGACTCTCTCCCTCATCCGTACTCATCCTCTTGAGTGCACTGAATTCACCGTAGTATTCCATGATCTTTCTTGTAAACTCTATGTGGTTTTTGACGTTGTTTTTCTTCAACTCATGCAGGAAATCAGACCTCTTCTTATGCTCCTCTATAAGAGATTCCGCCGCAATTCCGAATTCCTCAGCTATCTTGTCGAACAACATGAATCTACCAACATTTTCGAACGTGTCGTTTTCGCCGTTCCATCTGAAAACAGGGTTTGTGATCAAGCCCTTGGTTTCAGGCTCCAGTTCCAACACCTCCACCACCTCCATAACCCTTCTGACGGTTCCTTCCTCTGTTTTAATCTGTGTCACAAAAGTTACTATGTCTACGTTTGAGAAAAGGGTTCTTGGTACGTTCATCGGTACGGATTCCACCCTACCCAAAAGCTCACTCATGTTCCTTGCGTGGATGGTTCCCATACATGCGTGACCGACCGCTATCGCCTGGAACATGGTGAATGCCTCGGAGCCTCTCACCTCCCCGACAATGATATAGTCCGGCCTTTGCCTCAATGCAGCAACCAGCAGGTCATAGAGGCCGATGTCCCCGCTTGACTTCGTAGGTGATATACCGCTTAATCCACTGATACCGCTTATTCCACCACCGGCGTGCTGCTGGCCGAAACCCGTTCTCGTAATTGATTGCAGCCAGTTAGGGTGTTCCAGGTTTATTTCAGGGGTGTCTTCAATGGAGACGATTTTAAGCGGGGGCTTTACGAACATACATATCGCATTTAGGAGTGTCGTTTTCCCCGATGCGGTCCCCCCTGATATCAGAAGTGACATATTGTGATCAAGTAGAAGCCATAGATATGCCAGCAGGTTTGAATCTACTGTCCCGAAGTCTGCCAACTCTAGGGGTGAGAGGGGGATCTTCTTGAATTTCCGTATGGTAAATGTCGAGCCCTTCCTTGTGACCTCGGAACCAAGGGTGATGTTTATACGGCTCCCGTCAGGAAGGGATGCATCCGTTATGGGATTCAAAATAGAGATGTGTTTCCCACACAACTGTGACAGCCGAAGCACGTAGTCGTTTAACTCCACTTCCGTAAAGGATAGATTTGTTTTAATGGACCCGTGATGTCTATGATATATGTAAATCGGCATGTTGGAGCCGTTACAGCTTATGTCTTCAATGTACTTATCATTCATCATAACGTCTAATTTCCCGTATTTAAGGGAATCTCTCTGTATGAAATAGAATATTTTTTCTTTCTCCAAGGGGTCTTTGAATTTGATGTTATACAGGCTTAGGATTTCATCAAATTTCTCTTTAAGGTATTCTCTCTTGGATTCAAGATCTTCCATGACTACAATGTCTCCAATCCCGATAAGCCGGTCGAAGATGTTTTTAATGAACTCAATATTTTTCTGTTCCTTGTCAGCCAGATATGGTTCGCTTATTTCATACATCAGTTCTGTTTCGTAGGGCTTTACGGTCACTTTCTGGAACTCGGCGGGCTCGTATTCCATCAAGGGTAAATTCGTTTTTACCTTAGATGATGTCTTAGAGACTGACGCCTCCACACTTAAGAGTTCCCTTATGGAATCCACATCCCCCAAAAGTTCTTTCATCTCCTGGTCTGTGGAGGTGAGCTCCTCCAGGACCTCGCAGAGTAGTCCGGTGTCTTTTATATCCAAGTCGCTGACTACTTCCCGGATAAGATTTTCCATGTCAGTCAGTCCTCCATTCCCTTGTGGGTTTATCGGGTTTGCCGGGTTTGTTCCCCCTGCCGTGGATCCTGTGCCATCTGACGTAGGTACTGTCTTTAATTTATCAGGGATTTCTATTATTTTCAGGGGGTCGTGGCTGTATGGTTGAGTCTTTGAGTGGTGGTTTTTCTTACCTTCTATGTTTCCCAGGGTGTCGGATGTGTATTCTTTCATTCTTTATTTATTTTTCTTTGGGTGCTAAAAAGGTCTTCAAAAATACAGTATATACTCTAGATAGGCTATATAGTCTATATACGATATTTCTGCAATACCTTCACCTGGCTTCATAAGCCATATATTTCCAGGCTATTGCTTTCGCCGCTAAATTGATCAACATGACTAAAACGATAAGAACGGTAGCGGTTGCAAAGGCATTAGCGGGAGGTATCATGTGCGGCAGCTGAAAGGCATGATATACCGCAATGGGGAGGCTGGCTACGCTGTCATGGAGTGGGAGTACTTTGGTGCCCATGAAAACCTTACTGCTGGGTTGCAGACCGAACTCCGGCATGTACATGGCGTATCCCGCAGTCAGAACAACAACGGCTGATTCCTCAGCCGCCCTGCCCAGTCCCAGGACAATGCCTGTGACGATACCTGACAGGGAATTTGGAATAACCACTTTTTGTATGCACTGCCATTTAGTGCTTCCAAGGGCGAAGCTTGCCTCCTTCAGACCGTTGGGTACGGTCTTTATCGCCTCCTCAGCCGCTCTTTCCACCGTGGGTACGACCAATATTGCCAATGCTATGGAGGCGGAAAGCAGGGACAGCCCGGCGGTGAAGTACTTTAAATGGAATGCCAGTATGATAAGTCCCAAAAGCCCAAGGACAATGGATGGCATCCCTGACATCAACTCGATCAGAAATCTTAGTGTCCTGGTAAACCGGTTTTCTGCGGCATACTCTGACATGTAGATCGCCATTGCAATAGCGAGAGGGGCGGCGATTACTATGCAGAAAAAGGTCAGGAGGATGGTACCTGCAACGGCGTTCGCCACCCCGTTGTTCATACCCTCCGCATCTAATTCACTGGTTAAAACAAAGTCAAGAGACAGGGCAGAGGAGCCTGTGTAAAAGATGAACCCTATGATGATTACCAGAAGAGATGCCGTTATTGCCGCAAATACCCCGCATAACGTCTTGAACATCCTCTGTTTGATCTTCCGTTTATACATATCGCATCCTCCCCCCGACCACCCTGGTAAGAGCGATAAACATAGCCTCCATAACAAACAGGGCGGCTGCGATGCCCATCAGGGCACTGACATGCTCCGGGTAGCTCATGTGATAGCCAATGTCGGTTAAGAGCTTGGCGGTCATGGCAGTGGAGCTGTCAAAGATGGAGCCGGGAATTCTGCTCCCCCCACCTATAAGCATGGCAATTGCCATGGTCTCCCCCAATGCTCTTGTCACCCCAAGTATTATCCCTGTCAGGACCCCGGGCATAGCTACAGGTATGACCAGTTTATAGATGGTCTCCCACTGGGTGGCGCCAAGGGCATAACTTCCCCTCTTGTACTCGTTTGACACGGAACGCAGGGAGTCCTCCGCAACGCTTATGATGGTCGGTATTATCATAACGGTCAGTATAACGGAAGCCAGTAGAATACCAAAGCCGTCGGATCCAGTATCCCTGAAGAAGGGAATGAAAACGCCAAGGGTGTTGCTGATAAGCGGGTTCACGTAGTCCCTTAAATAACCCCGAAGTATAAGAAAACCAAACAGCCCGTATACCACAGAGGGAATACCCACCAGCAATTCAATGGATGATCTCATAACACTCCTAAGCCGCTGGTTGGCGAATTCCGCCAGGTAGATGGCCGTGAACATACTCAGGGGTATTGCCATACACATAGTAACAGCCGTCATAATGAAGGTGCCCATTATGAACGTCCAGATACCGTAGATGCCCCCGCGGCGTACCTCTATCCTGCCGTCTTTTAGTTTGGCTTCGCCGATCTCAATCCTTAAATCCCTGTTTTTGAGATAACACACATCCCCTGCGACCACAAGCCTCGCTATCGTAGCCCCGTCTTTTATGATACGTACCTGGTCGCCTTCAGGGAGGTATTTCGAACCCTTTATCAGCCTGCCTGCCCCGGCATCTATGGCATTTACGTGATCCAGCAGGTTTTTCTGCTGTTTTTTATCCCCGGCTATCTCAGGGAAGGTGAATACAGTAAAGTCCCTGTCGGAGTACCGCCAGGTATCTTTGAAGACGTAGTTTATTACCCCGGTCTTGCTTACCACGGGATATGCCTCCCAGAAGATGGTACCTATAAGAACGGATGTGATAAGGGTGAACAGCAGGGCCGAGGATAGAAAAAAGATATATGGTTTGTCCCGGCTTAGTTTTTTTAATATGTTCATATGGTACACCCTTAGACTGGATATGAATTGGAAAATAAGATAATAATAAAAAAAGAAAAAAGAAAAAAAGCGGGGATTGGTTAAATCCCCTTTTTATTGGTCACTCACCAGATCTATGGCTGCTCAACTATTCCGCCAAACTCCCACGGTCCGATGTAGCCTGTCTGCTCGTAGCAGTCCTCATATCCTGGGATGCTCTTCTTGTTCTCCTCTGCCTCTACATAGTCCAGGAAGTCCTGCTCAAGGGGGTCAGCCAAACCGGATGTCAGGTAGTTCAGTGTCCTAACCAACTTGGTCACGTAGTTAGTTCCGTCCTGTGAAGCTAACTCATCGGCGATCTTGTCCCTTGATGGTGGCATAGTATCTATGGTCAACATCTTTACGTCGTCGTTGCCTTCAGCAAAGCCAACATCCACAAAACCGATGCATGTACCTGTACAACTTGCAACTGCCTCCAATACTCCGGGGTTACCTAGCTTGCCGTTAACACCTGAACCCGCTGCTTTTGCGTCATTTATATAAGACTTGTCTCCCAAATACTTTGCGAAAGTATCTTCTGTACCGGAAGGCTCATCCCTGTCATATACAGCAGTTACAGGTACTGTAGCTGTTATATTGACTACGCAGGTTGCTGCGTTGGTGTAGCAGGCTTGCATCTCTGACTTCTGTGTCTGGGTAATTGTGTCATCATTTGTTATAACAACTACTCCGCTTCCACCTACCATTATTTCACGCAGTCCCTTCTCCTCTAACTCTTCAACTGTCGTATCACTGCTGGCTGCTCCGATGTCACATATATCCAACTGGGCGCAGGTTCTTCCGTAACCTGATCCTCCACCGGCTACACTAACCTTTATTCCAAGGTTGTCCTTCATAAAGTTCTTGGCAAGACACTCAGTCAAGGGCCTGACAGTAGTTGAACCGGCCATAACTATCTTGTTCTCCACCGCATCACCAACGTTTCCTACTGAAGCGCTGCTGGAAACATCCGAGGACACCTCAGACATTATTATCCCCGCTCCGACTGCTCCGACAATAACGACGGAAGTCAATATCAGAACAGAGACTACCTGGGATACTCCCTTATTGTTCCTTAATAGTTTTTTTAACAAATTCATTTTCATTTTCCATTCACCTCATTTATTTTTTTTTCATTTACCTCATTTATTCATTTTTTTTTATATTGGTGCCACAATTTCGTTTATCTCATCCCGCCCGCTGCGGTCGATATCCGGCATCAAATCCCCTACCCCTTGCGGGGATGTCCGGGGAGTCCGTGAAAAAAAGACCTTGAATAACTCACCCTTATAAAACTTCATCTTCATATCCCTGTGCCCATTCCTCCTCAGATTCTGGGCTATGTACAGCGTCTTCAGATTGCATAACCTGCTCTGGCTCTCGAGAGTGAAGAACTCCGGGTTGAATCTATCGATTATCCGGTTTACCCGCTCAATGTTATGCCCGCCCGTAACTATGATCTTCAGGTACCTGGGCGCCCCGGTGGGGCTTTTTGTCATGTCCTTGTCGCTCATTTTGTTGATTGTTTGTTTAGGCCCTGTTTAATCCAGGAAAATTTGAAAAGAATGGGGGATGGCGAGTGCATTACTAATGGGTTGTTGTTTGGCAGTTATTTCTCACTCCCACATTCTTCTCAGTATTAAATTTACATCAGTGATATATATACTATCCACACATAGAATATATAAATAAGGCATAGTATATAGATTATATATTCTCTATCCGATATATTTATTTAGCTGACCTACCCGTTTATTTAATGTATTCAATGAAAATTCAACGAAAATGAAAATAGGGGTAAACTCCCAGCTGATAAAAGAGATATCAGACGGGCCAATACAGGCAAAAGAAGTGGAATTGATTGAATTGAGCATGAAACACTCAAATGTTTTGAATGGAACCATAGACTACGGGAGGCTAAAGGAAATACGCTCCCTCGGCACCCGATTCACCGTACACGCCCCCTACGCAAAAAACGGGCAGCCGGGTGTTGACCTCGGCATCAGACAGGGGAGAAACATCGAGATCATGGAGAAAGTATTCGAGATAACAAGCTTCCTGGACGCCGAATACGTAGTGATCCACGGAGACAAGGTGAACGGGGACTACAGGAAATCCTTCCTGAACCTCATACACAACCTGACACAGTTGACAGAAATGGCAGAGGAATACCAGGTAACCCTGCTACTGGAAAACCTGCACAAGGAAAACGGATTCGACAGGATGGGAATCCTGCCCCACGAGATCCTGCAGGCAGTCGAGCTTGTGAACAAAGAAAACCTGAAGATTGTGTTTGACGTCGGCCACGGAAACCTGACCGCCAGCCTGTACAAATTCGACATACTCGAATTCCTCGATTACCTAAGCCCCTACATCCACCACATGCACATCCACGACAACCTGGGGATACCAGCAACAGTCGACGAGAGATACGGCGACCAGCACCTGCCACTAGGCCAGGGAGTGATAAACTTCAACCGGATCTTTAGAAGGATACAGGAAACAAAAACAAAAAACCTTATTCTGGAACTCAAGACCAAATCAAGGGAAGAAGCACTGAAAAGCATAGAGATATTGAAGGAACTCAGGGACGGGGAATTACGGAGGTATAATGAGAATCTAGGATTCATCTCTGTGAAAAAAATCGGTGAGGGAATAGTTAACCTCAACACGCCCCCGGAGGCTATAAAAATCTAGATCATAACATGAAGGATGAGAATGGAGGAGGGAAACAGGAAATTCACACCCAATGATACAATAAAGAAGAGGGTCTTATTTATCTGCACACATAATTCCGTCAGATCCCAGATGGCGGAAGGATTAATGAACCATGTCTACAGGGACTGCTACGCCGCATATAGTGCAGGGACAAAACCATCTAAAGTGAATCCCTACACCGTTAAAGTGATGTCGGAAATCGGCATCGACATCTCAAAAAACCATTCAAAGGGTCTTGATGAATTCACCGGAACGGAATTTGATTATGTGATTACGGTCTGTGACCGCGCGAAAGAAGAATGCCCCTTCTTTACCGGAGGGAAAAAACACATCCACAAGGGTTTTGAAAACCCAAATAAATTAAACAACGGACGAGAGAATGAACCGCTTGAGGTTTTCAGGCAGCTGAGGGATGAAATCAGGTGGTGGATTGAGAAAACATTTGAGGGGAAATGAGAATAATCTTAATTTAACTAAAATGGTTTGTCAGATTTGCGGTGCTAAATCAGGATATGATAATGGGTGATGTTATGACAAAGAGACCAAAAAGAAAAGCTATTAGGAACCCCATAACTGGAAGGATAGATTATTATACAAACACGAAAACAGTTGGATTAAGAAACCCCATCACAGGAAAAATAGAGAAAAGAATTAGTAAAAAAGAGGCGAAAACCAGGGGATTTGCAGCCAGAACTTATACTATTTGGGACGAAGCAAAAGATGTGAAGAAGAATAGAAAGAAAAAATCGTGGCTATTATCCTGAAGGATTAAGATGGTGAAAACGGGGGCATCATATTATCGCGAATCCGAATTTGATTTTAGTGATTTGCCACCTTGGGCACAGGTTTTGATTGCCCTTATAATTCTCGGTGTTCTTACTTGGATATTTGTTATCCAACCATTTATTGACTGGGCAGAACGGAATATGCTAACAATAATCATAATTTTTGCCAGTATAGTAATTTTATTGATTGTTGGTTTTATCTTCTATCTAAAATACAAAACGAAAAAAGAAACAGAAAAACAAGCTTATGAAGAGGAACAAAAAGCAAAAGGATTAGTTAGATTCATAGATAGATTTGGAAATGAAAAATGGGGGAAACCAAATGAAGTTGATGAATGGAAAAAGGGGGATGATAAAGCAGGAGAAAAAGAAAAACTGGTTAATCAGATAGTTGATGAAATAGAGAACTTCAAAGCGTCTCAAAGATATTTTTATGAATTGCCTTATCAAGCTGAATTAATCGGTTATTTGAAATCAAAATTTCAGAATACATATATTGAAAAACAAGAAGGTTCTTCAAGACCGGATATTGTTATCGGAGATGTGGCGATTGAAGTAAAAGGGCCAACCAGAGTAAAAGATTTGAAAACAATTGCTGATAAATGTATGAGATATTGTCAACACTTTAGGGAGTTGATTATTGTTCTTTTTGAAGTAGATGTTTATGATCAGATGTATGAAGAATGGGAAAAAGGAATAAAAAATACCTTTCCAAAGACAAGAATTATAAGAAAATAGATTTCACCCTTATCCCTGTACCACTATGTAGATTATACATCCCCCTTGGGAATGTAAATAATTTTGCTGAAACTTCCAAATAAGTTATGTGGAGGTTTGAAGCAAAATGGAACCATTGTGTAGTAAGGAGCAGATAAGGCATTTTTTGCATAGCTCACGCTAACCCGAAGTTAGATAGTGGGTGCGACAACTACGCTGCGCACTCACTTATTATAAAAGAGCGTAGAAAACAAGGAGGTAAAAGCAAGGTTAGCGATAATATTATCGCAATTCCTCTGCAACCTGAAGGTTGCAGTAC
>JAYEKX010000118.1:0-2670 GCA_034716875.1 Candidatus Altarchaeota archaeon | reverse complement strand
CGCCACCCTCGCTATCGGATAACCAGTAGCCTTCGATGCCAACGCCGAGGATCTGGAGACGCGGGGATTCACCTCAATCACCAGATACTCCCTGGTTACCGGATGCAACGCAAACTGAACATTACAACCCCCCTCCACACCCAAAGCCTTGATAATCTTTAATGATGCATTCTTCAGCATCTGATTATCCACATCACTTAAAGTCTGCGCCGGAGCAACAACTATGCTCTCCCCGGTGTGAATCCCCATGGAATCAATGTTCTCCATGCTGCAGATGGTGATGCAGTTATCTGCTGAATCCCTCATAACCTCATACTCGATTTCATACCAGCCGGCAACAGACTTCTCCACCAGAACCTGGTGAATCATGCTTGATTGCATACCCTGACCGGCAATCCTCTCCAGCTCCGAGTCATTATTTGCTATGCCTCCCCCGCCTCCGCCCAGGGTATAGGCTGGCCTGATAATCACGGGATAACCAATCCTGTGGGAGGCTTCAAGAGCCTCCGGGATGGATGTTACCGCATCACTCGGGGGGATGGGTTCATTAATCTCCTTCATCAAATTCGCGAATGAATCACGATCCTCACCCTTCTGTATAGTCTCGATAGGGGTTCCAAGAACCTTAACGTCATGCTCCTTTAAGACACCCATAACCGCAAGGGCTGACGCCAGATTAAGGCCGGTCTGGCCCCCCATGGTGGGGAGTATCCCATCCGGTTTTTCCCTCTCAATTATTTTAGCGATGATTTCCGGAGTCAACGGCTCTATGTAGGCTATATCCGCCACATCCGGTTCAGTCATAATGGTGGCTGGGTTGGAATTCACAAGAACGGTGGTAATCCCCTCCTCCCTGAGTGAGAGACAGGCTTGGCTTCCGCTGTAATCAAATTCCGCTGCCTGCCCTATCTGTATGGGACCTGAACCAATAATGAGAACTTTCTCTAGCTTATCCATTGAAAGTTATTAGAACTCATGATTTAAATTCCAGGAATCCTAAATAATTCAAGGAATGGCTAGATTTATAGAAGCTGAAACTAGGTTGTTTAAGGGAGTGTGCATGCACTGTAACGCCAAAAACCCCTTAGGATCAACGAAATGCAGGAGATGTGGCAAGGTTTTTAAGATCAGAAGAAAGAATAAGAAAAAAGCTAAGGTGTAGTTATCTCTAAGATGAGTGATAAGGTTCTTTATCTCGCATTCTGTATCTCAATCATTGGCTTATTGATTCTCACGTACGTATCTGAGGTCCTCAATCCTCCTGTTTCAAGGATAGGGGATATCAACACTAATTCCCTTGGAAGGAATCTGCATGTGAGGGGGAATGTTTCAAGGATTCATGAATTTAAGGGCGGCAGCATTATCCTGACTGTCAGAGACAGTACTGGCGAGATTGATGTATACCTTAATTATTATACGGCGAAATCCATGCCAGGTATTCTGGAGGCTAAGGAGGTTGACGTCATCGGGGAAGTGGATGAGTATAAAGGCAGGCTTGAGATTAAACCGAAGGAATCTAATTGGATACGGGTTATTTCATGATGAAAATACATGTCTCCAGCATTAATCAATACATGTTTTGCCCTCGAAGTGTTTATCTCTCAGGGGTTCTCCAACTAGAGCCCCAGCCGAGTGTGGAGAGGGTGAAGGGGTTGTTGGGTCATGCCATCCGGAAGGAGCTTTCCCTGAGGCAGTCAAGGATTCTTGGGAAGATTCATGATGTGGATGCTCTTAACGAGACTCTTCTGAATGAATTAGAGAATGTTTTAGAGGATGTCCCCTACATATATAAAGACCTTCTAGAGGGTTTTGAGGTTAAGGGGTTTATTTCAGAACTCCGGCCCGAGCTCTTGGATGAGATAGAAATACTGAAGAGTAGGTTAGAGATTATGATCGATGAAACCGGGCTTGAGGATTCTCTGGAAAGAATCACTCCCTGGAGGGTTGAGTATCCAGTGAAGTCAGATAAACTGAAGTTTTCCGGGAGGATTGATAAGGTGATGAGGGAGGAGAATTATTTCCCTGTGGAGATTAAGACCGGCAACCCGGGAAATGGTGTTTGGATGGGGGATAGGTTGCAGACTTGTGCTTACTCCATGCTGCTGGAGGAGAATTTGGGGTTAGAGAAAATCATCCCGTTCGGTTTTGTGGAGTATACCAGGGTTCAGGAGAAACGCCCGGTGTTGAATACGGAGCAGCTTAGGAGGAGGGTGTTAGCGGTCAGGGATGAGGTCATCGAAATTCTTGATGGAAAAGATCCAGGGGTATGCCCGCATGGAAGTGAAAAGAAATGTAAGGTCTGCGGGTTTAAGGAGAAATGTTATGAAGTATAGGTGTTTTATTTAAAGAACAGAAGGGATATTATTATGACAGGCAAAGAAATAATCAAGGATTTTTTGAAGCCGACTTGGAGGAAGCTTGTAATCCCTGTAGTATTCATAGCATTATTTATGTATACACTAAGTTTTTTCCATACGGTGGGTTTAATCAGTGACAAATATAATTGTGAACAGTTAAGATTGCTTGCTGAACTAAATGAGGCGGATTTGAGAAATGATACGGAGGCATTTAATGAAACCCTCAGTAGGTTATGGCTGGTCGAGGATCAATTCAGTAATGAATTCACAGGGATTATACAGGATAATTGGCAGCCGAATAAACCTTTTTTCA
>JAYEKX010000117.1:0-10788 GCA_034716875.1 Candidatus Altarchaeota archaeon | reverse complement strand
GACTAATGAATCAGCGTTATTCCTGATTTCTATCTCCTCCTTTCTCTTTCTATCTTCCTCAGCATGCTCATCCGCCTCCTTCATCATTTTGTCGATATTATCCTTGGAAAGCTTTGTGGACGCGGTAATAGTTATCTTCTGCTCTTTTCCGGTTCCCGTATCCTTCGCTGAAACATTCAATATTCCGTTAGCGTCTATATCAAACGTCACCTCTATCTGAGGAATACCCCTTGGGGCTGGAGCTATCCCAACCAGATTGAATTGACCTAAACTCGTGTTGTCAGACGCCATCGGCCTCTCCCCCTGGAGTACATGTATTGTGACAGCAGTCTGTAAATCCGCGGCGGTTGTGAAAACCTGGCTCTTTTTTGTGGGTATGGTGGTGTTCCTTGCAATCAACTCGGTCCTAACACCACCGAGGGTTTCAATCCCAAGGGTTATTGGGGTGACATCCAAAAGCACTATATCCTTCACCTCCCCGGCGAGCACTCCACCCTGTATTGCCGCACCAATTGCGACACACTCCATCGGGTCAACGCCCCCCTCGGCTTTCTTTCCTGTATAGTCTTCAACAAACTTCTGGACAATAGGCATTCTCGTGGGACCTCCAACAAGAATAATCCTTGATATATCCTCCGGCTTTAATTTAGCATCCCCTGTAGCCCGCTTCAGGGAAGGCCGGCATTTATCCACAAACGCTCTCACTAGATCCTCCAGCTTGGCTCGGGTTAATTTCTTGGTCAGGTGTTTAGGTCCGGTTTGATCAGCGGTTATGTAGGGCAGGTTTATTTCGGTCTCCAATACGGAAGATAATTCGATTTTGGCCTTCTCGGCAGCCTCCCTCACACGCTGGACAGCCATCTTATCCTGTTTTAAATCAACCCCGGATTCCTTCTTGAATTCATCAGCCAGCCAGTCTACAACAG
Source organism: Candidatus Altarchaeota archaeon (assembly GCA_034716875.1). Taxonomy (GTDB): domain Archaea; phylum Altiarchaeota; class Altiarchaeia; order IMC4; family QMZM01; genus QMZG01. The sequence continues at coordinate 9,862 of JAYEKX010000117.1, read as the reverse complement.
CCTCATCCATATCTTTCCCGCCAAGCTGTGTATCGCCGCTTGTGGAGAGCACTTCAAAGACACCTTCCCCGAACTCCATTAACGTCACATCCAGGGTTCCGGCACCGAAGTCGAAAACCAGCATGTTGTGTTCCTTCTCGATCTTGTCGATTCCGTAAGCGAGAGACGCTGCAGTGGGTTCATTTATGATTCGCACAACATCTAATCCGGCGATGGTGCCGGCATCCTTTGTAGCTGTTCTCTGGTTATCGTCGAAATACGCCGGTACCGTAATCACTGCCTTCTTCACCGGCTCCCCCAGGAATGACTCCGCATCAGTCTTAATCTTCTGGAGGATATATGCAGAAACCTGCTGGGGCGTGTATTCCTTCCCATAAACCTTGTATTTATGATCGGATCCCATCTTTCTCTTCGCAGCGGTTATTGTTCCCTCGGGGTTTGAAACCGCCTGCCTCCTGGCTGGCTCACCCACCAAGAGCTGCCCCTCCTTAGTGAAAGCAACCACGGAGGGAAACATCTTACCTGCATAGGTTGCACCCTCGGCAGAGGGGATAACCGTTGGTTTACCTCCCATCATCACAGCAGCCTGTGAATTACTTGTCCCTAAATCAATCCCAATAATCTTCTCCTTCGTAACCTTTTCATCAACCATTTTATTCATCCACCTTTTTTTCTTTATCTTTAGCTACCTTAACCTTTGAGTGACGGATCACTTTTAGATTCAATGTATATCCCTTCTGCAGTTCCTCAAGGATGATACCCTCCGGCTCATCAGATTCCTCCTGCAGGAATGCCTCATGATAGTGTGGATCAAATGTCTTCCCTAACGCATCAATCCTTCTGACGCCTGTTTTCTTTAGAACCTGCATCAATTGCTTATAGATCATCTCCATCCCCTGAGCCGATTCCGGATCCTTCTCTAATGTGGGACGGGCTCTCTCGAAATTATCAACCACCTCCAGGAGCTGGGTGATTAACTCCTCGTTAGCGTATTTCATGAACCCCTCCTTCTCCCTCTCCAGCTGCTTACAATAGTTTTCGAAATCGGCCCTCTGCCGCAGTGAATGCTCCCTGAGTTCATCAATCTCTTTCTCCAGCTCCTTCTTGCTCTTAGCCTTCCTTCTGACTTTAGGGTGCATGTTGGATTTTATTATGGGTTTGAATGTTTAAATTTCCGAGTTACAGGTTGTAATTAATGCTTTAGATTCTTATTTTTTACTAATATGAAGGAATTTAATCTGGAGAAACTTGCGAAGTATCCATTCCTGAAGGAGGCTAAGGAGTATGTGTCTTCACTGGGTCTGACGCTGGATGAAATCAGAACTCATCAGGTATACTCTGAGGGTGTTGAGCTTGGACGACGAAGGGTCCAGGATGCGTTGAAGGGGGAGATCAGTCTGAACCAGAGAGATCGCCTCTCTCAGGAACTATGTATATTAAGTTACGCCGTAGCCAGAATCATTGTTAACCTCACCAAAAACAAAGCCGTTATCTCTAAATACGCCTCGGTGGAAGCGGAAAACATCTACGGATTCCTGAGGGATGAGAAAAGAGAGGTTCGAAAGGAGGTTATGCTGGATTTAAACCTGGGTTTGGATAGAAACAGGATGCGTTACCCTGGATACCTTAGACTCTCCACGAATCTTGCGAGGTTGAATGCCCGGTGGAAGCTTGTGAACAGGGTTATGGACGGGGGTTATGTGGTGGTTGATGAATCAGAGATTCCGCTGCTGCTTAGGGAGGCTGTACGACTCAGGGTTATGGAGCCGGTTGATGTTAGGGGGGTTCCCAGTGAATTCAGGGAGATGGCTAAGGGTATTGGTTTCATCAGAAACCGGGCGGATGTCAGGATTGAACAGATAAATGAGAGAGCGCTGCCACCCTGTATAACGGCTATGCTCGCTTCTCTGGAGTCAGGGAGTACATCACATAATGCCATGTTTATTCTTGGCACATTCTTCCTGGGCCTCGGCCTGGATGTGGAGGGTGTGGTGAAGATATTCAGCCAGCATCCTAGATTCAGCGAGGAGAAAACCAGGAACCAGTTGGGATTCCTATCCGGGGAGAAAGGCAGCACCAGATACAACTGCCCCACATGCAGTAAAATAAAATCCTACGGACTATGTAAGAAGGAATGCAACGTGAAGCATCCGCTGCAGTACTACAGGAACGCTGTGAGGGGTTGAGTATCTATTCAATCTTCAACAGGACCTCTTATGCGGCCGACGTCTATGTGTGTGGTCTTTATTCCATGCACTATTGTGGTATATGTTATCGTGATTTCCAGATCGAAGGGATCGCGTGCGTTTCTAACCCTGTTTACCTCAACTGCAGTTAACTTAAATGAGTCTCTCGCCTTTACGGTCTGGGGGCTGGTGCTTGGATTCACACCATTTATCAGGGGGTCGCTCCAAACAACAGCCGGATCAAGTTTATCGGTCACAGTGGCATTAGTTATCTCTATGGATGTACCAAGTGAAGGAAAAGATGTACCCACTGTATTGGTGAATGTTGTTTCAAAGCTTCCATCGCTCTTATATACAGTCCAACCTAATGGCTGAAGTTCTGCAAAATCGGTTATTACTACACCACCCTGGTATGGTGCGTAGGTTACAGGATACCAGGTTACCAGGATAATGAATATTGGTAGGTAGCTGGATGCGTTCACGAGAAAAGAGATTTTCCCTGAATCAATTAACGTCTTTTTGGTTTTATTTCTTATGAACCGATGTAAAACCGGAGTTTCCACTAGTGAGGTTGTAACATAGGCAATAAAGAGACTGAGAAAAAGACTCAACGCATTATCTGGATCAAAAATTGACCATGCAATAGGTTTAGTGAAAGGGATGAGCATTAAAGGTAAAAAGACTATGAAGTTTAGGAAGGATATAAAAAACCCAAATATTGTTGAGCATATATTCGCGAGTAGGGATATTAAGATGGCACGAAGGAAGCTGATCTTGAACTTAAAGAATCTCTTGATTAAAAAATAGATAAATAAAGCCTCAATCAAGACTATTGGAATAAACAAGAACGTTCCGATAACAATACCATAAGCCTCTATTAAAAAAGGCACAGTACTACCCGCCACAACCGAGGTGGTTAATAATGTAATGAACAGTATTAAAAACAAAAAAAATCGTTTCATACGTATACTTTTGACATATTCATTTAAAAACTTAGCTATCTCCTCCCAGTCCACAAAGCCCTCACCCTACTCATCCCCTAGAATCCAGTCCTTCAGTTCCTTACTCATCCTGAACGCGTCCTTGACTTCTAAATCTCCCAGAATAGATTTTAACTCAAACTTGGTTATTAACCCCCGGTCACAGGAACTCTTTAAAAGAGCCAGGGTCCCGATAACCTTTACCTGGTGTTTACCGGCGAATTTCCTACCATCCAGGTCATCAATAACTGCGACGGATTTTTTCTGAAGAGCCAGCTTAACAGTCCCTGCCTCACCATCATCAATACCAGGTTCCCTGAAGTCATCCACGTTAACCTCCTCCACAGTAATCCAGTTACCTGAGGCTACAGCATCCAACACCTCCTGAAAAATAATTTCCCTAAAGACAGTATCAGCAATATAAATTCTGTGTCCGTTTAGTATTTCCTTAAGAAGCTTGAGTCTCCTCATCTTGACGAAGGCAGATAGAACAGAATTATTGAGGACTATAGACTTCATAGTAACTCCTTTGCGATATCATAGTCCTCCTTTAATTCCTCAATAGTTTGAGGGCCTCTCCTTATGGGAATCCCTCTCTCTATGAAGGCATCCTTCATTTTCTCATAGCCTAGACCAGATATCTCTGCAGCTCTCCCTAAAGAAATCCTTCCCTTTCGGTACATATCCACAGCGATCTTTATTTTATTCCTCTCCAGCTTCTCCAGAAACTCCCTGATTGCCTCTCTTATCAGTTCACTTCGGTTTTCGAAATAACCACTTTTTACATAGAGATCTGCCTCTTCCTTCAGCATTTCAGGTATTTTAAGATAGACGCCTTCAGACATTTTTTCATATGATGTATATGTAATATATATGTATTAACTATATAAAAGCTATATAAAACGTGTACACTTCAGTAATACCTTAATTTCTCCCCCATTTCTTAAGAGCCTGCCCTAATCCCTCATAATCCAGGGCATAATCCTCCAGCGGGATTCCCTGCATAACCGCCTCTATGGATTCCCGGGCAGCCAGTGCCCCTGCTTTAGTGCCTTTAGGATGCCCATGGATTCCTCCACCCATCTGTATAATAATATCCCCTCCAAAAATCTCAACCAACTGGGGGACTAAACCGGGATGCAGGCCGCCGGAGCATACGGGAAACACCGGTTTTAGATTAAAACACTCCCGGGTAATGGCATTCTTAATCCCAACCACCTCCTCCCCGGAGCCCTCCATCTTCCCCACCGCAGTTCCAATGTGTAACTGATCCACCCCAACAATCCTTGAGAGTTTAGCCAGAACCAGCATGGAAATTCCATGACTCTTATTCCGTGTGAAGGCAGCGTGCATCGCCCTATGGGCATGTATCACCAAACCCAGATCATCCTCCCTCAGAGACTGAAGAGCTGAAAACCCGGCCGTGACTATATCAATCATCACGTACTCACACCCGTTCTCCCTCACAAATTCTGCCCGCTGAATCATCTCCCGGGTTTCTGCAGTAACATTCGGCATATAAATCTTTTTCTCCCCGGTTTCCTTCTCCGCCTTATCCCTCATCTCCAAGGTTTGTATAACCCGGTCGCCGAAGGGGTTGAAATCCTGGCTTGTGAGATTCTCATCATCCTTAACAATATCACAGCCACCTATCCACGAATCATATGCCACACGGGCATGACCCTCCGGATCAAGACCGATTTTGGGTTTTACTATAGTCCCCACCAGAGGTCTTTTCTTTATCCCCAAGATCCTTCTAACACCCTTAATTCCGAACCCGGGCCCCTTAAAGGATCCGGCAATAGACTCCGGAAATGCCAGATCCATTAGACGAAGGTTTTTCACAGACTTCATACCAAAGATGTTGCCTGCCACACTACTCAGAATCTGAGGCATGTTCCCGGATTCAAATAATTCAGAGGGATACGCAATCTTAATCACATTACTCTCCTTATTTATTTCAAAGACGGTTGGCTTTAATCTCTGGGCTATCTCCGGCTTCATAGTCTTTAAGTCAGTCCACGTGCCTATGGAGGACTCAGCAGCTACATGCCCGGACGCCTTCTCCAGGGTTAAACCCTCCGCCGGCTCCAGATAGAAGGAAGCGACGAGATCATCCTCCCCGGATTCATAACTCAGATCTATGTAATTCATATTACCCCCTTAGTGGATGGAATTTCTTTCCCTGTAACCCTTGTAGCGTCATAAAGCGCTTTCGCAAGTGCTTTAAAGCAGGCCTCCACCTTATGGTGGTCATTACTTCCCTCAGCCTTCAGGTGCAGGTTGAATTTACCGTTAACGGCGAAGGACTCAAAGAAGTGAGGGATGTTCTCCTTGCTTAAATCACCAAGCCTTGCATCCTTGAACTCTGAAAAAATTATATCAACTTTAGCGTAGCCTCTGCCACTGAGATCCAAGGCTACAGTAGCAAGAGAGTCATCAAGAGGGACGCTGGAGTTACCCATCCGGCGTATTCCCCGTTTATCACCAAGTGCTTTCTCTAAAGCCTGCCCCAGAGAGATTCCAACATCCTCCATGAGGTGGTGATCATCCACATCAACATCCCCAGTGGCCTTAATCATTAAATCAAAACGGGAGTGTTTGGAGAAATTCTCCAGCATGTGATCCAGGAATTTCAATGACGTATCAACCCTGGATTCCCCGGTCCCATCGAGGTTCAACTCTAAAGAAATCCGGGTTTCCTCAGTCTTCCGTTCTATTTTTGAGGATCTCATTTTCTTCACTTAATTATTCTGTACCCAGCTTATTAAATTCATTAATAGCCTCGGATGTGTTCTTCAGCAGCTGGAAGGCTGTTTCCTGATTAGGCCATGCCCCAAGGCCGCAGTCCGGTCCCGCGTATTTTATCCGGTCATTAAAGAGTTCATACGCCTTTTGTAATCTCTTCCCTATCACCCTTTGATTCTCCATCTTCCCCAGTTCACTGAATTTTTTTGTCTCCCAGAGGTCAACCCCGAATCGTTCATTAAATTCCGCAACCAATCCAAAGATGTTGGTCCTAGATATACCTACGCGAAGGAACTTGTCAAAGGATTCAAGTTCGTCTCTGTCGATCGACTTCAACACCCCGGGGTCTTCGGCGGATTCAATGCCTAATATCCCTATACCCTTTACTGGATAAATCTTATCCAGGTCATTTGTGGAATGCAGATGTATCTGTACATCCAGGTGTTTAGCTTTCTTCACACAACTCTCCCATGCGTGGATCAGGTCTTCATCTTCGGCAATGAGGTTGGGGTTTAAGCCCAGGCTTGGCTCATCTATGCAAACTACTTTAGTTTTTATATGTTCCTTATCCAGAATAGCGTTTTCAATAAACCTGGAAATGCTTTCCGCAAGGTTTAGGAGCAGATCACCCTGGATGTTGACTCCAACATTCTTCAGGTAAAGCTCCAGGGGCCCTGTAACGCAAACCCTCAGCGGTAGGAAACCCCCTGTTGACTCGAAATATCTTCTGGCAACAAAATCCAGGGCCCCAATCTCCGGGATTACGGCAGCTTCCTTTTTCACTATCCACGGCTCCTCTTCTTCACAGAAGTTTTCCATTAATGAGAAAAAGGACGCGATCATGTCATGTATCTGGGGGTAATTCGGCGTCATAAGGCCGGAATCAAGTTTCTTCTGCATAATCTCCTCCACAATCCGGTTAAAAATTTCTTTCTCTTCTTCATTAACCTCTTTCGTTGCGACTCTTAATGCAGTTTCCTGTATCTCATCCCTCTTCACATTCCCCGGCAGGGGGAAGCTTCCAACATCATCCGAGATTACAGACATTTTAGTAATGAATTAATTATGTAAAACAAGGTATTTATAGATTACCCAACGGACTTCTCATCTTTTCTTATCTGGGAACCTAAAGGGTAATATGGAGAAAAGCAAGATTCTGAAGATAACAATTTTATTGTTTATTCTTGTGATAGTTTTCATATCAGGATACTTGTACGGGGCTTTTAATTCCTACAAGAAATGTTTGATAGAATACAATTACGACGGCGGAGGATTTCAAGTTGATTATGGATTATCCCCCTATTTCTATGGGCATTTCTTTGATTATATCACCAGAGAACCATCCACTCGTCCTGAAAGCAATTTCTATGCTGAAGATAAATTTGAGATAGTTGATTGGCGTTTATCTGAAAATGGGGAACTGACTCTGCAATTAAGAAATAATGAGGATAAGGAAATGATTATCCCTGCAGATGGATTTAAAACAAGTTTAATGGTAGTGAATAGTAAAAGAGCTGATATAGAATGCGGCAGACCAAACTCAGATACCATCTTAAAACCTAAGGGGGATAAAGTAGTCACCTTTTCTTGTGGAAACCCTGAAGAAAAATATGTACGTGGCAGCAGATATTTTGTTGCTATTGAAATAGAGGTGAATGAATCCAACTCGGGACGTGGTGGGATCTGGAGTCATGTTGCATCTTGTTGAATTCATTTAACGCTTCCTTTTTACAAGGTGTAAACAAGAAAGTGTTGTTCCGGCAGGATATCGTGTTCCTGCATCAAGTCATATCCAGCATCATTCAGTTCATCCATGATAGTTTCTTTAGGGGTGTGATGCCCGAAGAATCTACGGAAGCTGAAGAATCCCTGGTTTTTATAGTCTATAACAACAACCTTCCCCCCTGGTTTCAATGCCCCCCTCAGGTTCCTGAAGTATTCTGTCCGGTTTGATAGATGGTGATACACGTTACGCATAAAAACCAGGTCTGAACTTTTTTCAGGCAGATTCAGTGTATTTCCCGTGGCATGGATTGTTTCAACATTACTTAGTCCCTTCTCTTTGGCGTTGTCCCTGATAAACTCCAGAAATTCTGGGTTGGTATCAACCGCATACACCCGTCCTCCTCCCCCAACTGCATCGGCAAATCGTAGAGTGAAATACCCACCTCCGGCCCCAATATCGGCGATATTCTGTCCCGGCTGCAATGCCAGGGCGTTTAATATCTCATCAGGCCTGCTTTTTGGATTAGAGGCTTTCCTGTTAAACATCAGGGCTTTAAGTTTACTCATTTTCTTTTTACCCCCCAGGAAACAGGAGAGGCTGAATAATCCCGGGAATCATCACGTTTTCACGTAGGCCTTCTTTATTATGATGTCTTCATGAGGCCAGTCTTGGTTCGATCCCCTGCTTCCGGTCTTGACCTTGGATATCTTCATCACAGTATCCATCCCAGAGACCACTTTAGCGAAGACCGCATATCCTGGGTTGTTGGGTTTGTAATCCAGAAAGTCGTTGTTTACGAGGTTAATGAAGAATTGATTGGTTGCGCTATCCGGGGTCGCCGTCCTGGCCATCGCAATCGAGCCTTCCACATTATTGAGGCCGTTGTCGGATTCAAGCTTGATAGGTGCATGGGTTTGCTTCTGCACGCCATCGGGGGTAAATCCTCCGCCCTGAATCATAAAGCCGTCAATAACCCGATGAAACACGGTACCGTCATAGTGTCCCTCCCTAACATACGTTAAAAAGTTCTCAACAGTAATCGGAGCCCTGTCACGATAGAGCTCAATCTCGATAACCCCTTCATCCATCTCAAGGATAACAATTTCATTCATTTTCATTGTCGTAGTGGTTGTTGTTGTATCGTCAGGCGGGCTTCCAATGCACCCACATATCAACAAGGAGAGTATAACGGCTATAAGAAAACGCATATAACCTAATGTATTTAAATGTATTAAAATCCTTTTTTGCATAACAACCATCTTCGGAGTTTCTTTCTTATCATTCCAACATGGATAAATTATCCAATTATTTTTATATTTCAATTGTTAATAACTAATAAGATAAAGAATGAAAAGAGTAAACCCCGGTGTATTGTCTACAGGAATAGTTGCGGTGGCTGCATTAAGGATTTTGATGGCCCCTTACCCGAACATTGAGCCGATAATGCTCTTTACTGTTGTCACAGCCCTAACCCTCGGACCAATAGCAGGATTCTTCATGGGCTTCGGATCCATGGTTTTATCCAACATCTTCATGTCCAACGCCATACTCCCCTGGATTCTTCACATGCCGTTGGTAACCGTATACACCTCGTTAACATATGGTTTAATCGGTCTTGTAGCTGGTTTATTAGGGATTGTGAAAAGGAACTGGAGGAGGCTGGACTTAACTGCATTGGTGGCGGTAACGACCGTGTTCTATGACCTGGTAACTGCCATCTGCTTTGCTATCCAGTTTTATGGATTCGTCGGCATCCCGGCAGCCTTAACTGCACAAATCCCCTTCACCATGCTTCATTTAAGTAATGCCTTGTTTGCATTCCTTTTCGCCCCCTACCTACTTAAGGCATTCACAAAAACCAGGGAAATCTCTGTTCAGACAGTACTTAAGAGGTTGGGTGTATACACCTGATCTCGTTCTTTAAGGGTTTATTATATGATTTTTCAATCGTCAACATTTAGATAAGTTGGATAAATTATCCAGCTTAATGGGTAAAATGAATAAAAAAATACTGTGGATCACAGTCATCCTGTTGCTAACATGTAATGTAGATGCCGTCAAGGTTGGTGTCGTTGTACAATTCCCGGATGGTGAGGTTTTTAAGGAATGCCGTACGGTCTCTGAAGACACCAATGGCTATGACATAATGCAGGGAACTGATTTGGATATAACATGGAGCGCGCCTGGACCCTGGGGTCATGGACTCTGCGCTATAAACGATG
>JAYEKX010000116.1:0-2714 GCA_034716875.1 Candidatus Altarchaeota archaeon | reverse complement strand
GGAAATCCTGGGATGTAACCAATTTCATTAGAAATGAATATAATATTGGGCAGATTCAGTCCACCCTACACCTACGAGGTGCTGCAGAAGGATTAAGTACTTGTAATTGCTACAAATGTTGGGATATACGCGATGTTCACTTTTATGGCCCTACACACGCCACTCATAAACCCTATCTTTTGGTTGACTACTCAACAACCACCACGACAACAACCACCACCACCACGACAACAACCACCACCACCACCACGACAACAACCACTACTACCACGACAACAACAACCACCACCACGACAACAACCACGATCCCAAAATCTGTCACATTCACCTACACTGCAACGGATGATCACTCTATCGTGGGCTGCTCCCTGTGGACGGACATATCAGGTACCTGGCAGATTAATCAAACAAGCAGCAGCATAATCAACGGCGGCATCAATAACTTCACGATATTTGATATACCCTCTGGCCTGTATAGCTGGAATATTGAATGTACCGATAACGCCAGCCAATCAGCTTTCGCATTTAATGCGCCCCTGAACTGGACATTTGTTGTCCCCTAGACTTGATGAATTAGATTCCTGTAGAGTTCATCTATCCTCACCCTCTCCTGCCCTTTAGTGTCTCTATCCCGGATAGTGACCGTATCATCCCTCAAGGTGTCGTAATCAATTGTAATGCAGTATGGGACCCCCACCTCATCAGCCCGGGCATACCTCCTGCCGATACTCCCTGACCGGTCATAGAGCACATAAACCCGGTTCCTTCGGAGTAACTCAAACACCTCCCGGGATTTCTCAGGAACACCGTCTTTATTAACCAACGGGAAAACTGCTGCCAGATAAGGAGCCACCTTTTTGGGGAATTTCATGTACGTCCTCCCCTTCTCCTCCACAAGACATGACTCCAGGACGCAATAAAAAGGCCTGTCTATTCCATACGCCACCTCAACCACATGAGGGATGAATTTACGTCCTTCATAATTTACTGAGAAATCCACCCCGCTTAAATTAATATGATTCCTTAAATCATAATCTGTTCTGTCGGAGACTCCAACCAACTCAATCCTCCCGAAATCCTCGCTCATGAATTCTATATCCCAGGTGTCGCTGGAGTAAAAAGCCCTCTCCTCATCCATATGCTGCCTTAAACTTAATGAATTTCCGTTGATTCCCATCTCCCTAAAAAGCTGCAGGGATCTTCCCAGGAGATAAGCGATCAATTCAATCTCTATAATACCCTCCTTTACAGCATCAGCCAGTGAAGTATTAATCTCTTCCTCATCCTTGGTCACCATCCCTGCTTTAATATCCGAGACCTCATGAAATCTCTCGCTGACCTTCCCCTCAGGATCTACAAAAAACTGGATCTCCGCCTGATTAAACTCCCTTAACCTGATCATCCCCTGCCTCGGGGATATCTCATTTCTGAAAGAGTGACCTATCTGCAAAACACCCAATGGAAGCCGTCTCCTGCCGATCTCCCACAATCTCTTGAAAGCCAGGTATGTAGTCTGGGCAGTCTCAGGTCTCAAGTACCAGGTTTTAGGGGGACGCCCCACCTCGGTTTTAAACATCAGGTTGTAGTGATAAACCTTATCAAGAGCACCCTTACACTTAGGGCAGCGAATATCGTTACCCTTAATTAATTCACTTAACTCCTCTATTGATTTAGCTTCACAGGAAATCCCCAAATGTTCCCCCACCAGGTGATCTGCCCTATAGGGTTCACTGCACCTTAAACACTCCGTCAGCATGTCGGTGAAATTCTTCACATGACCTGAAGCGATCCACACATTCTCCAGGGAAAGCGTAGGGCATTCAACCTCAAAGCAATTCTCTCCAACCACATAATACTCCCTGACTAAATTCTCTATATTCTGCTTAATCCTTGACCCGATAGGGCCATAATCATAGAAACCGCTTGCCCCCCCATAAACCTCAAAGGATGGATAAACTATCCCCCGCCTCTTTGATATGTCCAGAATCTTTTTCCTCATTTCTCTCCTGTTTCCAAACGCTTCTTTTCACCCTCAACCATAGCCTTCAATTTCTCCCTCTCAATCTCTAATTCATGTATCCTCTCCCTCTCCCTCTTTTTAACCTCCTCCTTCCTATGTCTCAACTCCTCCTCCAACCTCTGTCTTTCACTCGACATCCTACTATCCGCCATCCTTTTCTCCTGTGTCTTCCTGACTCCCCAAATCGCTATAGTGACTACGATAGCACCCAGTATCACTCCGACTGTTATCACCATGGTCTCCCGTGCTTCAGCATCGATATTATCTATCCTACCATTATTTTTCCTAATCCAAGCCTTAGTCCTTGTTATACCTTTTTTATATCCTATTTCTTCATAAATCTTTTTAGCCTCCTCTGCCTTTTTATTCGAGTCCCTGTATCTCTTCTCGCTATAGTACGTCCTTGCTTCACTAAGGAGTTTATCTCCCTCCTCCTTCTTTTTACTCATCTCTGATATATTATTTTTGAGGGTGTTACATTTCCTAACACCTTTCCTGTAATTAACCGTTAAGTATTTAGCCCTGGCTATTTCTACATAACGGGTGGCATTCTTGGATTCTGCTTCTTTGTAGTATTCAACAGCCTTGGTATAATATATATTTGCCTTTCTCAGTGTATTTAAGCAGTCCGTAATATGCTTAGTTAAGTCATCGCACTTAGAAACACCCTTATAATAACCGATTTTTTTAAAAA
>JAYEKX010000115.1:0-2736 GCA_034716875.1 Candidatus Altarchaeota archaeon | reverse complement strand
ATCAATTCAGCCTGAGAGGAAGGCACAACTCTATAGATTAAGGAAGTGGCAACGTCGCTCCAGGATGTCGGATTCTGTTCAAAGAAATCTTTCCATTGCCTTACCTGAATTAGATCGTATGTGTGCTTACTTGAATATCCCAAATAATATTAAGGAGGAGTGTGCTATGTGGTATAGGAAGGCTGTGGCTCAGCGCCTGGTGAGGGGGAGATCAATAGAAAGCGTTGTGGCTGCCATAATATACCTGATTTCCAGACAGCATCAACTACCAAAGACCTTGGAGGAGCTGGGGGAGGTGTCCGGCGTTAAACGTAAAGACATTGGCAGGAGTTATCGCTTCGTCTGCAGGAAGCTGGATATAAAGATGCCTATTGCCACACCAATGGATTATGTTCCAAGATTCGCCTCTGAGTTAGGGATCTCCGGAGAAACCGAGGCTAAGGCTGTTGAAATCATTGAGAGGGCCAGGGAGAAGGGGGTGATATCGGGGAGAGGGCCTACGGGGGTGGCAGCAGCGGCAATCTATCTGGCAGCGAAGATTACAAACGATAAGCAGACACAGAAGGGTATTGCCGACCGCTTAGCCGGCGTCACTGAGGTAACGATAAGGAACAGGTATGAGGAGATCGCCAGGGAACTTAAGATTGAGATATAACGGGAATGAACCGCAAGATCCTATTTTTATATGAAATTAGCAGGATTATGAAGTCAGGGGATGATAAAATCTCTGTTTCTTCCTCTGAAATGGGAAATTCTTTAGGCATTTCACAGCAGAGTGCCTCCCGCTATTTAAGGGAACTGGAGGATAGCGATCTGATTAAAAGAACAAACGCCGGAAAGATATATGAGATCCAGTTAACCCCTAAGGGTTTTGATACCCTAAGAGGTATATACCTGAATCTGAAGGGGTTTATTGAAACTAAAAAATCCATAGAGGGGGCCGTAATCACAGGGATTGGGGAGGGGGCTTACTACGTGGGTAAATACTCAGAAAAGATTGAGAAAACCCTTGGGATAAATCCATTCAGGGGAACATTGAATATTAAGGTTGTTGAGGGGGTTATGAATCTGGAGAGATTCACCATCGGAAGGATAGGTGAATTCAGGATGAATGGCAGAACATTCGGTGCTATAAAATTCGCGCCGATAAAACTTTTAGTAAACAAGAAAAAAGAAGACTGTTATCTGATAGTTCCAAAGAGGACTCATCACAGGGATGAGGTAGAGATAATAAGCGAATTCAACCTGCGGGAGAAGCTGGGGTTAAATGAGGGGGATAATGTGAGGATTGAATTATCCACATAACAGGTACGGTTATTTTAATACCGGATAATTAATAAAGTAATAAACAAAATGCAGGATCTGGTTATTATTGGAGGGGGTGGAGCGGGTTTGACTACAGCATTAACCGCAAAGAAAACCAACGGTGAAGCGAATGTTACCTTAATTACCAGGGAACGGCTTTCTTATTCCCCCTGCGCGCTGCCTTTCGTTATTGGTGGTGAGATAAGTATTGAGGATATATCAGCGAGTATGAAGGAAATCTGCAGGAGCAACGGCATAGATTATGTGCTGGATGAAGCAATTTCTATTGACGTCAAAAAAAAGATTGTTAAAACCAGAGGGAAGAAGAGGTTATCTTATGATTCACTGGTCATTGCCATGGGAGGAATCCCCAGCATACCGCCAATAAAAGGTATTAATCTGAAAAATGTTTTTACGTTGCAGAGTATAGAGGATGCAGAGAAGATAATAAAAAGGATAGGGAAATCTAAATCAGCGGTTGTGATCGGAGCGGGAGCCGTTGGGCTGGAGGTTTCGGCAGCGTTCACAAAACGTGGATTGAAGGTAACACTGGTGGAGGGCTTGAATCATGTTCTTTACAGATGCCTTGATCCGGAATTCTCGAGTATTGTTGAGGATAAACTGAAGGAAAACGGGATTAAACTCATAACAGGGAATTTTGTGGAAGAAATCCGGGGGGATAAGGGGGTGAAGGCAGTAAGAATTCAGGGCAGGGATATTCCCGCAGATATTGTTGTTTTGGGGACGGGACTTAAACCCAATACTAAGCTTGCAGAGAAGGCAGGAATACATGTGGATGGGGGCATAACCACGGACGGATACATGCAGACTAATATAAAGGATGTTTATGCTGCAGGGGATTGTGTAGACTCCAGGTCACTGATTACAGGTAGATTAATGTTAAGTCAGCTGGGGACAACCGCTATAAGGCATGGAATGACTGCGGGCATGAACTCTGTGGGGGGATATGCCACATTTGAGGGTGTATTAAATTCCATCATCCTTAAGGTCTTTGATTTGGAGATAGGGAGGACTGGATTAACAAAGAGGGATGCTTTAGAGGAGGGAATAGAGACAGTAACCGGCAGGATTAAATCCACCACCAAGCCGGAGTATTACCCGGGATCAAAAGAAATCGATGTGGAATTGGTCTTTAATACCCTGAACAGGAGGATCATTGGGGCGCAGGTAATAGGCGGGGGAGGTGTTGCCGGGAAAATAGACTTAATAGCTTTCGCCATAACAAAAAATGCATGTATTGAGGATATAATAAAGCTTAAATATTGCTACACACCACCGTTGGCTCATTCACATAATACCCTGGTACTGGCTGCAGAGAATGCCTTCAAGAGATTGAGAAGGATCAAGGAGGAGAGGAGGAGGAGATTTTAGAGGGGATTAGAGGGGAATCATCATTAAATCCAGATAGAG
>JAYEKX010000114.1:0-2740 GCA_034716875.1 Candidatus Altarchaeota archaeon | reverse complement strand
CCCATACTCCTCTGGAAATAACCTCTCTAACTCCTCCAATGTCCTCCCCGTTAACAAACTCCTTGCCTTCCCTCTACGGAAAGGAAAACAAAGTTTCTCAACAAAATTTATTTTAACCTAAATGTCACGAATTTATTTCCTCCCCCCAACTCAACATACTCCCTGTTTTCCTTTTCGCATCTAAACTCCAGGTCTCTTTTCCTCGCGACGTCCTCAAATATCAGACCGAACCTGTTTATAACCTTAGACAGATACGCTCTCATCCTCTTCTGAGACATCCCTTCAAATCCTTAACGTAAGCGATCTAAAAGAGAGTTTAAATTAAAATACTCATAACCCCCATATTGCGCCGGAAAATCATTAATTGCCAACCAGAAATCCCCGGCCTCAGGATACGCTACCAAACTCCACATATTCGCGATATGTGCCTCAAACTCCCCTACAGGAGGTTTAGCAGTGAAATCCATATTCGGATAAAGAGCACATATCGTACACAAGATATTGTTCGAAACAGAAGATTCCCACTTCTGACGTTCCTTTCTAGTATAAGGATCATACAAATCAGTAAGTATCTTCTGAGCATTCCCCAAATTAATTGATCCCTTATATTGACTGATAAGTTCACGGTAGCGTTCAAATCTACTAGGTGCCTGCACGTAAAGGTTTTTTGGATCTCGCAAGCTATTCTGCCAAGTCTCTATTGTACTGACATCAATCAATTCATTAACCGGTTTTTGGTCATTAACCATATTATAACCTGAATACCCCATCCACCCAGGATAACAATTGGAATGATTACTCTGCCAAAGAGCTTTAATGCCCTCCTCAGGGTAGCGAACACACACGTTCTCTGATGATGTTTCCACAACCGCCGCTTTTTTATTTCGGGAATCTGCCACATGATATGCAATTCCAGCACATCGAGGATACTTGTTGAAAACATCAATAGCATCCCCAACCCTTTTAGCGTACGTCAATAAAAGACGGGTAAAAACTGCAATCCCACACCCCGCCATAGTTTCATACCGCATAGAATTGAGTTGAGTCATCACTTCGAAACCATACTCATTAAACCCGCCATCCAGCCCCACCATCCCCGGATAGGTCAAAAAGCAATGGCCAAGCCCATCATCAGGATCAGCTACAACCAACATGCGGTTTTCCAATTGCTCCGGCATATTGAAATTATCCTCATCCTTCCCAAAAATCAGTTTACCATCACCTCCCGCCCATTCGCCCCAAGCACAAAAACTACTGCATCCACCACCAGCAGGTAGCATACTCCCGGCATTTTTTGAAGGAGGTGCATCTTCAGGAGTCCAGTGATGAGGATGACTGTAGATACACCATTGATCATAATTGGTATTCCACAACATTATTTGCTCCAACGAGATTTCTGCCCCAGCAACCTGGGTTCCATCCACAATCCCCCGCATTTCTTCTCTCAGAAAGTCCGGGAAATTAGGTTCCGCTAATTGCATTCCCTTCCACATCATCCGGTCAGATAGATCCAAGTCCCAACCTGTTTGTTCACTGATATAGCCCGCTGTCGCCAAAAGAGTATTATTGATCATTAAAGATATTTTCCCTGCAAGATGATAACCGTGCTGGTACCCCAGCTCGTAAGGTTTTCCTTTAACTTGCAATATCTTTACCCCATTATATTCACCAAATGAGCTTTTCTTGATTATTTCCTCATGCTTCATTTTGCACCTCCCTTTTGATTTACTGGTTCATATATCCAGACGTTTAATATTATCCACATAGGCAATAACCACTTATATCCGACTCTGCCGGATATCATTCCAACCTGATGGTATATCCAAACCTTTTGATGTATCTCTATAATTCCCTCACCTATAATAATTACACATAAAACTAAAAACCGCCGCAAGATGAAGAACAAGAAGATTCAAACACTATCCCGAAAATTTCCCAAAACATATTCTCAAGAGTTAGGAATAAACACGGAAAAAAACTGGGGCGAAATCTTCAAATGGTTTATCGCCTCCTTATTGTTTGGAAAAAGAATTACGGAGAATACTGCCAAGAAGACTTACAGAGAATTCAGGAGAGAGGGTTTATTGACACCAAAGGGTATATCAGAGGCAGGCTGGGACAAACTGGTTGAAGTCCTTGACGCTGGAGGTTATGCCAGATATGATTTCTCCACCGCAACAAGGCTTTTGGATATCATGAAGGGGTTAGAGAAGAAAGGAGGCCTGGAAAATCTCTACAAAGAATCTGAAAACTCCAGGGAATTAGAGCAAAAACTGAAGGAATTCAAGGGCATAGGTGATGTTACCACCAACATATTCCTCAGGGAATTGAGGTTTATGTCCAAGATAGATCCAGAAATTTCAGAATTCATCAAAATCTCAGCCAAGAATTTAGACATAGATCTAAATATCAATAGAAAGACAAAGGAATTTATTCATCTGGAATCAGCTTTATTGAGATTGGGAAAGGATTACTGCAGGAAAAATAAGTGCAAAAAATGTCCTGTTACCAAATATTGTAAAAGAAAAAATCACCGTCTATTAAAGGCTTTAGGGAGTAGTACGGCCTCCAGCCTCCGATAATACCACACCCCACCCCACCATATTTATTACACAAAAAAAAAACAAACAAATTCCAGCTACCGACTAAATACCGACAAATTAAGGATCCATCGGGAATATAGTAAAATAAACGAGATCATAGTAAGCCCATAAACTCATCCCTGCTCAAGTGAGCCTGC
>JAYEKX010000113.1:0-11026 GCA_034716875.1 Candidatus Altarchaeota archaeon | reverse complement strand
TCTTTGTTTCATACTCTGCAATTTCGGACGGAGTAACCGTAATATTTACTGCCCTTGATTCCCCCGGATCCAGTTGAAATTTCTCAGGGTCTATAATAAGACAGGGGAGTGGATCATCAGCATATACGCTATATCCTGCTTTTCTTTCACCGGTATTAATGACATAGAGCGTTTTACTAATTGATTCACCAGCATGCACTTCAAATTCCAGTTTAGCGGGATTAACACCTATTCCATTCGCTGAAACATTCATTAGTGAGACAAGCAATAACATCAATGCAATCAAGGTCCGTGGCATTTTCTTTATCCCACCCCCCTATGGGGGTACACCCTCAGCCCAGAGAGTCAGGGTTCCATTCTGTGGTCCTACCCCTGTATAGTTCAGTGGAACTTTGAGTTCAGTGCTGTAAGGACCCATTGTGTTGCTCCAATCTGAGATATCATGTGGAACAACTGTGCTGAACTGGTTCCAGATAACGCCCCAGAGGTATAGGCCATTACTATACAAGCCCGATGCACTGCTATCTTCGACTTCTGCGGTAACGTTTATGTCCCATGATCCCTCATTAGTAATGTATATTCCATCCCCTGCTTTGTTGCATCCTACCCCAATTTCCCCGAAGTCTAAACTATCCGGGGTTACTGAGAATGAGATTGCAGGTATTATTGTTGCGCTTAACATCACTTGTGCTGATTCCTGAGTTCCTTCCACCTCAACGGTGATTTTATCGCTTCGGATATACCCTGATTTTTCTGCAAAGATACTGTAATCCCCCGGGTTTTCTATCGATATCTTCACCGTTCCATTCTCATCAGTTAGGTAATCCGTATCCGCATGTACCGTAGCATCTGCAAGAGGGAGCCATTCAGTTTCATCAAAATAAGTTACCTCCACCGTAATTGTATCACTTACATTCACCCTTGTTTTATCTACTGATATTCTAATCGGGTATCCCCCTTCCCCAAATGTTCCCCAGTACCATAGAACCTCTTCATTTGTCTCATCCAACATGAAGTTTTCGGATGACATAACTGTTGAGTAATAATCCACCCGGTACATCCATCCATCCATCCCACCTGCCATCTCACCAGATATTGAATCCATATAGAACCCCATTGAAGGATACCATTTATCGCTCACAGTATAATCAAATCCACCGAGTTCACTGGCACTATCCAGTGCTACTAGAACACTCGTACCATTGATTATATAGTTATTGCCACTGTTGTAGCAGTGGATTTCAGCACTCTCTGGCACCGTCATATCCTCATTCCAGATTGTGTGATTACTACCCTCGATTCTAAGGCGAATGATCAAAGTGGTGGTTGAACTTGTAGTTGTCGAAGTTGTACTGGTTGTTGTTGAGGTTAGAGGGGCGACGTCAGCAAAGCCATCTATCTCACCACCGCAACATCCGGGAACTCCTTCAATCCTGACATACTGAATCCATTCATATCCCGATTCTGCCAGGTCAAAGCCGGTACCGCCAGCCGAACCATCATATAGATCAATGGCATCGGCTGTGGAGATGCTGATAAAATCAGTATCCGTGAGACTGGGATCCACTGGCTTGGTCCAGTCCATCTCAATGTCTGTCCATTGAGCATTTTCCCGGTCCCACATGTAGGCTTGGGTGGGGAATTTCTCATCTCCGTGAGGGCCACTTTCATAGGTATACCAACTTTGATTATCCTGGCTAACGGAGACCTGTATGCACTCCTCGGAAACGCCACCCGTTATCATGCAGGTATTCATATTTGTTTCATCACTCACCCAGCTATCCGCGGCAAAAAAGGAATTTCCGAAAACCAGCAGGTCAATACCATAGGGGTTATCGGGGTCATCCATTACTTGGTGGTCAAACTTAACCGTGATTTGAGAGCCTTCGTTAAGGCTGGTAATTAAAGGCTCATCGTTGAGCCCCACATTCCATGCTGCTTCCACTAACTTTGCGCGCTCGTCCGGTGGGCTGGTCCACGAATCTTTCCATTTGGTAGTTGGCTTCCCAAGCACCGCATTAGGATCGTCGTATGGCGATGACCCAAAAGGACCATTGGAGCTAACAACTTCGGTAGCAAAGGAACTGGAACCTCCTGCAGCTACTGCTGTTGACATCACTACTGTCGTCATCACACTCAAAACCATAATCATACAAACAACAAATATCCTTCCCTTTATGTTTCTGTTTTTTATCGTTTTCATTTTCTCTCCAGTTGGATAAATTATCCAACCTAAAGTAATGAGAAAATCAGGGTATATATATAGACCTTTTTAGATAATAGTTATTATCTAAAAAGATAATATTCTAACAGAAAATGACAGATATTCTTAAAGCACTACACAGCAAAACCCGCAGGAACATGCTAAAGATACTCTTCCAAAAAGAGATGCACATATCCGGCATCGCAAGAGAACTTAACATCTCTGTTCCTGTGGCATTAAAACATGTAAGAATTCTCGAGAATTGTGGATTAGTAACAAGAGAGAGAATTGGAAATTCACACATCCTCAGGGTAGGTGAAGTAAACACCACAAAATTAGAGGGTATATGGTGGATGATCGATGAGTCATTCACCGTTGAGGTCCCAAGTGGTACGAATATAATGGATGCGCTCAAACAGGTATCCGGGATAGAAATTAAGAAAACGAAAAAGGGTTCATTCATTAATTCGGTTGACGGAAAGGAGGGATACTACATCTATGAAGTCGATGGAAAGATTCCTGAAAAAGCAGTAGATCGCTATAATCTGGAAAATGACGTGAATGTGGAGCTAAAAAGACTTGTCCCCGTCATTGGAAAGAAGATCAGGATTATTGTAAAAAAGGGGTAGGATAAGTAAATGAAATAAACGGCAATCTAATAGATAAACCAATAAGATTATCTTAAACTTACTTTTCTTATAGATAACAATACTCTAAAAATGCCTAAAACACTAAAACCCAGGATTACAATAATCGGCGGCTACGGGGGTATGGGGAAGTTTTTCGCTGAACTCTTCGCAAGAGAAGGCTTTCAGGTAGTCATCTCCGGGCCAAGTGAGGCGAGCGGCAGGGAGGTAGCCACTAAACTGAATGTAAAGTATGTGAGGGATAACCCTAAGGCTGTGAAGAATGCTGACGTGGTCATTGTTTCCGTCCCCATTAACTCGACCTTAGACGTGATTAAAGAGGTTGCACCTAAGGTCAAAAAGGGTTCCCTGCTTATGGACGTCACCTCGGTGAAGGAGAAACCCTGCGAGTTCATGGATAAATTCTCTGATGAAGGTGTGGAGGTTATTGGAACCCACCCCATCTTCAGCCACAGGGTGGGGAGCCTGGAGGGGCAGGTTTTTGTCCTCACCCCCGTCAGGGGAACGAAATGGCTTTCCTGGCTTAAAAAATTTCTTAAGAAGCATAAAGCCAGGGTGTTTGAGTCAACCCCCAGGGAGCATGATGAGGTGATGGCGGTAGTTCAGGGTTTAACGCATTTCGCATACATCTCGGTGGGGAAGACCTTGGATAAACTGGATTTCGATATAAAGGAGTCCCGGAAGTTTTCATCACCTGTCTATGAATTAATGCTGGATATGATCGGCAGGGTCCTTGGACAGAACCCGGGGCTTTATGCTTCCATACAAATGCAGAATCCAAGGACCTCGAAAATCCATGAAGTATTCCTTGAGGTGGCCTCAGAACTCAGCGATTCCGTGAGAAAGAGGGATGAGGAGCAATTCATCAGGGTGATGAAGGAGGCGGCCCGCCACTTCGATGATGTGGAGAGGGCTATGGGCCGGTCAGATAAAGCAATCTACTCCCTGGTTTCGGAACTGGATTATCTGAAGGATTCAGTGGGTAAAGAGCTTTGTCTCAAACACATTTACTCCGGGAGGATTCATCTCGGGGTTGTGAAGTCAGTAACCCCTGAAACAGTTACCTTAAATGATAACGGGAAAGTATCTGTATTGAAGATCTCTAATATCCAGATCCTTGATGATGATGAGCGGATAAGACATAAAAAGGAAATTCTTGGGACGGTGAAGAGAGACTTCTCGATGATTCTAGATGATAATGTGGATGAAGGCTTCATCATGGGGCTGCTGAGGGATTATGATGTGAATATCCTTGACGTAGCTGTGAAGGATGTCTACAGGGGCAAGCAGATTGGGGAGGGTGAGAAGAGCGTCTGCTTTTGGTTGTTGTTAATCGACTGTAAAGTGAAGGAAACTGAAAAACAAATCAAAGGATTCTTTAAGGGGATTGGGGGCAGGTTGAGGTGAAAGGGAAGAAAAAGGGTATGTGATTTATTTCCTCCATCCAAATACTTATGATACATAAAAAGGTGAGTTAAATGGTTAAACCATACTATGATGAGGACGCTGATTTAGGCGTGTTGGAAGGGAAAACCATAGCGGTGATAGGCTACGGGAACCAGGGTTCTGCGCAGGCACAGAATATGCGGGATTCCGGATTAAATGTTGTTATTGGTTCGATAAAAGACAGTAGTTACGACTCTGCAGTAGAGGCTGGCTTTGATGTCATGCCTATTGATGAAGCAGCGAAGAAGGCGGACATAATCCATATACTGATTCCGGATGAATTCCAGGCAGATACTTATAGAGAGGATATACTGCCTAATCTGAAGGAAGGTAATGCCTTAATGTTTTCACATGGTTTCAACATTCGTTTTAAGTGCATCACTCCCCCGGAAAATATTGATGTGTTTATGGTAGCCCCCAAGGGTCCTGGGATCCTGGTGAGACAGACTTACGTCGACGGTTTCGGGACTCCATCATTAATAGCGGTTGAACAGGACTATACAGGGAAGGCAAAGGAAACTGTTCTCGCATTAGCTAAGGCTATTGGTTCCACACGAGCAGGGGTCTTGGAGACCTCCTTCACCGAGGAGACTGAGACTGACCTGTTCGGGGAGCAGGTTGATTTATGCGGCGGGGCGACGGAATTGATTAAGGCCTCATTCGACATCCTTGTGGAGAACGGGTATCAGCCGGAGTTAGCTTACTTTGAGGTCCTGCATGAACTGAAATTAATCACTGATTTAATCCAGAAAGGGGGTTTGGAATACATGTGGACTTGCGTGTCAAACACCGCCGAATACGGCGGCAGAACCCGCGGCAGGAAGGTGATTGATGAGCGAGTCAGAGAGAATATGAGGGGGATTCTGAGGGATATACAGTCTGATAAATTCGCAGAGGAATGGATTAATGAATGCAAGTCGGGTATGCCTAACCTGAAGAAGATGAGGGAGGAGGATAGTGAATTACAGATTGAGAAGGTTGGAGCGGAGTTGAGGAAGATGTTCATCCGGTAACCTTCAGAAAGGTTAATCCGAAAAATTCGCAAAGCGATTTTTTGGACACAAATTTTGCCTTAGGTAAAATTTCTTGTCATCACTATGGGGTATTACCTTGTGTCACGTCTTTAGCATCCTTCGCTTCTTCAGGTAGTTCAATATTCATTGGTTTATTGTAGTCATAGATATCCGTGATCAGGGTCATATCCACTAGTTTACCTTCAGCCTCTATTTGCATAATAGTTACACTCCTCCTGGTTAAGGATGTGTCTTTAGCGATCCACTCCCTTACCTCCATGCTCCTGATTTTTTCACCCGCTTCTGTGGCTGAAATACTTGAGGTATCCCCTATCTCTTGAGTCAGCAACTGAATGAGTTCATCCCTACTTGGTTTCATCACCAGTATGTAACAATCCACTCCATTAACTTTTTCACTGCCTGAGAGCGTGACCTCGATATCCTTCATTAACTCCTTCTGTGACTTCACAATATCTTGCGTCTCCCACATATCGGTGCCTGCTTCTTTTTTCATCCACCCTGCTGAGGGTGACTTTATATATGCCATGTTATCGATGATGTAAGTCTCGGTACTCGTAGTCATCCCCATCGTTCCCATATCCATCTTGTTATACACCCTCTTGTTTTCTATATCCACCCTCCCTTCCCCGGTCATATCCATAGTTGCCTTACCCTGCTCTTTTACTGGTGCGGATATACTCATGTCTATGTCAAAGGCGTAACTCTTCACATTATCGATGGCGTCAATTGATTTATCCCTCACCTCTTCTGCCGTGAGACCGGTTGGAGAGGGGGTCTCTTTTTGTTCATCTATGCAGCCTGAGAGGATTAAGACTGAGATGATCCCTAAAACGATGAATAATGTTTTTTGATCCATTTTATTTATTATTTATGTTATTCTTTAGGTGTACCTGTATTTATGGTTGTAGTTCCACTTCTCCGGTGAAGACTTCGTCGGCCGGGCCGGTTAGGAATACCTTTTTTACATCTCCCTTCTCTATTTCTAGTTCAGTTATCAGGTCTCCGCCTCTGGCATGGAACCTTAGGGGTTTTCTTGCATCAGCGAGGTTGTTTATTACTGCTGCGACTGCGGAGGCAGAGACTCCGGTGCCGCATGCTAGTGTCTCTTTTTCCACGCCTCTTTCATAGGTCCTGATTTTGAATTCATTTCCTCTGTTTTTCTGGATGAAGTGTACGTTTGTTCCTTGAGGAAATAATTTCTTGTAGTGCCTAACTTTTTTTCCTATATCCCCGACATCGACTTCATCAACCTCCTTAAAGAAAAGAACTGCGTGCGGGTTACCTATATTAACTGAAGTAATCCTGTAACGCCCCTTTATCTCAACCTCCCTATCAACAAACTCTACCTGCGGCGTTCCCATATCAACCTTCACCCTGCGGACTTCCCACTCCTCCAGGAGAATCTCCGAAACAACTAAACCGGCGAGAGTCTCGACCCGAATCACCTTCTTCCTGACTAAACCCTTCTCATAAAGGTATTTAGCGAAACACATCATTCCGTTTCCACACATCTCAGCCCTGCTGCCATCCGGATTATAAAACAAGAATTTAGCATCATACCTCCCGGATTTCTGTATGAAGATTACACCGTCAGAGCCGACTCCATAATGACGCCGACTAATCCTTGCCACAAACCCTGGTTTATCCCCTTCGGGAACCAGAATTTTCTGGAATTCATCAATCAAAATGAAGTCATTCCCGGTTCCATGCATCTTGGTGAATGGTATTTTCATTCTCTCGTTTTCATCTCATTTATTATTTCATAATCTTCTTTGATATCTTTAATTTCGTCTCCAGCACCGTATTTAGCTAGTATTGTTAGCACCGTCGGAACCGGGGTTCCGGTTTCCTGTGCGATCTTGGAGAAAGAATATCCTCTTTGATGATATTTTAGAACAATTTCCTCCGTGATCGTTCTAATCAGATACCTCCTCGCTATTGCTGCCTTACTCACATACTCATTTGGCAATGACACATTTATATTCTGCATTTATATCACCTCTAGGAGATTCTTGTGAATGACATTTTCAGGGCATTACTATATTTAATCTTCAAAAGAAGTTGTTAGTAGTGTAATTCATTATTACACCTCTTTTGCATTTGGAATACCCTGTTACTTCAACGTCCATTTTATACTACTGCTACCCAATTTTATAATCTTCCCACCAGATTGTATAGTTTTCCCACCATAACTAACCGAGACTATAGTATCTGATAAGTCGATATTATCTGGCACCTCATAGGACAGTCGGTATGTCTTTTCTACTCCGGGGAAAATACTACCACTAAACATAAAGTCAGTATCACGCCAGCTAGCACCAATCTTTTCACCAGCATAAATCAGGATAATATCCGAGGTACGTGGACTCTTTTTTTCTGTTTTACCGAGATTTTTTATTTTCATATCTATTACTAGGTAAGTTGCACCCTCAGAGGGACCTCCTCGCTTAAAGAGACCTCCCCCCCTTAATTGAGTCGTCATATCCATAACGGGTTACAGTCATTTCAAGATCATTAACCGTGACACTCTCACCTACTGAATGTAGCTGTTCGTTTATACATCCACTCATCAACACAATACCAATAACCAAGAAGGTTATCAGCCCCAAAACATGCTGATTTTTTATTTTCATTTCTTACCCTAGCTTTTTGTCATGCCTTAATTCCCTAATTCACCTCAGTATCTCTTCCCCTTCTGCTTCTCTATGCTGAATTTCGCGGTATCGGCGATAGCCATAACAGACATAACCCCTGCCTGAATCGGGTCAGAGACAACCAAGTCAGCAGCATCAGGGACAGAACCGGCCATATTCAAGGAAACCACCTTAATCCCCTCCCCCTGAATCTCCTTCACAGCCTCAGTTATTTCACCACCCATCAACGAGCCAGCCAGCATCAAAACCCTTGCCCTCGGCAATCTCGCTACCGCCCTCACAGCCATAGCAATCTCTTTCTCCCCAACCAAAGGAATAGTGTCCACAGAAATCTTCTCCCCCCGAATGTTATGCCTGTCAGCCTCAGAAATAGCTCCCTTCGCCACCTCCGCCACCTGAGCGCCTCCACCAATCACAATAACCCTCTTCCCATAAACCTGAGTGAATGACGGAACCGTGGTGATGGAAACCACTACATCATGTTTCTTCAAATCCGTCATTAACTTACTAAAATCCTCCACCCCATCAATCTCCAGATAAAGATGCACCGTCCCCTTCTTACCAACCTGCTCTATATGGCTTATATTACCTTTATGCCCCACAATAACCGTGCAGATATCCTTCAAGGCCCCAACAACATCCCTCAACTCAATCCAGAGCGCATCCATCTTTACCGATATCTATATATAATAATACTAACTTATTAATAATATGCCCTCAAATAATTTAGTCAAGATACTGGCTATATCCATCATCTCCCTGTATCTTGCCCAGAGTCCAATGGCGGAACAGCAACTTTCCCTTAAATGGACATACGACGTCGACAGCAGAATCAGGGTATTAACCTCCGGCGACCTGGATAATGACAGTTACCCTGAGATAATCGCGATCTCAACCAAAAAAGTCTACATACTAAATGCTAACGGTGATCTAAGGAAGGATTATTCAATAGACTTTAATCCATCAGCCGTTTTTATTGCAGACCTCGATAATGACGGCCTAAACGAAATACTTATCGGCAGTGGCTGGATGAACACCTCAGATACCAATGAACCGAGCTTTGACTTTGGGGATATCGAGGATTTGAAGGAAAGAGAAAAGATTATCTACAAGATAATGAGAGACCTGGGTGATATATACTTCCTAGATACCAACGACCCAAACGAGAAAAAACCGGTGAAGTGGTTAGAGGTCGGTGAATGGGTTAGGGATATATTTGTGGATGACTTGGATGAGGATGGAGGAAATGAAATAATCATCGCATCCGGTGGAACCAACATCAACTATATAACACAAATTTATACAGAAATCGATAACGAGACAGGAAACCTGACTTATGTAAGAAACCGCAGTGAGGAGTATTCAGAGAATGGCAGCGTCTGGGTCTTTAATACCAACGGTTCTTTAATCTACAGTTATCATACTGATAACATTGTCTGGTGTGTCCATTCCTCACTCCTTATGGAGGGGGAGGGTAAGGCTATAATCGCAGGATCCAAAGAAGTCCTAGCTATAGCCAGAAATGCCACTGAACTATGGACCTTTAAATCCCTTGGAGAAAATTACTCCATAAAACGAATACTTATAGACAACATAGACAACGACAAGTTTAATGAGGTGGTAGCGGCATTTATCGGTCCCGTAGTCAGTGGGATACATGTAATAAGTAATGAGGGCTCTGAAATCTGGCAGTATAGGTTTCCCTCCAAAAATATCTATGATCTGTTCCACATAAACATTGATATTGATAGCGATAAAGAGATAGTAATTGCCTCTAAGGAGGGTATCCATATACTGACTAAGGATGGACAGACAAAGGGGGTATACGCCTTAGCTAGCGATATGGATGAAATCCACATTACCGACTTAATGGATAATGAATACCTAGATTTCATAATATCCTCTGGGAATCAGCTTTCCGTCTATGAAATTAATGTGAGCGGGAGCGTCATTAAACTACAGAAGGCAGAGAAATATTACCGGGAAGCAGAGGACTATTACGTCCATAGCAAGTATGAAGATGCCTTGGCAAGTCTCAACAGGTCCAGACTCTTTTATTCCGAAGTAGGTAATCTGGACGGGGTTTCACTCTGTGACTCACTCATAAGAGATGTTACTGAGGCTTTGGAGAAGAGGAAGAGGGGTGATGCAAGTTCCAGCTATAATAATGCTGTGAACAAGCATTATCTTGGGGAGCATGAAGAAGCAATGACCTATGCTGTACAGGCGATGGAGCTTTATGTAAAGCTTGGAGATCAGGAAGGAATTTCTAAATGCAACTCCCTGATCGAGGAGATTAAAGGGGAATTGAATCCTGAAGTAACGACCACATCAACCACTTTCGAAAAAACAACCACCACCCTAACTAAAGAAGAACGAATGTTTGATATGAGCATCATATTACTGCTAATAATCATAGTGCTTCTGATAATATTTGGGTTGCATCAGATATCAATCCAAAGATCTAGAAAAAGCCAAAGATCTAGGAAAAGAAAAGCTGAATAAATGCAGAAACCCTTGAATTTAAGGGAACCTTTATAAAAAATCCGAGAGCCAGTTCCCGAAGAGGGCGAAGAGAAGGAACTGCAGGAACCTGCAGGGGATAGAAACCAGGATGAATGGGGGGATACTCATTCTTGCCACACCCGCTGAAATAGTAAAAATTTTGAAGGGTAATGGAGAAAAAGCAGCTACGCCAACGGCATAAACCCCATACTTCTCAAAGAGTTTATCCACCTTACTGATTTTTTTGTCATCAAACAACCAAACTAAAACAGGCCTGCCTCCTTTCTCACCTATCTTGTAACCAACGATCGCTCCCGAAACCGAACCTACTGTAGCTACCAGAACCACGGTGAGGGGATCCAGCTTTAAAGCAGTTCCGGCCGTTATTATAATGGCTGTGGGAACAGGAAAGATAAATGATTCAAGAACCGCTACTACAAACACTCCCAGCAATCCATGAGCCGTAATAATCTCCTTAGTAAACCTTGTGATAGACTCAAACATTCTTTTTTATATTACTGTGCACTCACCTATATT
>JAYEKX010000112.1:0-2767 GCA_034716875.1 Candidatus Altarchaeota archaeon | reverse complement strand
ATAGTGTCGACATACTACTGGATTAATACACCAAGGGGACAGTATGCCCAGGAGTACAGGGGAACGCTCTATATCCTGGCTAATGCCTCGGTTTAGGGAATGCCATACATCCATAATATGATTATGTAAAATGCATATAGGAAATAAATCCATGACAGGGAAGGAAATTTTATCGGTTTCGGCTTTAGTGTTAATGCTCTCCCTCTTCATGGTGCTTGCGTATCAAACGGATTATGCAGTAAACCCTGATAAGAAGCAGTACAATCAGGGTGAGGAGATATATATCTTCATCTCCGGCCCGGGTAATGCGGGATTCACAATAAAGATTTTTGATCCGGAAGGTGATCTGGTTTTTGAGGAATCCGGGGAGACAACAGGCAGCGGAAACGGATACTTGTCTTGCCCTGGCTTCTCTGGGACGGGAAAGTATGACTTAATACTGTTCTTTGACGGAGATGACGTGGCAGATTCATCCTTCATTGTTGAAGAACTTGAGGATGAAGAGGATTATTGTATAGACTGTAAACCAGCTACAACCTCAACAACAACCTCCAGCACCACATCAGTTATTTCGTTGACCACTACCACGGCTACGACTACTGTTTCGGGGAGTACTGTTTATGTTTCCACTTCAACCAGTACCCAGGGGTTAGGCACTACACCAACTACCTCCCTTGAGTTAGGCACTACAATACCCTCAGGTAATCTCCAGCTCACCGCCAGGAGGGATCACTTCTCCCTGATCGAGAAACCTGAGTTTGACCTGCAGTTCCTACCCAAACCTGAACCCGGTGTTGAGAAATCCCTCGGAATCAAGGAGTTTACGGGGGGTGAATCAGTTGAAGCGCTGGTTTATGACAGCTTAAATGAACTCACGAACCTGGAGCCGGAGATAGAGGAGTTAGGTGGGGATAGGTTCAGGATCAGGTTAGGGGGGAAGAAATCCTTTAAACCCGGGTTGTATCGATTGAAGGCTGAGTTTGTCCGGGACGGGGAAACATACACGCAAGAGCTCTGGTTTAAATGGGGCTTAGTCTCTGTAAATACCAAAAAGAGCCTGTACCATCCAGGGGAAACCGCAGTAATCCTGATGGTTGTTTTAAATAAAGAGGGTTATCCAGTGTCTAACGCAGATGTCACCCTGGTTGTTACGGATCCAGGTAACAATACAGAAACATTCCCTAATGAGCTAATCCAGGAAATCAGTGAAGGCGTTTATCAGGCAAATTATTTGACGGGTGGGGAGGGTAACTATACGTTGTCTGTCACTGCCACCGCAGCAGATGTCTCAACCTCGATTGAATCATATTTCATGGTGAGGGAATATTATGAATTCGACCTCCTCAGGGAGATTCCCTCAGTCATTGATCCACAGATGGGGCCGTTTAGGTCATCTATCTACGTGGTTTCCTACACCAACACTACTTCATTCAGCCTGGAGGAATACCTGCCTAAGGAATTTGAGTTGATTGATGATGGCGGCGCCTCCGTCACTGTTTCCGATGATGCAAGAATCCTGTCCTGGGCTAATCTAACCAATAATTCCCATGTTTCCTATTTAGCTCAGGCACCAGCAATCTGGCCTTACCTATATGAAATCGGTCCAGCAGGGATTGAATATAACTCCAGGGTTTTCAGGGAAGCCAGAGCCTGGTATCTGGCTGTTGATCCGACAACAACAAATGCCCCCTCCTCATGTGACGGCGGCTGGAGTGATTGTGCAAACGCTTATATAGATGATAGCAACTATGCTACTAGAACCTCTGAGGGGAATGGCGTGTGGTACGGCTATGGATTCAGCATTCCCTCAAGAGCAGTAATAAACACCGTTAAGGTAAAGATTAAGAGCTATGTTGGCGATGATACTAAACACAGCATCAGTTTGGAGGTATACAATGGTAGTTCCTGGGGTGCATTGTATAACGTAACACCGACAGTAACACCATGCACTGAAGAGGTTATAAACGTTACAGGTGATTTTTCATGGACGGCATCCATGGTTAACAGTATCCAGGTGAGAGCCACTGCAAATATTGGGACTGGAAACCCAAGCAACAAATGGGCGAAAATATGTTATCTGCCTGTTGAAGTGGTGTATAATACGCCGCCGGATGTGAAAGAGCCGGAGACATATAACACCTCCCTCGTGGAGAAAAAAACCTTTGAGGTTGGTGATAACGTCACAATACAGGTGAATGTTACGGATGCTGAAGGCGTTTCCGATTTAGATAGTATCTTAATAACACTGATAGATCCTCAGGGGACTGTCAGGGTGAGTAACGAATCCATGACAAATATATCTGCCATAACAAACGGCCATACCTATGAATACAACTACACCAGCATGCCTGCAGGATCCACATCATGGGGGGTATGGAGTATCAACATCCATGCCAACGACACATCTGATTCATGGGGCTCTAACACCACCTCCTTTAATGTCACAGAATACATAGTCGATGTTACCAACCTGGAGCATGAAAATAACCACACCTACGGGCTAGATGAGTATGAGTCCGGCGATACCGTAGCATGGATTAATGTCACAGTCAACAATACAGGGAATTCAACAGTCAATAATGTTAACGTAAGCCTGAATGTATTGAATTCATCCGGTGTAGTCGGTTGGTTTGAAACCCAAACCCGGGGTTGTGGAACCCTCTCTGTAGGGGATGGGTGTGTAGTCAGTTTTTCTTCCGATACAATCCCTAATACAACCAATTCAGGACTCTACCAATGGAATATAACCCTCAACTGGAGTGGCGGG
>JAYEKX010000111.1:0-2779 GCA_034716875.1 Candidatus Altarchaeota archaeon | reverse complement strand
GTTCGTATGTTGGATGCCCCCGGACATTTAACAGGCATTGTTTACCCCCTCATCCCATCCAATCAGTCAAGCAGTCTCTTCTCTCCCTTTATCTGCTGGATATCTGAGATATCCTGGGTTACCTCCAGACAACCAAGGTACTTGCCGTCCCCATCTCTTAAAGCGAAATACCGTATCAGGAGTTTATGTTTCTCCTTGTTTACGCCGAGAGGTAAGTCAATCCAGAATCTGGCTGTATCCCTCACCCCCTCCTTCATTTCACCGAGTATCTGCTCTACTTTATCCACGCTCCTCTTTGGATGGCAGTTATGCACATCCAATCCAAGCGCACCGAGGGGTCTCTTAAGTATCCGGGTATCGTGTTTATTCCACGCCAGCACTTTATCGCCTGCATCAACCACCGAGAATTCAATAGGTATTGTTTCAAGAACCGCATCCAAAATGTTTCCAGATAATTCCCCAATCATTTTACATCACCTCCATGTATACCATATCTCCTCCTGTCTTTCAACTCCTGTTTCTTGCCGTTATTCCATCCGTCAATATTCTGGTAGTATCCTGTGATGCGGGAGAAGTGTCCTATGGGTTTTCCCTGATAAGGCAGCTTCGTTTCATACTCCCTTGCACAGGCCTCTGAACAGACTACTGCGCCCTTTTCTGTTGGTTTCAAATCCTTATCGACACTTGCCTGCATGTATCTGCCAGTAATTTCTTTTCCGCACACGCCACAGATTTTTGTTTCCATTTCCATAGATTTCAAAGTAAATATACTTTTTATAGTTAATATATATTATATATTTATACTATATAAACCAATAAGTATCTAACCGGATAGTTTGAATGAGAGATAATGAATCAAAAAAAACACACCCTCTGCGGGAAAGAGGGCGAATACTGCCCTATTTACGGGATAAAATGCGGCAGCGATATCGAGATATGCCCGGTCTACAGGGCATTCCGCGTCATAGGCAGGAAATGGGCCCTACAGATCCTCCAGGAATTTTTTGTTAATGAGGGTGTGAGAAGATTCAATGAGATACAGAAATCCCTCCACTGGATTACCGCCAGAGTCATATCAAAGAGACTTAAGGAGATGGATGATGAGGGGTTGATAATACGGAAGGTTTTCTCAAATAAGAGCCCCATCAGGGTGGAATACTCGTTGACCGATAAAGGACGGGGGTTGGATGAAGTAATCAAGGCAGCAAAAAAATGGGGCTGGAAATGGGAGACTGAGGAAGTCAACCAGACCTGACCCCCCAACTTTGATGTACATTATTTATATACTTCAATGCCTATTTATTATACAATGGTGGTAGTATGAACATTAATCTCGGCATACCCTATGAGGCAGCAATAAAAAAAATAATCGAGAACGGCTATGCAGGAAACCAGACGGAGGTTATAAGGCAGGCGATTCTGGCGTATGAAAGAATGCTTGAGGAAGAGGAACTGGAGCTGGTGCATAAGGCGGTGGAACTTGAGATGGAGGAGATCAGGTCCGGCAGAATCAAAACAAAAACCCTTGAGGAACTGGAGAAAAAATACGGTCTATGATACAATATGACAATCTACGTATCAAGCAAGGCCGAAAAAGAACTGGACAATATGACTGAAGACCTTAGGGTTCTTTACATGAAACACCTAAGAAAGATACAGTCTATGCCTCCGCGCAGGCACATGAAATACGGAATCCCCCACCATATTGAGGAGGTTACAAAACAGGCCAGAGTAGTTTACCGAACACAAAGCCAGGACATCTACCTAATCCGCTGCTTCAAAAACCATAAAGAATACGAACGCTGGTATAAATCATATAAATAACAGACTTGACAGCTTTTATCTTTTAGAACACCAATATTTTTACAGGGCTTCAGTATCCTGTTCACAGTATTTTTATGGCTTTAATGCCGTATAAGCACAGATACCCGGGAACGGGCTAAATTACCTATTTAGGCCTTTACGTCGGCATACCCGATGTCCAGCACGGCACGGGACAAGGTCAAGTTTCTGTTTCCTACTTCTGAGAATCAATCAAGATGTTTATTCTGCCTGATTTTCAAGATAGAATCAAACACGGCAGGATATTCTTAAAAATAAAATCCAGGTAAAGTGGGGGAATTGAACCCCCATAAGCCGTCGAACGCGGAATGAAATTTATTTAGCCATTGCCATTACAACAGTGGAGGGGAAGGCATCCTGCCCTCCACGTCGACGGCCCATCCAAAAGCCGTAATTTTTGTCGTTATTTCCATGGTCATTTTCAGAATCACATTAAGGACCAATGTTATAACCAAAGCAACAACCGCCATAAATTTCAACCCCACATAGGGAGATAGTAAAATAATATGAAGATATACTTAAATGACATGCAACCAATCAGCCCAGATCATAACTTTGGCTATCCCTCTACTTCCTTCATGTATCTCTCCCATTCTATTCGTTCCAGCTTCTGTATCCCATTCTCCTTATCCTTTTCCTGCTGTTTCTGATATTTTCTTTTCATCCTGCCGGGGGTAACTATAGTCCCCCATTCTCTTGCTATTTTCCTTAGGAATGTGCTGAATTGCAGGTTTTCGTGTTCTATGCTTCTTCTTTTAGAGTATCGGGATATACTATAAAACGTTATGTTAATGTATTTAAATATATTAAATACCTATTTTTTAATGTAGTGTAATACATTAATAAAATGGATTTCCAGAACATATCTAAACAAAACCCCTGGTGGATTAGCCCCGCCAGCATAAACGATGATCCTAAAATAAGGGATTTCGACCAC
>JAYEKX010000110.1:0-11176 GCA_034716875.1 Candidatus Altarchaeota archaeon | reverse complement strand
CCAGATCATACTTCTCCATGGCATGAATCATTATGTTACATATTTTCCTGAAGGATTCTATCATATCCACCGGGACCTGCGGGTCTTCGAGGTTTCCGATAAATCCATACTGCACCTGCGAATTCTCTGATGCAAACGCCATCCCCCCTCCACTCGTCCTCCGGGTTACCTGATACTCTAGTTCCCTGCATCTGTCGAGATTCAATTCCTTCTCAATCAGCTGTGAGTAGCCCATGTTAATTGATTTATCCGGAATCCATAGGAAACCCATATTTTCCCCGGTTCTCTCAGCGACCCTGAATAAGGCCTCATTCGCCGCCATTATTTTATATACGTCAGTCCTGCCGAAATCAATAAACCTTAATTCATTCATTTTTGTTTTTATTCACCCTCTAACGCCTTCATTATAGCCTCAGTAAAGTCTTCAGGATGAGTCTCCGGAGACTTGAATTCCTCACCATTATCCACATAAAACTTCTTTAATGCTTCAAGAATCACCTCTTTATTTGCATCCACCCCCAGCAGGGATTTCTCCATCTCATCTATGTAATGCTCAGGCGTCAATATAAAGTCGCCCGAGATTATAATATCAGTTATCCTGCCCTCCTCAACCTTCACAAGGGCCCTGATTAAACCGCTCCTTGCTTTATGCAGTCCTTCCTTCATTCCCTCCAGTCTATCCATATTAAAAACCTCCTCAGTCAATCATGATTAATCATTATATTTAAGCCTTTAAAACTGGCCTAACACCAGTACTCCCTGAAGGTGACCCAAACCTTCGGCAGATTACATTCCAGGGATTCATTGTCTGTGAAGGAGTCCATCAACTCCCGTTTCCTTAATGATTTCTCATAGTGTTTGTTCATTATCCTCCTGAATCCCTCCTCATATTTTTTCAGATGAGAGAAATCATCCTTCTTCACCGCTTCAATAATTGCTCTACCCGCAATCCCTCCGGCAGTCATGGCATAGCTTATCCCCGCACCGGTTATTGGGTCTGCCATGCCGGCGGAATCCCCCACCAAAAGAATGTTGTCTCTGCAGAGTTCCTTATGTAAGCCCCCAACAGGTATGAGCCCTGCAGTCAACTTATCCTTTAAACTCCCCCGGAATTTCCTTGAAGCAGTGGGGTGTTTCCCGATGAAATCATTGAGGTACTCTATCGCCGAACGCTCAGCTAAATGACGTCTTACTGCCAGACCAACCCTTGCACTATCCCGGCCTGATGGAAAAATCCATACGTAACAACCGGGGGCATACCCTACATCAAAGTAGATTTCATTGACCTCTGGGTTTATCACACAATCGGTTACCTCATATTGCACGGCAGTTACAGTATCACCCTTGAAACCCAGAAGATGTGAAATAATTGAGGATGCGCCGTCCGCCCCCACAATCACCTTCGCCCTTATCTCTCCACCCTCCCGAGTCCGAACCCCAAGATACTCGCCCCCTTCCTTAATCAAATCAACAACCCCTGAATTCATACGGAATTCCGCGCCACACCCTGCGGCATTCAAAGCCAGCTCCCTATCAAATAAACTCCGGCTTACATTAAATCCGTTTATAGGAAAATCATTGTACCTGCCTGAGGGAAAGTAGGTTCTCATCCCCTTTATCCTGCTTTGAATCACCTTTTGATCAATATCAGGGAAATCCATACAACCTACATACCCGGCACAAGATGATCTCCCAGCCACAGATTCCTTCTCCAGCACAACCACCTTTAATCCTTCAGACGCAGTAATTCCTGCAACAGTGGAACCAGCGGGTCCAGCCCCCACAACCACAATATCGGCGTTCATCTCTCCCTCATCCCCCTCTTTTCCTTCCGCATATCCGCCCTGAATATCCATTCCTCCTTCAGGTATTTCCCCCTTAATTCCCCGGCGAGTTCCAGCTCATAGGAAGTTAACTCTCCATCATACATCCGGTCGAGTATCTCCTCAAACCCGTTTCTTAAGGCTGTTTTCGCCTTCTCGATCGTGATGTCATCAACCTCGTTCTTCAGGTAGGTCATCCCCTCCATAGGTTTTTCTACACCCTTCTTCAGGTTCTTTATCGGATCCTTAAGGAGTTCACTCATGGCTGTGAAGTCGAAGTCCACCAGTAAACTGCCTCCGGAATTAACGACGCCTTGGGAGGTTATTTGACCGCTTCCCGAAATCTTTTTGCCGTTGGCGTAGACACCGAATCTCTCCTCATCTACTGTAGCATCAGCTATACCCAATATATGGAGGGCCTTTACCACACCACCCAGAATAAATCTATAGACATTCCGTGGTCCATACGGTATATCCGGATTATCCTCCCTGTAGATGATATTATATATTATCTGATTCCTGTCGGAGTAGCCGGTTCCGCCGCCAAGAACACGCCGGACTATCGGGATGCCTCTCTTTCTGCAGAGGCCTACATGAACTTCTTCATGCGCCAGCTGATGGTATCCAAGGTATATGGCGGGTTTGGAGGGTCTCCAGAAGAGGACTGTATCATCCACCAAATCCTTCTTAACCGCCTTCATCACAGCCTCAAATACTGCTGCAGCAAAGACATTATCCACGCAACCTAAGTCAATGAATCTCCACCTCATCTTAATTGCTCCGGCAGTAACGCACAACAAGCCTTAAATTCCCTGATAGTCAGATTAAGCCTCTCAGCCTCCCTGTAGGCTTCCGGTGTTGGAACAGCTATGTTATTAACCCCCGCCTGCACCGCGAGTTTATCTATCTCTGATCTCACCTCACCCTTCCCCCGGGCGCAACCAAGGGATACGTAGCTCTCCGGGAACATGATTCTTGCTAGACAGAGTATCCGGATTAAATCCCCTGGCTTAATCCTCACATCCTCCATAGGGGTTCCCATAAGGTTTGTTAAACCTATTATGACTACGTTACTCGGTTTTATGCAGGAGATTATGTTTAGTGCATTGATTTCATGCATTAATTCCCCGTAATGTAAGCCCACGCAGACGTGAGGGGATATGTTCTTAATCCCCGCTCTCTCAAAGGCCTTAAGGGTTTTTTGGTAATCCTCTGGATAAAGTTCAATGCCGTAAATCTCCCTGGTTGTCTCCTCTGAACCAACAATGTCCACGCAGACGCCGTCTATCCCCGCCTCATTCAGGCTTTTCGCTTCACCGTAATCCATAATGCCGGTATGCGCGATAAGGATTAAATCGGTTTTGTCCTTCACCTCCTGGATGGCATCCAGAAACCGGTTGAGGGGAACCTTCCCCTCCCTCGTGCATCCTCCCGTGATCAATACCCCGGTTGAGCCCTGTTCATGAAGTCTCAGGCAGGTCTTTATTAATTCTTCAGGGGTTGTTGCTGGGGTTAGTCTCTCTATCATTATTCTGCCACAATGCTTGCAGTTCAGTGCACAATGAGAGCCGGTTACTGAGATAGCAGGGAAATAACTGGAGGTGTAATAGAAATTAATGTTTCCTCCGAAATTTCTGCGGGATATCTCCCTGGATCTGTTGATTAAATCCTGAAGTTCAGTTTTATCATCCATCCCCTGTTTAAGTTCATCTGAGCAGTCCCTCGATGATTAAATCGATTGCGTCGTTTTTATCTAATCCATGAGCCATCAAGGTCTCCAACTCCTTTTTGTCAACCGTCCCAATCGCTGCCTCATGCGTTACCTTAGCCTTCTCATTCGCTACAGAAACCACCGGAATAGCCTTAGCCTTCGCATCATCCCTGATGATTTCAGTGCAATCAACATGCCCTCTTGTATAAGGTGCATTCCCCTCCGTGATATTCACTACGTCACTTATGGCGTTATCCCTGACTGCAATCCGGCTCTTTATAACACTTCGGGCGTTTACGCCGTTTAACCTAACCCCCTCCCTGATTTTGATTACATCATCCTTTTTCCCGTAAACCTTGGTATGAATCTCTGTTTTGGAATTCTTTCCTGCATCAACCTCATAATCGATGTCCAGTTTCCCAACCCTCCCGGTTGTCAATGAAAAAACTGTTTGCAGCATACTGTTCACACCCACCAGTATTCTTGCCCTGGGGACTACCTCAATCCCTCCATAGGGTCCATGATAATGTGTTTCCCGGTAGGTGAGGGATGCGTTTTTCTTCAGAATAAATTTACCGTCCATCACGTGTTTAACCCTCCTGGCATTCGGGAAGGTGCAGCAGGCTTTAATATCCGCGCTCGCATCCTCCTCAACCACTACCTCAGCATTAATCTCCTGCAAGCCTTCCTTAGGGAGTACGCCGAAGCATAAGTGTATTGGTTTTTGGATCCTATATCCCTTCTTCACAACAAGTTTCATCTCCACCCCAGATTCTGTTTCCCTCTCCTCTATACTAAGCCCCTCAACAGTATTTAAACTAAGTATCTGGTTTCCCCCGACCACAATACTGGCTGCATCAGACGTGAGCTCCTCCGGTTTACCCCCTGAGAGCTCATAAGCCTTCAACATATCTTTAAGATCCATGTTTCTCTTTCACCCCCGAGTATTTCTCTGTTGGACAGGCCTTGCACATCTCCCTGAAGTATTCCGTCACCTCCCTATGATCACCGTCCTTCACAACGTATCCGTTACAAAGAAGGGTTGCCCTGTCAGAGATCGCTGCCACATCCTCCCTGTGTGTTATGAGCAGGATGGTTGTATCCTTCTTTAACTCAACGATAACCCCGAGTAAATCCTTCAGGGAAACAAAATCTATGCCGGAATCAGGTTCATCCAGTATCGCAAGCTTCGGCTTCAATGTTATTATGGATGCTAATTCAATTCTTTTTCGTTCACCGCCACTCAGTTTCTCGTCAATAATCCTGTCCAGATACCTGTTGGGGTTCAGGTTCACCATCCTTAACGCCTCTTTCACATCATTTTTTCCTCCTATAGACAAATAGTCTTTTATAGTCAACCCCTCAAATCTTGCAGGCTCCTGCCAGGCCAGTGTAATCCCTAATTTAGCCCTCTTTGTTATGCCTGATTTTGTTATATCCACTTTATTAAAGAATATTTCACCCTCAGTTGGTTCATAGCCCCGACAACCCATTAATACATAAGCTAGGGTGGATTTCCCTGAACCGTTTGGGCCGATGATGGCGTGGATTACACCCTCACCAACTTCTAGATTCACTCCATGCAGTATCCTTCGTTTATCCTTCTCCAATACAAGGTTTTTAACGTTGAGCATCTTTAAGCCAAAGGATTATTTAGGTTTAGAAATATAAAACTATTATGATGAGGCATTCATTAAAAACAGGGTTTAGTTTCGGCTTAACCTCTGGGGTGATCACGACGCTTGGGTTGATGGTGGGTTTATATTCCGGCACCCACTCTAGGATTGTGGTTATGGGAGGTATCCTGACGATAGCCATAGCCGACGCGCTTTCGGATGCGATGGGCATCCACATCTCTGAGGAGTCGGAGGGTAAACATACTGAGAAGGAGATTTGGGAGTCAACAGTCTCCACCTTCATCACTAAATTTGTTTTTGCGTTAATGTTTGTTGTCCCTGTTTTACTGCTCCGGCTTTCCACAGCAGTTATTGTGTGCGTGATCTGGGGGTTGTCAATAATAATAATATTCAGCTGGCATATGGCCAAGCAACAGGGGGTAGGACCATATAAAGTTGTTTTAGAACATCTGTTTATTGCTGTTTTAGTCATAGCCCTGACTCATTACGTCGGGGGGTGGGTGGCAACCCTTAAATAGAGGTTCTACCTAACTCAGCTTCTCTCTCGGTTCCTCCCTGCCCGGGATTTCTCAGATAGTAGGGTTTGAGGCAACCTGATACTGTACAGTCTTGATGGTGTCGATGAGCAATATTATATGGATACCCCATATTTTTTTCTATCTTTCAGCTCTCGTTTCTTGCCCTCATTCCATCCGGAGATATTCTGGTAATAGCCGGTAATTCTGGACCACCACTCCATATTCGCATTTCCGCAGTTGGGACACTTGTCCACTAAACCACCAAAGGTACTGTTACATCTATTGCATACAGACAAATCTTTGGTAAATGCAAAATACTGGATTTCGGTTTTATTGATAATCTTCTTGGTT
This sequence comes from Candidatus Altarchaeota archaeon, assembly GCA_034716875.1. Lineage (GTDB taxonomy): Archaea > Altiarchaeota > Altiarchaeia > IMC4 > QMZM01 > QMZG01. Next base: position 5,136 of record JAYEKX010000110.1, on the reverse strand, counting down.
AATTCATAGATTCCCTCTGGAGATGGATTAGACTCCCCAAGGAAAACATGACTCATGGCGCCACCAGTGGTGAGGGGATGGAAGGAGCTTTCAATCTCAAGCCTCTTCCATAAGGGGATATTCGCATCGGGCCTTACATGGAAGGAATTGGTATAGTAGGCAGATTGCCCCTCACCATTGTATACGGCCTTGTCAGGATACTTCGAGATGTCTATCCTTGCCAGTCTCCCCGCCGAGGATTCTGCCGGTGTCCGGGTTAGACAAAAATTCAGTCCCGTTTCTTCTTTAAATCTGTCTGTTGTTTCTCTCATCTTCTTCATCACCTTCAGGGCAAATTTATTACCTTCTTTCTCGTGGAGCTCTTCTCCGGTGAAGGCCTTTGTCATCTCATTCATCCCAATTATCCCTATGTTATATTTATGCCTGTTGGGCTCCAGATATCTTCTTCCGTTAACCTCCTGGGATAGAAATGGCAACAGACCATTCTGCAGTTCTCTCTCTATCAGGTCTCTCTTTAGAATCAATACATCTTTCACCCCATTCATTCTTTTCTTCAGCAGTTCAAAGAATTCTGACTCATCTCTTGCTTCATAAGCAATCTGCGGTAAATTGATACTGATTACCTGTATCCCTCCGGATCTTAATCCCCCCTCCTCTAAATCACCTTCTTTTAGGTCATAATCGAGATGCATGAGGTACGCGCAGCATTGATATGCAGAGAGTTTAGGCATATGTGGTTGTTTGATGATATAGTAAGGAGTTCCATATTTAGATGCTAATTGGGATATATCTCTTAGCATATCTTCATTTTCGCCAACCTCATCGGGGAGAATTTGAACCTCAAATTTGGGGAAAATAAATCCCTTACCTTCATAATCCCCCCCGGAATATACATCAATTACCGCTTTTAGTAATGTTTTGGCTTCATCCTCATAATCTGCGTAAGTAATTCTGTCCTTCATCTTACCCCCGGGAAGAATTGCGGGAATATCCCTGAATTCTTTGGGAATTGATAGGTCAAAATCGATAGAGGAGAAGACTGTTTGTCCTCCTCTTGCCACGTACATTTGAGACATCTCGTAGATGAACATCTGGGCAAGTTGCTTTACTTTATCGTAGTCCAGCCCCTCCACATAGGGAGCTAAGAAGGTGTTGAGATAGCTAAATCCCTGGCCTCCGGCACAATTGGTCTGAGAAGCAGCAAGAACCTTCGCCGCGTGTAAGAATGCCACATCCGGTCTCTTTGCTGGCCCCGCTACTGAAGTATGGTTACCTACTCCATCCGCCTTGAAGCCATTCTTTAGAAAGAACCGTATATCATGAGAAAAGCAAAACGGTCTGGTGAAATAATCCAGATCATGGATGTGGATCCTTCCCTGCATATGGGCATCAGCTAGGTCTATCGGTAATATATTTATCAGAGCATATTCCTTGGAGATTTGATCTGCCATCAGTTTGTGGATTGTTTCTGGGTTGTATTGCAAATTTGCATTTTCTTTTGAACTATTTTTCATTAAATTCTTAACATCATAGACGGGCATTCCCAATCGGGTATATCTGGCTCTGGCGGATTCCATACCATTTTCCAGCAGTTTAACGTTAACCATCTCCCTTATCAGGGGGGCGGTAACGTAGTCGAGTCTCAGTTTCTCCAGTTCTTTTTCCACCGCTAATGAAACCTTAGATGCGACCTCTTCATCGATTTGAGTTTCCTCAATTAGGGATTCTATAATCTTTTTCCGGTCGAATTTCTCCAATACCGTCTGGGACGTCCTTATCTTCAACTCTAATCTGTATTTATACTGGTTGGCGAGGGTGGGGTTTATCTTCTTCAATCTGATGTATACCATGGAGGCTATCTCTTTTGTGGATATACTGTCATAGATATTCTCCGCAACGAAGGAGGCTACTTGGGATGCCACAAAAGACGATGCTCCGGCGTGCATACATCTGGAAATAATCTGGTCTGGATCAAATTTCCCGACAGAACCATCGCTCCTTTTTACTCTCATACCTGCCCTTTCGTTCAATATGGCTGTTTCTGACAACATTTTTTTACCTCAATTTTAAATCTAAGATGATTGTAATTCATAGTTCCCCATATCTATTGTAATTTTTTTGCCGTTTATTAGGGCGTCCGTGACTTTTTTTCTTGCGGATTTCAGATCTTTCCAGAGGGTTTTCCTGGATATACCCATTTCTTTTGCGGCATCCTCCTGTTTAAGGCCGATGAGGTCAACGAGATGCATGGTCTCTAATTCCTCTAGCATTAAATTAATGTTGTCTGATCTGGTGAGGGGTATGCCTGAGGGGCTGAATGATATGGATTGGGGTAATCTACTGATTTTTCTTTTGCGTCTTTTATTGGATATCATCTAATAATTATTAGTTAGTATAGTATATAAATGACTCATATGTTACTCAATTGAGTAACAGTGAACTACTCATATGTGTAATTCTTTAAGATTTCAACACACCCTCGGCACAGGATCACCCAACGGGGTTTCAAGAATACGTTCACCGTCGACAAATGTTTTCATAAACCGATATTTATTTCTATTCCATCAAATATATCATCCTATGAATACAGATGATTCAAGGGATAATTGGGATAAAAAATTTGCTGGAATTAACTTGAGGGTTGTTGTTCCATTATTTGCCTATGTACTGGTGGGGTCGGCGGAATTAACCTCCACTTATCTGGATGTGAGGGTGGGTATTTTAATCCATCTGTTATTCCTCTTCACATTACTGATTTTATCCTCACTGCTTTATCGTGAATCAATCAGAACCCGGTCTCACTCACTGAGGAAGGCATGGCAGATTGAGGATATGTCCTATCTCCTGAATGCGTTAATCCTGATACCCCTGATCGGGTTAATCAGATTCTCCATGCCCCTTGAAGCAGTTGAACGCATCTACTGGTTCAGCATCATCGGAATCCCCTTATTCCTGGCAATAATCCTTCTCATCAGACACATGAAGATGCAGTTACGGGACGTCGGCCTGGTCTCCAACTTCTCATTAACCCAGTTTTTCATAGCATTAACCGGGGTTCTCTTCGGGTTTTGTGAATACCTGATCCTGAAACCGGTATTGTCTGAGGGCATGATCCTAAAACCAGGGGTGTTTATTGATGAATTAACACCCATAAATCTCGCTATTTCATGCTTCATCCTCATGATATTCTCCGGTCTCCTGGAGGAATTAACCTTCAGAGGGATTGTACAGACTAAGGCTGAGGCGGTGGTTGGGAGAAATGCCGGCTTATTCCTTTCCAGTATCCTGTTCATGTTAATGCACATTGGTTTTAAATCCACCCCTGATATGATCTTTGTGTTCCTTGTGGGATTCTTCTATGGGTATGTATTCCAGAAAACAAGAAGCTTGTGGGGTATAACATTATCCCATGGAATTACAAACATTGTTTTATTCCTGATTGCACCGTTTTTTTTCTCTTAACCGGGTTAGAATAAGTCAGCTATCTTATATATCATCAGAAACATAAAGACTATGAACAGAACAGGTATTACGATGTTTGAGAGGGATAGGAAGTGTTTATAGTGATGTCTTCTCATCTTCACTGTATCTAAATTCAGAACTTCTTTCAGACTCAAGAATGCTATTAATGCTATTATCGCTATCCCTGCATATACAAGAAAATCCGTTACCACGGTAGTTACTGTGGTGGTTACTGTAGTGATCATTTCTTCATGTTCATAAACTTGGATTTTATATTAAATATCATGTTTTTATCCTTTAAATATCAAAATATAGTATTTATACTATAAATCCCCTATAATATATGAATATTGTATAATTTTTATACCTAGTACCGTATATGTAACAAAAATAAAAATGAGAAACGTGAACTATTTTGGGTTTATAGCAATCGCCTTAATTTTTTTGGCTTCTCCCTCTTTTGCAGATATAATGGTTTCCATAGATAGTGATGGAGACGTTTATTCTCCTGGAGACGTGGTGGAATTCAATGCTGTTGTGGAACTTACTGAATGCGAGCAGATGGATGATGTGAAATTGAATATAGATGATGGTGTTCACCTGAGTTGCTCACTCCCCAAGCATTATGGATCCTATCCTGATTACGGGAACTGTAATCTGGATGTGACTGTGGACGAATCCAGCCCCGAAGATTGCTATGCCTACGGTGGCGGCAACACTGTTGATTATACAATTCTGTGGAGTCTACCCGGGGATTGTGTTAATGAGGAGTATACCGTTGAATTGATTATTTCGTATGAATGCGAAACCTTCACCGGAACTACTGGATTTGATGTGGTATGTACAACAACCACGACAACAACCTCAACCACCACAACTACTGTTCCTGCTTCAACCACCACAACTACTGTTCCTGCTTCGACCACAACTACTACTATCCCTGCTTCGACCACCACAACTACTGTTCCTGCTTCGACCACCACAACTACTGTTCCTGCTTCGACCACAACTACTACTATCCCTGCTTCGACCACCACAACTACTGTTCCTGCTTCGACCACCACAACTACTGTTCCTGCTTCGACCACAACTACTACTGTTCCTGCTTCGACCACAACTACTACTATCCCTGCTTCGACCACCACCACAACCACCTCTTCAACCACCTCAACAACCCTCAAAAAGAGGCCTTCAGATGGTACTAATCGTGCGTGTGGTGAAGGTAGCCCCCGGAAAATCAAGATAATATCTGCATGTAAAGATGATTTGAAGAACTATGGTGAGACTGATGTTGATTGTGGAGGACCGTGTCCCCCCTGTGAGGATGATAACTCCTGTCTCACCGGCTCTGATTGTGTGAGTGAATACTGTCATGAAGGTATTTGCAAAACACCCTCCTGTTCCGATGATATACTGAATCAGGATGAAACCGATATTGATTGTGGAGGATCCTGCTCTCCCTGTGAAGATGATGAAAATTGTGTATTGGCTTCAGATTGTTTAAGTGGTGTCTGTCACAAAGGCGTGTGTACAGCCGCTTCCTGCCGTGATAAGGTATTGAATCAGGATGAAACCGATATTGATTGTGGAGGATCCTGTAAGCCCTGTGGTGAAGGCATGGGGTGTGTGAGTGATTCAGACTGTTTAAGTGATTACTGTCATGAGAATACCTGC
>JAYEKX010000109.1:0-2806 GCA_034716875.1 Candidatus Altarchaeota archaeon | reverse complement strand
ATATCTCTCTCATACCTATCTATCTCAGTGGTGAGGCCTTTATTCAATTTAGCATATTTCACAGGGCTTCCGGTCCTGGATCTCTTACTCTTCTGTTCCTCATCAAAAGCCCTCCATTCCGGTCCAAAATCCAGTAATTCATCATCGATTACCAAGCCACAATTTTTACACACTAATTCACCATGCTTATAATCAGTCACTAAATTTAAACCATTACACGACGGGCATGATTTAGTGATTTTTTCATCCTTTCCGTTATCCTCCCAATGTTTTATTTCTTCGACCATTTTATATAGATGGGTTTATTGATTAATTCAGGTGAAACCTTTTTCTTGTACTTAGTAATGACTAAATAGGGTTTATCAACCCTTCCAATGACGTTAGAAATCCTTCCCACTACAGCTGATTCATTTTCTAGAGAAACAGGTCTACCACATAATCCCTTAGCGGTTTTCAGGTCTAAGGATTTCCCTGAAAAAGAGATGGATGCGACGACTTCATTACCTGGGCATGAAATAATCTTACCTTTCAATGCATCACCTTCTAGGTAATCTAAGTAATCATTAATACTTAACTAGCTTATCTATATAAATATACTCCCATTGCATTATACCTATCTGAGTATATGGTATTTGATATACTTAAATACCCTGGAAAAATGTTTAATGATTTAATTGAATTCACACTCAACCACGCAGGTAAATTCGGGGCACAGTATGCGGAAGTCCGCATTGAACACTCTGTAGGCAACAGCTTCATTTTAAAAAACGGAAACCCGGATGCTGCAAGTTTCTCCTCCCTAACCGGGCTTTCCATCAGGGTTATCGTGGACGGAGCAATGGGGTTTTCCTCAACCAACAGATTAATCAAACCAAGGATTAAGGAACTTGTCGGGGATGTGGTGAAAACCGCCCGCGCATCATCCAGGCTTGTAAAAAAACCCGCCTGGTTGTCAGAAGAAAAACCAGTTGATGCAGGCTATGAAATTAAACAGAAAACCAGGATACAGGATATTGAGCCGGACGAGAAACTGAGTGAATTAATGGCGGTTGAAAATACCCTTAAGGATACTGGAATAAATCTGCCTGCAAGATTTTTTGAGTTAAGTGATGAGGTGAGGAAGAAATATTATGTAAACTCTGAGGGAACACGTATTCATTCAACTATCCCGCGGGTAGGGATTTTTTATCTGATAACCGCCATGAGCAATGGAAACATGGAGCAGAGGATGTTTCAGTATGCTGAATCAGGGGGCTGGGAGGCAGTAAAGAAATGGAATCTGCCTGAAAAAATTGCGTCAGAAGCGAAAACCCTGGATAATGTTTTAAGGAAAGGCAGGAAATCACCGGAAGGTAAACTCGATTTAGTTCTGGGTCCCGAGGTTGTTGGAATAGCGGTTCATGAGAGTACAGGGCATCCCTATGAATCCGACCGGATTCTGGGGAGGGAGGCGGCGCAGGCAGGGGAATCCTTTGTTTCACCGGATATGTTGAACACACGAATCGGAAGCGATGTAGTGAATGTTGTTGAAGACCCCACAATCAAGCATAGCCACGGGTTTTATCTATATGACGACGAGGGTGTTGAGGCTAAAAAGAGGTTTTTGATTAAAGAAGGCGTCATCAACGAGTTTTTATGCAACCGGGAAACCGCTTATGAACTCGGGATAAAGAGTAATGCTGCTGCGAGAGCAAGCAACTTTGACAGGGAACCAATAGTGAGGATGGCGAACACATTCATATCACCTGGAGACTGTGGATTTGAGGAATTGATCGAGGATGTGAAACAAGGGGTTTACATGAAGACCTTTATGGAATGGAATATCGATGATAAACGATTTAATCAGAGATACATCGGCAGAGAAGCATATCTAATCGAAAACGGTGAATTAAAACACCCCGTAAAAAAGCCAGTCCTTGAACTTACAACACCTGCGTTTTATGAAGCAATTGATGCCGTAGGGAATGATCTAGCGTTTGTTGCCGGAACCTGCGGGAAAGGCGACCCAATGCAGGGGATTCCGGTCTGGATGGGTGGGCCGCATATACGGCTGAGGCATTTAACCTTGAAGTAAACAAAAAATGGATGTGGAGGAGATTAAAGATAAAGCAGTTTATGTCCTGAAGGGTGCATTAAACCAGGGGGCCGAGGATGTGATAACGAATGTTTTAGTGGATAAAACACGCCAGATAAAATTTGCAAACAACGATATTGTTTCAACAAAGACATGGGATTCTGTGAACATGCATGTTTTTCTGGCATTAAAGAAAAGGATTGTTTCCACCTCAATAAGTGATTTATCTAACCGGAATATGGATGAATCAATCCGTAACCTGATTAAATTTGCCAGATCCCTGAAACCAAGTGTTGATTACCACGGCATCGCCGAGGGGCCGTTTAACTACAGGGGGGTTGCTGGCTCTTGTGATAAAAAAATAGCTGGTTTATCAACCGAAAATATTGATTATGTTGAGGCTGCCATAAATAAGGCATTAAATTATGCTAAACGAACTGCAGGGGTTTTATACACAACCCATCTCAAAGACTATATTGTTTCCTCAAATAATATTGAGGCGTCTTATGAAAGAACCAACATAGAGATTTCATTAAGGGCTTTTGCCGATAAAAACGCTTCAGGGCACGGGGTTAACTGCGCAACTAATCTAAGGGATTTTAATCCCGGGGAGGCTGGAAAGAAGGCAGGCGAGATAGCGAAGCAGGCATTAAACCCTGTGGAAGGAAGAGAGGGGCTATATGATATCATATTTGACCCCCTCGCATTCGCTAATCTTTTGGGGCATATACT
>JAYEKX010000108.1:835-2810 GCA_034716875.1 Candidatus Altarchaeota archaeon | reverse complement strand
GGTGGAAGATATAAACCAATCCCTTACTCCGGTGGGGGAATGCTCTCTTATCTGGGGAAATTACGACAACGACGGTGATCTGGATCTGGCTATATGTGGTTGTTCACATGAACATGGTTCCCTTCGTCCGGCATGTGATGAGAAAGTAACTAAGGTCTATGAGAATGTTAACGGAATTCTTGTGGAGGATGCTAGTCAGAATATTATAGGAATATCTCTTGGTTCACTTGCTTGGGGGGATTATGATAACGATGGTGATCTGGATCTGGCATTAAGTGGAAAACCATTATCTACGGGTTCAGTGTCAAAGATCTATAACAACATTGATACGTATCTATTAGAGGATATAGAGCAATCTCTTCATCCACTGCAGTATAGCTCTCTTATATGGGTTGATTATGACAACGACGGTGATTTGGATTTGACCCTGAATGGTGTGGGGTGGGATGGTATTTCAAAAAACCCCACCAAGATTTACGTAAATGATCAATCATTGTCACCTATAAATAACCCCCCGAATCCTCCATTAGATAATTCAAGTAGGGAAGTGACCCTGAGTGAGGTGTTGGCTTTAATAAGCCGGTTGGCTTCAGGTGGTCCCTCAGCGATATTATCTGCTGTGGTGGAATTAATAACCGCATGGGTTGATAACTGGTAACCGTGGCAATTCAACAGTCTCCACCAGTTAAGACGATAAAATAAGGGTATGCTTTTGTGTGTATGACTAATAATTATTAAGGAGGATCAAAAAAAATGGATTCAAAGATTTTTATCGGGGTTTTAGTGATTGGGGTTGTTTTATTTAGTGGATGTGTCAAGACGCCGGATGAGACTACGACTACGACAATTAAGACAACCACTACAACGTTTAAGGCAACTACGACAATACCTGAATCAGGAGTGCGTCCAGATTATTGTCTGGGAGATAGTGACTGCGTGCCGGCTCAATGCTGCCACCCCACCTCCTGCATAAACAAGAAATTTGCACCGGATTGCCGCGGGATTGGATGCACCATGGTATGTCAGGGGCCGATTGATTGCGGAGCCGGAAGATGCGCCTGCATAAACAATAAATGTGTGGTTGAGAATCTGAAGCCAACCCCCCCCGAAGTCCTGATTATCCCCTCAGTAAGTGCTAAAGAGGTGGAGAACCCTAAACTGAAGATGACGTCATTCTATTCCCTAGAGGGTCTAAAGATAAACCTTAACTCACCCGCGTATCAACTACCCCTAAATCTAGGGGACGTCATTAACCTGCAGAAAATCAACTCACGATTCAAGCTGAAGAATGAACAAAAAAACCTGTTGAAGAAAAACGGGTTCACAGTCATCCCCTACGGCGGAGATGATATAGTAGAACCCTATGAAGACCTGAAGCAGAGGGAGATTCCCATATTCATTACCTCGGATTCCCTGCTCCACCTTTATCATATACAATTCAACGAGATCCTGAAGGGGATTGAGGAGCGGGAATTCTTTAGCAAGATAACCGGCTTAAGCCTGGCTATGCTAGAGAGGTCTGAACAAGATTTCAACAGCTTCACAGACCCGGAGCTTAAGGAGGCCGCCAGGAGGAACGTAGCATATTTTTCTGTGGCTTTAAAGCTTTTGCAGACGCCTACTGAAGACTACGACGAGGAAGAGGTTAAGAGAGAGATCGAGGAATGGAATAAACAGACTCCATGGGATAAGAAGACCTTTCAACCCATCAGGAAACTTGATTTCGAAGTCAGGGATTACGTAAGAGATGATGTTGAAAAAGAGATCACGTATATTGAGGATCATGAAGGATTCAACCCCAGCCCCATATTTAACTCCAATCCAGGCTGCAATTGCTTAAGGCCTCAATGCTACTGCGAGGATTACTCCCAGTACATACCCCGGGGTCACTACACGAGGAGTGAACGGTTAAAGAGATACTTTAAATCCATGATGTGGTATGGGCGAATAGCATTCCTCCTGAAGGGCGGAGACG
>JAYEKX010000108.1:0-825 GCA_034716875.1 Candidatus Altarchaeota archaeon | reverse complement strand
ATGCAAGCCAGCTTAATTACTGCGGAAATTCCTGCAGTAAAGGTTAAGGAAGACACTGCCCGGGGAATCTGGGACAGGATTTACTCAGTTACTGCCTTCTTCGTAGGGACGGCGGATGACTTAACACCCTACGAGTATCTTGATGCAATAGAAAAGGTTTATGGAACTGAATTCAAGGCTGTAGAGCTCAATGATGAGGGGAAGCTCCTGAATCTTAAGGCTGAGCTGGCAAGGATGAGAAGCCCTGAGATATACGGCGGCAGCGGGGTCTGCGTCATCTACCCCCCCTACAGCGGCGATGAGCTGGATGAATGTCTCAGTAAAACCAAGGGTCTGCGTTTTATGGGTCAGAGATTCATTCCAGACTCCTACATGTTCCAGCACCTGGTTAACACCCCGAATGTTGGATGGTATACTGGTTCCGGCAATCCCTTCACGATGTGTGTAACCGGTGCCGGACCCACCCGATGCTTCCCCCGCGGACTGGATGTGATGGCGGTCCTCGGATCCGGGAGGGCGAAGGATATACTGGAGGCGGAAGGCGACACTGAGTATGTAGACAGGAATGTCAGTTACAATAAAAAATTGATTGAATTAAGGAAGGAGTTTAGTGAAGTAAATACTATGGAGTGGAACAGGAACCTATATTGGAGCTGGCTTTATTCCCTGAAGCCGCTGCTTACGGATTTCGGTAGTGGATACCCGACCTTCATGCAGACTGAGGCCTGGCAGGATAAGGAATTAAATACGGTGCTTGCCTCGTGGACTGAATTAAGGCACGACACAATACTCTATGCAAAGCAGAGCTATACCATGACGGAGAGG